>SUTX01000010.1 GCA_015152465.1 Cyanobacteria bacterium SIG31 | reverse complement strand
AAAAATGGCAAGACCAAAAACTACAAAGAAAAAAGAAAAGAAAAATGTATTGCAAGGGGTTGTACACATTCAATCTACTTTTAACAATACAATTGTAACTTCTACAGATATGCAAGGTAATGCTATTGCTTGGGCTACTGCTGGTGCTGCTGGTTTCAAAGGCGCTAGAAAAGGTACTCCATTCGCAGCTCAATCTGCAGCTGAATCTGTAGCTAAAAAATCAATCGATCAAGGTATGAAAAAAGTTGAAGTTTACATCAAAGGACCTGGATCAGGACGTGAAACAGCAATCAGAGCTATCCAAGCTGCTGGTTTAGAAATCACATTAATTAAAGACGTAACACCAATTCCTCACAACGGATGCAGACCTCCTAAAAAGAGAAGAGTGTAACGTAAATTAAGTAGGAGCATATTGCTCAAATAGTTATTACTGCGGGGGCTTGAGCTTCGCCAAAAGCACAAACCATAGATGCCCCGCAAAAGAAAAGGAGAAAATAAAATGGCAAGATACACAGGACCAACTAATAAATTATTTAGAAACAAAAAAGTTTCTGATTTATCAAACAGAAAGTTGACTTCTTCAATGAGACAAACTGCTTCTGGTCAACACGGTGCAGTTAGAAAAAAACTTTCTGAATATGCTTTACACTTAGCAGAAAAACAAAAAATCAGATTCACATATTTAGTTAGCGAAAAACAATTTGCTAAATACTACCATGAAGCTGCAAGAAGAAAAGGCGTTACAGGTACTATCCTTCTTCAACTTCTTGAATCAAGACTTGACAACATTCTATTCAGAGCAGGTTTTGGTATTACTAGAAAACAATCTAGACAAATCGTTAACCACGGTCACGTTCTAGTTAACGGTAAGAAAGTAGATATTCCATCATATTTAGTTAAAGCTGGTGATGTAATCACTGTTAAAGCTAAAAGCAACGATTACTTAAAAAATACTATGAGCATGATTGATTTATCTTGTGCTCCAGCTTGGGTAACTGTTGATAAAGATGCTTTAAAAATTACGTTCGATAGAGTTCCGGAAAGAGAAGAACTTGATCCAGAAATCAAAGAACAACTTGTTATAGAGTACTATTCAAAATAGGCTGATAGGAGAGAATAATATGGAATTAAAAATTAAAACTGTTAATACAATGGCAGGTTCAGATGGTTCACAATATGGTAAATTTACTATTGAACCATTAGAAAGAGGATTCGGTACAACTATCGGTAACGCACTTAGACGTGTTTTACTTTCAAGCTTAGAAGGTACTGCTGTAACTTCTTGCAGAATTGAAGGTATTACTCACGAATATACAGCTATTCCAGGTGTGTTAGAAGATGTTATTGATGTAATGTTAAATCTTAAGGGTTTAGCAGTTAAAACTGATTCTAAAGAACCTCAACATTTAAGAATAGATGTTGATAAACCAGGTGCTGTATTAGCAAGTGATATCCAATTACCTGCAGGCGTTAAAGTTGTTAACCCTGACTGGTTAATTTGTACAATTGCTGAAGGTGGTTCTTTCCACGCTGATATAATTGTTGAATCTGGTAAAGGTTATGTTGCAAATGATGTTCCTAGAGGATCTAAATCAGCTGCAGCAATTGATGTTTTACCTATTGATGCAACATTTATGCCAATTAAAAGAGTTAGTTACGAAGTAGAAAATACTCGTGTTGGTGATAGCATTGATTATGATAAATTAACTCTTGAAATTTGGTCAAATGGTACTATAGACGTTTCTACAGCTCTTAGTCAAGCTGCAGAACTTCTAATTGAACACTTTGTTCAAATTGCTGGTATTACAGGAAAAACTATTCAAACTCGTGAGATTGAAGAAGTAGTTTCTGAATCAGAAGAAGTTGTTTCTGAAGCTTCAGCTGACGAACCATCAATCACTATTGATGAATTAGAACTTTCTGTTCGTGCATATAATTGCTTAAAAAGAGCAAGTATTAATTCAATGGCTGAATTATTGAAAAAATCAGAACATGACTTATTAAATATTAAAAACTTCGGTAAAAAATCATCTGACGAAGTAATCGAAAGATTACGTCACTTTGGTTTAGACTTAGCTCCAAACCCAGAATTAGATGAAGATGGTATGGTTATCGAATCAGCTGAGTAATATAAATAGTAATAATATATAAAGGAAAGTAAAAAATGAGACACCAAACAAAAAAACATACGCTTGGTAAAGCACCAGACCAGAGAAAGGCTTTGTTGCGTTCATTAGCTACTGAACTTTTCACACACGGTGAAATCAAAACAACTATGGCTAGAGCAAAAGCTCTTCAACCATATGCTGAAAATGTTATCACCCTAGCGAAAAAAGGTGACTTGAACTCAAGAAGATTAGCTGGTAGATATATCTTTGATAAAGAAATCGGCCAATTAATCGACACAGCTACTGGCGAATTATTTGATGCTCCACAAGAGGGCAAAAAACTAGCTAAACAAACTGTTCTTAGAAAATTATTTAGCATAATAGGTGTTAAATATTCTTCAAGAAAAGGTGGTTATACTAGAATTTACAGACTTCCACCTCGTAGAGGGGATGCTTCTGAAATGGCATTAATTCAGTTGGTATAATTAATGCGATACGCTCTTGAAGTTCAGTATAGAGGTAAAAATTACGCTGGGAGTCAGATTCAGTTTGAAAATGGTGAACAGATAGCAGAACCAACTATACAGGGAGAACTTGAGAAAGCAATTCGAACTTTGATAAAACGCGGAGAACCCGCTGATAATACAAGACCGATTAAAACAATCTTCTCTGGAAGAACTGATAAAGGTGTAAATTCATTAGGACAAGTCGTTCATTTTGATTATGATAAAGAAATTGTTGCTTCAAAATTTGTCTATCAAATGAACGAAATCTTGCCTGATGACATCTCAGTTAGCAACTTGAGAGTTGTTCCTGATTCGTTTCATGCTCAAAAATCCGCAAGGAGTAGATATTACAGATACGAGTTTATTAACAGACGTTATAAACAAGCTTTTGACGGTGATATTTTAAGAGTTAAGTACGAAATAGATATTGAGCGGATGCAAATCGCTTTGAATTTCTTATTGGGTGAACACGATTTTTCAAGTTTTAAAAGTTCCGGAACGCTAAACCCAAGCAAAGTTTGTTTTATAACTAGAGCTGAAGTTGAAAAACAAGGCGATAGAGTTTTTATTCATATTGAGGGAAATAGGTTTCTTTACAATATGGTAAGAACAATAGTCGGTACTCTTCTAGAAATAGAAGGACATAAGCTGCCACCTGAACATATGAAAGATGTTCTTGAGGCACATGACCGTCGTAAGGCGGGAAAAACCGTCAGTCCGTATGGGCTGACATTAATGGGAATAGAATATTCTCAATAAAATAGTAAAAACAAGAAGGAAAAACGAAAATGGCAAATAAAACATATTCAGCAAAACCTCTTGAAGTTGAAAGAAAATGGTATGTAATCGATGCAGAAGGCGAAATCTTAGGTCGTCTAGCGACTCGTGTTGCAAATATTTTAAGAGGTAAAAACAAACCTGAATACACTCCAAACGTTGATACTGGTGACTTTGTTATCGTTATTAATGCTGAGAAAGTTGTAGTTTCAGGTAACAAAGAAACTGATAAAATTTATTATCATCACACTGGTTTCCCAGGTGGCTTGAAATCTGCTTCAGTTAAAGAAGTAAGAGAAAAAGATGCAACTAATTTAATTGAAAAAGCTGTTAAAGGTATGTTACAACACAATACTTTAGGTGCAGAACAATTCAATAAATTAAAAGTATACTGCGGTCCTGAGCACCCACATGCTGCTCAAAAACCAGTAGTTTTAGAAAAGGAGGCTAAATAATGGCTGATTCTAAAGAGATGATTATGGCTACTGGCCGTCGTAAATGTGCGGTTGCAGTTGTTAAATTAGTAAAAGGTAAAGGTAGAATTTTCGTTAACGGAAAAACTTTACAAGCTTATATTGGCAATATGCCAGCTGTTGAAATGATGGTTTACAGACCACTTGTTTTAACTGAAAATCAAGAAAAATATGATGTAAGAGTTAAAGCTGTAGGTGGCGGTATTGTTGCTCAAGCAGCGGCTATCAGACACGGTATTTCAAGAGCTTTATTAAAATCAAATGAAGAATATAAAGCTGTATTGAAAGCTGAAGGTCTTTTAACTCGTGACGCTCGTGTTAAAGAACGTAAAAAATACGGTAGAAAAAGAGCAAGAAAACGTTTCCAATTCAGCAAACGTTAATCTTTTTCAAGAGATTCAAAAGGAGGTTGGTATTCATACCAACCTCCTTTTTACATAATATTTTTAATTAAATATCCACCATTTGTATGTTATCTCACAAGCATAAGTTTAATAAAATAAACTTGGGAGAGGTTCATGCAAATTAACTCAAATGTTGAGCAAAACTTAGCTAAGGCTATGAATAAGGTTACACTGCCGAAAAAATCACGTTCTTATGAATTGTGTATTAAAGCAGATGCACTTAGGTTTGCTAAATCTTACCGTGAATCGGTTAAATATTACTTAGATTCTATTATGATGGATAGAGATCATCAGGAGGCTTATTGGGGCTTAGCATCGTCATATAAATATTTAACTGAATATACAAAAGCAATAAAAATGCTGGAAAAGCTTATTCAAATTGATGATAAAAATGATAAATATTTTTTTGAATTAGGCGTTTGTCACCTTTCTAACGGTGAACCGGCAGAAGCAATCCCACATTTAGTACAAAGTATCGTTATTAATAGAGAGAATTTAGAAGCACAAATTCAGTTGGCAATTGCTCATGAGCTTGTAGAGGAAGAAGATTTATCTTTAATGATTTACAATAAGCTTATCGAAACTAATCCTGAATTTTTGAAAGCATATTATAACAAAGCTGCAATGTTAATGGGTATGGGTAATTTTGAAGAAGCTTCCAAAACGTTCTTTCAACTAATTAAGAAAAACCCAGATTATTATAAAGCTTATTTAGGTATTGCTATGAGCTTTGATAAGCTAGAAAAGTATTCTGATGCTATTAGGTATTATAGAAAATTTTTACAGCTTAAAAAGTTTTCAGAAGACGCAGTTTTTGCTCGTCAAAGGATTAAGGAACTAAGAGAATTAACTTTCTCTAAAAATAATTTTTTAACACTTGTTTAGAAACTGTTTTGTAAAAGTTTATTGTAATTATCTAAATATGATTGAGCAATTTTTTCTTTTCCTAAGCTTTTGTATACAAAAGCAAGGTTATGATGCACTTCTGGAATGTCGTTTTTCAAAGTTACAGCGTTGATCAGGCTAGTTTTAGCTTTTTTAATATCTCCCGATTTAATATAGGCACAAGCCAGATTATAATGAAGATAAGGGTTGTTTTTATTTAATTTAATAGCTTTTTTATAATGTTCAATTGCTAAACTATATTTTTCTTCTTCAAGAAATATGTTGGCAAGGTTGTAGTAAGATTTATAATATTTATTATTTACTGCAATAGCTTTTTGATACATATATATTGCATTAGCTTTTTCTCCGTTTTCTTCTAAAATATTACCTAAAATTAACCAATCTTGAGGAGTTCTATTTTTTTCCTCAATTTGTAAAAGCAAATCAAGAGCCTTGTTTGTATTGTTATCGCTATAAAATGCGATAGCCTGTTTTGAGAGCTCTTCTGACGCTATACATGGAATTGTAAATAATATAAACAACAATACTAACGCAAATTTCTTCATAATTTAATTTTATTTTAAAAAGGATTTAATTTCAAATCTATCCACGAATTCGTGTGTCTGAATAATATTCTTTGTTAATAGCATCGTTTGATTCTATTCGTTTGATTTTAAGTTCTAAATCATTATTAGGACTTTGTTTTTCAGCTTCTTTTAAGTATTTTAATGCTGAACGAGTATCTCCAAATTTTTCGTAGATATCACCCATTTTATACAAAGTGTCATAATTTTTTTCATAGCCATATTTATAAGCTTCTTTGTAGTATTTTAAAGCTTTTCTGTAACTTTGTCTTTTATAATAGTATTCTGCATAATAAAAATAAGGTTTTGGGTTGGTGTGGTTAACTTGAATTGCTCTTGCGAAATTACCTTTTGCATAACGATCTTTATTTATTTTGTCATATAAAATCCCTAGTCTTACGGAGTATTCTGTATGTTCTGGATTCATATTTTGTAAAATAGAATATAGTATTAATGCTTGCGTAATATATTCTGTAGTTTCTCCATCTTTTGCTTGTAATGCATTATAAAAATAATGACGAGCTTTAATATTAAGATCTTGTTCTGAAAGGTTTGAGTAATCAATTGGTATATTATACTCTATTTTCCCTGTAACAGCTGAAAAAACGGGGTAAACCCCTGAGATTATAAAAGCAAAAACTAATAAAACTGTTATAGAAAGTTGTCGCATAAATTCGTCTTAATATTATATAATAATCACTATTATATCAAATAATTTTTTAGTACAATATCTTTTAAAGGGGGATATGCTTTGAAAGAGCTTATATGTTTGGCAATTTTCACAGTTCTATCAGTTATTTTTGCAGTATTAATGATTGTTGCTGGTTTTGTCTGCCAATACAAAAAAGATTCTCCTGTTAAAAATACAACATATGAATGCGGGTTACAACCGTTTAGTGATGCAAGAATAAAATTTGATATCAAATATTTTAATTATGCAATTCTGTTTTTAATTTTTGATGTGGAAACGATTTTTTTATATCCATTTGCTGTAAATATGAATTCTCTTGGACTTTTTGCAATAATTGAAGCTTTTATATTTGTAGCAATTCTGCTTTTTGGTCTAATATTTGCAATAAAAAGAAAGATGTTGAGGTGGTTATAATGAATGTTATAGTGACTTCAATCGATTATATTCTCAATTGGAGTAGAGCAAATTCTCTATGGCCACTAACTTTTGCAACTTCTTGTTGTGGGATTGAAATGATGCAGACAGTTGCTTCAAATAATGATATTGCACGTTTTGGTTCAGAAGTATTTAGAGGTTCTCCAAGACAAGCAGATTTATTAATATGTGCTGGGACAATTACTCATAAAATGGCGCCAGCTTTGTTGAGGCTTTATGAACAAATGCCTGAGCCTAAATATGTAATTGCGATGGGAGCTTGTACTTGTGGTGGTGGAATGTTTAATGAGACCTCCTATTCAGTTGTTAATGGTATCGACAAAATAATACCTGTTGATATTTATCTTCCGATGTGTCCACCAAAGCCAGAATCATTGTTAGATGCAATCAGAAAATTGCAGAAAGAAATAAAAAATGAAAGCATCAGCAAAAGACATGAATTTATGGAAAATCATACTCCAAAGTTAAAAGAGTATTGTGGGCTTTTGGTTGACAACGACTTTACTGTTACCAAAATAGGCGTTTAATCTTTATAAGAAAGTGAGTGTAAATGAACTGGTTAGAGTTTAAAAATATATTTGGAGATTCGGAACTTGTTGGGGATAAGATTGTAATAAAATCTAATCTTAATAGGACTATTGAATTTATAAAAAAGAATTATCATTTTGATTTTTTAAAAGAGATTTTAGCGGTTGATAAAATGGATGAAGGAATTGAACTCATTTATAGACTTTATTCTATTGATAATGAAGAAGAAGTTTTAGTTTCAATCACAGTAATCGATGACGCTGAAAGTGTTTCCAATATTTTTGACTCAGCTGTAGCTGATGAAAAAGAAATATATGATTTGTTCGGAATAAATTTCGTCGGGAATAAAGAGCTTAAAAGACTTTATATGCCTGAAAGCTGGGAAGGACATCCCTTAAAGAAAAATTATGTAGAAAAAGACGAAAGGCTAAGTTGGAATGAGTAAGCTCAAGATAAATTTAGGGCCTCAACATCCGTCTACTCATGGTGTCTTGAGGTTGATATTAGAGCTAGAGGGGGAGAAGATTCTCTCTTGTGAACCTGACGTTGGATATCTTCATAGGGGTATGGAAAAGATTGCTGAAAAATTGTCCTATATTCAATATTTACCAATGGTTGATAGAATGGATTATTTAGCAGGTTTTTTCTACTCCGAGCTTTTATGCAGAACTGTTGAAAAAGCACATAATGTAGAACTTTCAGCTCGTGTTCGTGCGATTAGGGTTATGCTTTTAGAACTTAATCGTATTGCTTCACATTTGCTTTGGATTGGAGCTTTTTTGATGGATTTGGGTGCAACTTCTCCATTTTTTTATGCTTTCAGAGAACGAGAACAGATTCTTCAATATTTTGAAAAAATATCAGGACAGCGAATGATGAACAATTATTTTGTTTTTGGTGGTGTTAGGAGAGATGTTTTTGATTTAGAAGATGTTGAAAGTATTTTAAATCTTTTACCACAAAAAGTTAAAGACTATGAGAGAATTATTACTGAAAATCCTATATTTTTGCAAAGAACAAAAGGGAAAGGCGTATTAACTCCTCAGGTTGCGATTAATAATGGAATTACAGGTGTAAACTTAAGAGCGAGTGGTGTAGATTTGGATCTGCGTTTAAAAGATAATTTATATTGTGGGTTCTATGTGCAACCAGTTGTGCTTAATGGTAAAGATGCTTGGTCTCGTTATAAAGCAAGAATTTTGGAAATAATTGAAAGTGTTAGTATTGCAAAACAAGCTTTAGAATATCTTAAAAAGGATGAAGATTTAGAACAAAATCTTATTAATCCTCTATCATTAAAGCTTCCAAAAGGGGAATATTATTCTGAGATAGAAGCTCCAAGAGGCATAGCAAGCATATATGTTAACTCCGATGGCGGGCTATCTCCATATCGTTTAAAATGGCGTACTGGTTCTTATTATGCAGTCAATCTTTTGAGAAAACTTTTAGTTGGAACATATTTGAATGATGCAATAGCAATTGCAGGATCTTTGGATATAATTTTGCCGGAGGTTGATAAATAATGAATTATTTGTATTTTTTATATATTGAATTTTTGGCGAAGCATAATATTCCGCAAATGTTTGGGGATATAACTTTCTATGTTATTCCTTGTTGTATTATCTTTGTAGCTATTTTAATTGTTATTCTGGCTCTTGTGCTTTTTGAAAGAAAATTATTGGGTTGGTTTACACAAAGAAAAGGTCCTAATCGTGTTGGATTATGGGGAATTTTGCAAACTGTTGCAGATGCTTTAAAACTCTTATGTAAGGAAAACGTAACTCCAAATGGGGCTGATAAGTTTATTTTTAATCTAGCACCAATTCTTATTTTTGTTCCAGTATTAATTTTACTAGGATTGATACCATATAGTTCAGAATTTACTTTTATGAACTTTCAAACAAATTTGTTAATTTATGTAATCCTTGCTACAATGCCAGTATTGTCAATATTATTAGCGGGTTGGGCAAGTAATAATAAGTATTCATTAATTGGTGCAATAAGAAATGTTGCTCAAATTTTAGCTTATGAATTGCCAGTTGCATTTACTGTTTTATCAATTATTGTTTTGGCTTCTTCTATAAATCTTACACAGATAACTTTGGCTCAAAGTAGTCAGTTAGGGGTTTTAGGTTGGTTTTGTTTTCCTTGTGTTATCGGTTTTATAATAATGTTTATTTGTTTTCTTGCGGAGACAAATCGCTGCCCTTTTGATTTACCAGAAGCAGAAAGTGAATTGATTGCAGGATACAATACTGAGTATTCGGGCATGAGGTTTGCTATGTTTTATTTAAGCGAATATGCAATGCTGTTTGCAAATTCGTTATTATTTTCAGTATTGTTTCTAGGTGGTTATCTTTCACCATTAGGAAAATATTTATCCCCCATGCTTTTTACGGGCTCTTTAGGTGGAATTATGATTTATTTTGAGCAAGCTTTTTGGTTGCTTTTAAAATCTTTTGTTGTAATTTTTATTATGATATGGGTTAGAGCTACTTTGCCAAGAATGGCATCTTTTGATTTATTAAAATTTTCTTGGACAATTCTTTTGCCTATTTCAATATTAAATTTATTTATTATGGTTATTTTGAAATATTTTATGATGGGAGGGGTTTATGCTTAAGAATATTAAATATACTCTCCTAAGTTTATTTACAGTTTTTAAACATATATTCAAAAGCCCTGTGACTCTGGAGTATCCAGAAAAAAAACGCCCAGTCGGAGACAATTTTAGGGGAAAATTAGAAGTGGAAGGCTGTATAAAATGCGGTACCTGCCTAAAAGTATGTCCAACTGGTGCAATTACAATTGAGGATAAGAAGTTTAGAATAAATTTAAAAAAATGTATGTTTTGTGGAAACTGTACTTATTATTGTCCGGTAAAAGCTATTAAAACTACTCAAGACTACGAACTTGCTACAAATAATAATGAGATGTTAGAATTAGTGTACGAAATAGAGGAGCATAAATGAGCGGAATAGATAATCCTATTATTTTTTATCCTGTGAGTGCTTTAATGATTCTTATGGCGTTACTTACGATTGGCTATAGGAATATTTTCCGTTCACTTTTATGTGCAATTGCTGTATTCTTTTTTGCAGGTTTCTTTTTCTATATTTTGGGCTCAGAATATAATGCAGTAATTCAGATTGCAATATATGGAATTGCGGTTCCTGTGATACTTGGACTTGCGATAATGTTTACAAATACAAAAGGTAAAATGCAAGAAGAATCGTCAGGTAAATTGAAATATGTTTTATTCTTAACTGCAGGTATTTTTGTATTAGCAATGGTTTATTTAATTCTAACCTCTTTAGCAATTGTGCCTATGGGATTCAATTTTGCAGAGGAGATTACATTAAACTCTTTACAAGTTTTTTCAGCTTTTAGTAATGGTATCTATGTTAGATATGTATGGGCTTTTGAATTAGTTTCGCTAATTCTCACAATTGTTGTGGTTGGGCTTACATTATTCCGGAGGATAAATAAATGCAAGAAATAACAATGTATCATTATTTATTCTTAGGCCTATTATTGTTTTTAATTGGATTATTTGGATCAATTACATCGAAGCATATAATTAAAGTGCTAATTTGTATTGAGTTTATTCTAACAGGTGTTAATATAAACTTTGTGACTTTTGCAACCTTTTGTGACAATGTTCAATTAGATGGTTTTATAATGGCTTTGTTTTATGTCGCAATAGGAGCTGTTGAGTTGGCTGTTGCTCTTTATATTTTTTACCTTATGTATATACAAAAAGAGTCTGAGAATATTGACAAATACGGAGATTTATAAAATTGAGTGAATTGTTTTTAGATAATATATATTTAATACTTTTAGTTCCGTTATGGATTTTTCTCATAGTAATGGGGGGTAGATTTTTTTCTGTCTATGTTAATAAAGGTATTATCTATTCTTTAACAATTTTATCATCGTTATTGGGTGCTTTAATTTGCACAGGAGCATTGTGTAAGCTCCCTGCAGATAATATATTGAATGTTGATTTTCCTTTTTTGAAAATTAATGATTTTGCGATTAATGCTGGCTTACATATTGATAGAATGTCACTTATTTTTGCTCTAGTACTTTTCTTGATAGCTTTTGCAGTGCAAATTTTTTCTATTTCTTATATGAAAAATGAAAAGAAAAATTATAGATTTTATGCATTTATAAATCTTTTTAGCTTTGCAATGGCAGGATTATTTTTTAGTCCTAACCTGTATCAATTATACTTTTTTTGGGAACTAATTGGGATTGTTTCTTATCTTCTTATTGGGTTTGAGTATTTTAAAAAGGAAAAATCTATTGCTTCTAAAAAAGTTTTAATAATGAACAGGATAGGTGATACTGCTTTGATAAGTGCAATTATTACTTGTTCTTATTTTATGTACAATTATGCTCCAAATAAAACTTTTACAACACTTTCTTTTGTTGATATGAATATGATTACAACGCTTATGTACGCATATACTTCAACACCCTTGTTTTGGATTATATGTGCCTTGTTTATAATTGGAGCTGCCATAAAGTCAGCACAGTTTCCTTTCTATACATGGTTACAAGATGCTATGGAAGCTAAATTACCAGTAAGCTCATTGCTTCACTCTGCGACACTTGTTGCAGCAGGGTTGTATTTAATGATGAGGGTATTACCTCTAATGACTTTTGAACCAATTATTTTAAAAGGACTAATGTCTATAGGACTCTTGACTTCTTTAGTTTGTTCTATATCAGCTTGTGCTCAAACTAATCCTAAGAAAGTTCTTGCATACTCAACTTCTGCAAATTTTGGTCTTATGTATTTTGCTTTGGGTATATTGAATATTAAAGCGATGTTTGCTCTTTTTATAGCGCATGCTTTCATAAAATCACTTTTGTTTATCACGCTCCCTGATGAAGAAAAGAAATGGAATTATGTAAGTTTTGTTATCTTTTTAGTAACGGGACTTTCTCTTTCTGGCATTCTTTTCTCTGGATTATTGGCTAAAGAAATGCTTGCAACAAACTTGGGAGTGTATGGAACAGTTGTAATATCTATAATCTCTTTTTTAACAGCATTTTATATTATGCGTCTTGCATTGTTTTTATATGATAAAAATGGAATAGAGAAAGCTAAGCTAGGTAAATTTGAACTAATATCTTATATTTTACTTTTAGTTTTTAACATTTTATTTTATGTTTACTTACATTTTACTGCAAAATATCAGGTGGCTGAGCCTTTTTGGGCATCAATTACAGCATGGGTTTTAGTTTATATTTTATATGTGAAAAATGCTTTTTGGAAAGTTCCAATTATTTATCCTCTAGCTTATAACGGTTTTTATTTAGATAATTTTTATACAAATGTTTGTGTTTATGCTTATGACAAGATTACTTACTTGGCCAGTTTGATTGATACAAAGATATTAGCTAATTATAAGCCAGTTCTAAATACAATAAAGTTTGGTGTGAAAATTTCAAACTTTGTTGAAAAAAATATAATGAATGCTTTAATAGACTTTATAACTAAAACATTTAAAAAGCTTTCTATATATGATTTAAAAGCCCAAAGTGGTAATGTTCAAACATATAATGCTTATGCATTTGTAATAATTACAATTATATTGACTTGCTTAATATTAAGTTATACAGCTATAATAAGCTTTGTAAGTGGAGGAGTGTAAATGGAGAAAATCTTTTCAATACCATTTTTAGTATTTATGCCGATGTTGATGTCGTTTTTTATAATGTCACCTTTTTTTACTAGTAATGAGATTTCAATAAGAAGATTTGCAAAAGGTGTTTTTAGCTTTCATTTTTTATATGCAACGCTAATGCTGATATTTTTTGATTCTGCAAATCCATATTTTAGTCAAATTCATTTATTGGGCGGTGACTGGGTTCAATCTTTAGGTATTAAATTTGCTTTTCAGATAGATAGTATATCTATAATTTTGGTTGCTTTAACTTCATTTATTTTCTTGCTAGCTTCTATTTCAAGCAAGATGAATATTAGAATGAACCATAAATTTTATTATTCTATGATGTTGCTTTTGATGTCTGCAATTTTAGGGATTTTTACTGCAAATGATATGTTTTTATTCTTTATGTTTTGGGAATTAGAACTTATTCCTGCGTATTTTTTAATCGGCGGAAAATATTCAAATGAAGTGACTCCTGATGCTAAAAAGTCAGCAACAAAATTTGTTCTATTTACTTTTTTAGGTAGCATGTTTATGTTGCTTGGAATCCTTTTATTGCATTATTATAATTATGTCGCTACTGGAACTTTGTCAGCAACATTTTCAGATGTTATAGATAGTTATATACCAGTTGGTATCCAATTATTTATCGCAATTTGTTTAATCATTGGTTTTGGAGTAAAGCTTCCTATAGTTCCCTTGCATACATGGTTACCAGATGCACACACTAATGCCCCAACGCCAGTAAGTATAATATTAGCTGGTATTTTGTTGAAAACAGGTGCTTATGGCATATATAGGTTTAATTATGAAATGATGGGTGAATCTTTTAAAATAGTTGCTCCTGTATTGGCGGTTTTTGCTTTCTTAAACATAATTTATATTGCTTTTGTTGCATACGCACAGACTGATATAAAAAGAATTGTTGCTTATTCAAGTATTTCAAATATGGGATTAATTTTATTGGGTCTTTGTGCTTGTAACCAATTAGGACTATCTGCATCGGTATTTCATATGGTGGCTCATGCTCTTGTGACAGCAGGTCTATTTACTATATGCGGAATTGTTTACTTACGATGTAAGACTCGAGATATAAGAGTCTTGGGCGGAATAGCTCAAAATATGCCACGTTTATTTGGTTTTGCAACGCTTATTGTTTTAGCTTCTATTGGAATTCCTGTTTTTGCACCATTTATAAGTGAAATATTAACAATAATAAGCGCATTATTCTCAGATTTATCAATTGTATTAAAAATTACTTCAATTCTTTCTTTACCATTATTAATTGCAAGCTCTTGTTATATGTTAAAGTTTTTACACGAAGCATTTTTTGGGGAAAAACAGGGTTGTTTTGAAAAGGTGAATGATATTTCAGTACACGAATTTGTTATTTTGGCATCTGTTGTTGCAGGACTTGTATTATTTGGACTTTATCCAAATGCGATACTTAATTTTGTAGGAGCAATTTAATGATAAATGATTTTTTTAACATATTGCTTCCACAAGGTTGCATAGCATTATTTATTTTTATACAGCTTATCTTAGCAATGTGTGCTCCATTAAAATGTTATAGATCTGCTAGATGGATTTCAGCTGTTGGGATTTCAATGGCAATAATGTTATTGTCAACTGTGCAAACAGAACCTCAATATTTTGCTTTTCGTGGTGCTTTGATGTCAGATAGTTATACTCTATTGTTCCATTTTGTGATATTACTTTGTGGATTTTTTGTGGTGCTTTTGGCAAAAAACATTGTGCAAAATATGCGTCAAAACGCATTTACGTTTCATGCTTTATTATTAACTGCAGTTCTAGGTGCAATGAGTGTTGTTAACTCAAATGACTTTTTAACTCTATTTATTTCTTTAGAGTTATTAAGTTTTCCAACATACTTTTTGATAGCATCTGCAAAAGGATACCAATCTAAAGAAGCTTCTTTTAAATATTTGATTACAAATGCGATTTCAACAGGAGTGTTTTTATTTGGTGTATCTTATCTTTATGGGTTGACATCAAGCCTGAATTTTAATGAAATATATGAAATTGTTGTACAAAGTCAATCAAGCTTACTATATACTTTTTCAGTAATAATGATTGTTTTGGGATTACTTTCTAAACTTGCAATTTATCCTTTTGCTAATTGGGTAGTGGATGTTTTTAAAGGTTGCGAAACATCTGTATTAGCTTTTTTGGCTACGATACCAAAGCTTGCCTTATTCGGAATCCTTTGTCGTTTAATTGTTTTCGCTCTTAGCGGAAGCTTTGAATTAACTTTTGTATTAGCTTTTCTAGCTTTGTTCACTGCTCTTTGGGCTAACACCTATGCAATAAAAGAAAAAAATGTAAAAGTTATTTTTGGTTGTTCTTCTGCTGCGAATGCTTCATACATTCTTCTTGCAGCGAGTTTAGTATCTGTCTATAATCTTTCGACTGTAATTTTTTATTTAATTGCTTATGTCATTATGAATATTTCAGCATTTGCTTTTTTAAACATTGCAGAGGCCAATAAAGTAGGTATGTATATTGATGATTTCAATGGATTTTTTAAAAAGAATATAGGGTTAACTCTTGCGTATGTTGTTGCGATTATAGGGTTGGCAGGTTTTCCGATAACATCTGGGTTTATTGCAAAAATTTATCTATTTTCAGCAATTGCACATTCCGGCCTCATATTTATTCCATTCTTACTAGCTTTATTGATTTTAACTGTTGTAGCACTTTATTATTACCTAAAGTTGATTTTGCCATTGTTTGAGAATGTTGATAACGGCGTGATTTTAAAAGTAGTTTATTCACAAAAATTTGTACTTATATTCACGACGATTATAACTGTATTAATTGGAATTTATCCAGAAAAACTAATCGAGCTTTGTAGGTTCATTGCGTATAATATTTAGGGGTAAATTATCTATATTTTAGGTGCTTTTATATTAAGCTACCCCCAAATAATTTTTACTAGTATTTTTATAATAAAAACTTATCATCATGTACAATTACTTTGCTATCGCCGGTTTTATCATTAATCGCTGTTATTACAATATTTTTTCCCCCTATCATGAAGTCTGCGTGAATATTTGAAATATTTATTTTCTCTTTTTCTAAATAATCTTGTAACTCACCATAAGGGTCTAAATCCCTAGTCCCTTTAACTGTATCTGGGAAAGCTGCTCCTAAAGCTAAGTGTGATGTCGCATTTTCATCAAGTAGAATATTATTAAATATTCGATTCATTTGAGCTATTGGTGAGCCTGCAACTATTGCAACTTCGCCAAGTCTATTAGCGTTTTGATTTGATTCAATAAAATTTTTTATATTTTCTATATTTGTTTCAGCTGTTACTGAGCTTACGCCCCCATTTTTAAACTCAAATTCTAAACCATTAATAGTTTGTCCGAAAATAGCGAGAGGTTTTGTTGCTTTAATTTTCCCATTTGCACTATCTGCTAACGGTGCTGTAAACACTTCTTCGCTTGGAACATTAGCAAAAGGGTGATGGTTAAATCTTGGTTTATCAAAACGAGCGTTTTTAAAAATAGATTTAGGAGACATAGTAACCTTAAAATCAGTTATACCATCAGGTTCTCTTGTTTTAGGATTTACACTTACATAGTGGAAAGTTCTATAACCATCTTCTATAAGCTGATTCATCTTTTTTACCCTATAATCTAAAGTTTTAATATGTTCTTTTAATCTACCAACTCTATTAATAATACTTGCATCTTCATAAGCTTTTGCAATTAATTTTAGTTTGTCATCTGCTAGTTCGGGATATGCATCGATTGAGCTAGCTGTAGTTGGTGCATAATAAAAAGTCCAAGGTAAATCAGCTGACATAAGATAGTTTGCCATTGCATAATCATAATTATTGTAGGCAGCTTGAGAACGTCTTGTAATTCTATCTACAGGTATGCCTTCATTAGCTCTTGGATTAGGAGAATAAAGTGTTAATTGAGCAATATCTTTTGTCAAATGTTCATTAGCTTCTCCTAATTTATAATCAGGAATTTTATCTAAAACTTCTTCATCAGCGTATAATAACAAGTTCTGATTGCTGGCATTTGGAATATAAGTGTCTACAATTTCAGTATTATTTTTTGCAAATAGATATTGCATAAGTTTTTTTACGATTGGTATTTGTTCTCTTTCTGCGATAATTTGTACAGCTTGTCCTTTGTGTAAATCCAAAGCTTCTTCAAAAATTTCTTTAGGATTAATTTTAAATAGCTTAGATATGCGTGGAGGTATCTTTACATATCTTTTTCCATATTCTTCTTTTGCTTCAATTTTCATAACTCGAGCTTGTTTGTACGGGTCATTTTCTTCATTGAAAACAAAAAATAATGCTCCAGCCTTTTTTAATTCTTCTATTTTTTCTTTTTCATAATCGAGAGTCTGAGTTTTATTATATTTCTTTTTCAAAGCTTCTAAAGATTCTTCTAACACATCCAGCTGAACAAGTCCTGAATGATTTTTATAAGCTTCTCTTGAAAGTATTTCCATAAAAGGTAAATAATATGATGCTCCTTTAATATAAACTTGTTGTCCATTTTTTAATTTAGCACCTTGCAACATTTTTATAGCATAATCACTCATTCTTTTTTCAACAGGAGTAGATAATCTTCTTGCCTTAAAAGATACCGTATCAAATGTTTTATAATTATATCTATAGTTAGATGCTCTATTGTTATTATTAAAATAATTATATGAGTTTATGGGATTAATTTTCATATATTTGCTCTAGTTTTGTGTATACAAACAAGTTAAACCATCTAAATATATTTTTTGCTATAATGTTATTAACATAAAAGAGGAATTAATGATGAGAGCTACTGAATATTTTAATAATGGTTATTCCTGTTCTGAAAGTATGATTAAATGGGCAATTGATGAGGGTTTAGTCTCTGAAGAGATTTTGCCTGTGGCGACATCTTTTTCTGGTGGAATGGGTGTTGGATGCCTTTGCGGAGCTGTAGCTGGTGCACAAATGGTCATAGGAGCACAGTTCGGGCGAGAAAACAAAGCTGGAAATGAAAATCTTGCAAGAGCAAAAGCTAAAGAACTTATAACTAAATTTATGGAACAACATGGTGCAACTTGTTGCAGAGTACTAACTCGAGGTTTAGATATGGGTAGTCCTGAAAGAAAAGCTCATTGTACTAACATGGTAGAATCTTGCCAAAAGTTTGTTGAAGAATTAGCACATGTTGAGGTCAAATAATGAACGGTTTAATGGTTTTCTTAGGTGGCGGTTTAGGAGCATTAACCAGGTATTGCCTATACATTATTTTACCAAGAGCTTCTTATTTTCCACTGGGTACATTAATAGCTAATTTTCTAGGATGTTTTATTGCTACTTTCGTTTTTACATTTTTAATTTATAAAACGGAGGTTAATTCTGCCTATAGACTTCTTTTAATAACAGGATTCTGTGGCGGATTAAGTACACTTAGCGCTTTATCAATTGAGCTTACTGTATTTATTCAAAATCAAGAATATTTAAGAGCCTCTCTCTATGTAGTAACAAGTTTGTTAATTTGTGTAATATCTGTTATACTAGGTTTAGTTACGGTAAAGAAATATGTTTAATAAGAACACGTTTAAAAAGAGAATACTTTTTGTTGGAATTCCGGACATGGCATATATTGGACTCGACGGTCTTTTAATGGCTGGGGTTAATATTGTCGGTGTTTTGGGGCCTAAAAAAGATCATAACATGTATGTTGATTTTAAAAACTTTACACTTTCAAGAAGACTTAATTTCATTGAATATGATGAATTGGATGAGCCTCAATTAATACAAAAAATTAAAGAATTGGACGTTGATGTTGCGGTTGTGTGTTCATTTAATTACAAGATTCCAAAAGTTTTATTAAATTCAACAAAAGATGGATTTATTAATGTTCATCCGTCATTGTTGCCAAAATATAGAGGTGGAAACCCTTATTCTCGTGTAATTATGAACGGAGAAACAGAGACAGGGGTAACTATTCATTTTATGGATGAGGGCTTTGATACTGGAGATATAATTATTCAAAAAGGGTATCATATTCACTCAAAGGCAACTATGGGTACTCTTTTTAATGAATTAAATGTCTTGGGGATAGAGCTTTTATTACAAGTTTTACAAGCTTATGAAACACAGGAGTTACCTAGAATTCCTCAGCCAAATGGAGATTTTATTTCGGGTAAAGGTTTAGACGATAGAGATCTTTTTATAAATTATAATAAGACTGCTGAAGAAATTGAAAGGTTTATTAGAGCTTTAAACCCATTTTTGATAGCAAATACGACATTTAGGGGTAATATGATGCGTATTATGAAAGCAGAAGTTGCTTCTGATGCATTTTGTATTCCACATCCTGCAGGGACAGTTGCTAAAATAGAGGATGATAAGTTCTTTATTGCAACTGCAAAGGGCTTGATAGCGCCAACAGTGCTTCAATTTGGAAGCTTTTTTATGGGTGATAGTAAAGATTTTATAAGAATAGTTAATCCTAAAATTGGTGAAGAATTTAAGTAGGGGTAAATGGATAAATTATATTTTTTAACAGCTGGTGTGCCATTGCGAGCTGGAACAAAGGGATATAAAAGAGGTTTTGAAATTCACGATGAAATGGGTTTGGACGGCTTAGAACTAGAATTTGTTCATGGCGTGCGAATTTCTGATAAGAGTCGTGAAGATGTTGCAAGAGCTGTAAAAGATAATGGAAAAATTATTACAGCGCATGCACCTTTTTATGTAAATCTTAATGCTAGAGAAGAGGATAAAGTTGAAGCGAGTGTTCAAAGAATTATTGAGACTGCAATGACTGCGAACGAGCTTGGAGGGTATAGTATAACGTATCATGCGGGTTTTTATCTTAATCAAGATGCGGATATTGTTTATGAGAAGATTAAAGCTCAAACAAAAATTATTACAGATTCTTTGGCAAAAGTCGATAATAAGATTTGGATACGCCCTGAAACTACGGGTAAGTCTACTCAATGGGGTGATTTAGATGAGATTATTCGTTTATCAAAAGAGTTTGAAACGGTGCTTCCTTGTGTAGATTTTTCACATATACACGCTAGATATAATGGTTTTTGGAATACTTATGATGAATTTGCTTCTATTTTTGAAAAAATTGGAAATGAATTGGGACAAGTTGCTTTAGAAAATTTCCATGCACACATTGCAGGCATTGAATATTCTGCAAAGGGCGAGAAAAAACATTTAAATCTTGAAGAATCTGATTTTAATTACAAAGATTTATTAAAAGCGTTTAAAGAGTTTAATGTCAAAGGGGCAGTTGTATGTGAAAGCCCAAATATTGAAGATGATGCAAAGTTGCTTAAAGATTTCTATTTAAGCTTATAGAAAGCTTTACAATTAGACTAATTTTTAATACTATATAAATAAGATGCTTAGAGCATTTAGGGTTTAAGAAAGAGGAAACTAATGGTTGATAATAAATACAAACGCGTTTTACTAAAAATCAGCGGTGAAGCTTTGTTGGGCGATCAGCAGTTTGGGATTGACCCAAAACCTGTTGAAATGATTGCTGAAGAAATCCGTTCTATATATGAACGTGGAGTTGAAATCGCTGTCGTGGTAGGTGGCGGTAATATATTTCGTGGAATGAAAAACAGTGCAAAGCTTGGTATGGATCAAGCTTCTGGTGATTATGTAGGTATGCTTGCAACAGTTATGAATGCAGTTGTTTTACAATGTGCATTGAAGAAAATTGAAGTTGATTGTAGGGTTCAAACAGCCATTGCTATTAACCAAATTGGCGAACCATATCTTCGTCACAGGGCAATTCGTCACTTAGAAAAGGGACGTGTTGTAATATTTGCTGCAGGAACAGGAAATCCATTCTTTACTACTGATACCGCATCGGCTTTAAGAGCTTCTGAGATTAATGCTGAAGTTATGTTAATGGCTAAAAATGGGGTTGATGGCGTTTATGACGATGATCCTAGAACTAATCCTAATGCGAAAAAGTTTGATAAGGTTACTTATGACGAAATTATTAAAAAAGATTTGAAAGTTATGGACACTTCTGCTTGCGCTTTGTGTAAACAAAACAAAATTCCTATTAATGTTTTTGATTTCAAAGCACAAGGTAGTTTGGTTAAAATTATGAACGGCGAAGATGTTGGAACATATGTGAGTGTAAATTAGATTATTATATAAAGGAGAAAATTATGTCAGAAGCTTTAGAGGAATTATTTTTATTTGGCGAAGAAAAGATGGAAAAAGCAATCGCTCAGATGAAAAGAGAATTTGCTTCAGTTCGTACAGGACGTGCTAATCCAGCGGTTTTAGATAAAGTTTTAGTGGAATATTATGGTGTTCCTACTCAATTAAGACAGATGTCACAAGTTACTGTTTCAGAAGGTACAACTCTTGTAATTACGCCTTTTGATAAAACTATTATTAAGGAAATTGAAAAAGCTCTTATTAAAGCTGAATTAGGCGTAGCACCTAATAACGATGGTGTTTGCATTAGATTAAACTTTCCACCTTTGACAGAAGAAAGAAGAAGAGAAACTGCTAAAGACGTTAAGAAATTTGGTGAAGATGCAAAAATTGTTGTAAGAAATGCTCGTCGTGATATGGTTGATGACTTGAAAAAGTTAGAAAAAGAAGAAAATCTTCCTGAAGATTTAGTTAAATCAAATCAAGAAGATATCCAAAAATTAACTGATAAATATGTTGGAATCATCGATTCTTTAGTTGTAGAAAAAGAAAAAGAGGTTATGACAGTATAATGGATACAAAAAGAGTTGTAACGGCTTTTGCGATTGGCCTACCTGCATTATTTGCAATATTAGCAGGTGGACTTTGGCTGACAGCTTTAGTTATGGTTGTTGTATTTTATGCTTGTAAAGAATATACAATTATTCTTCGACATAAGGGCTTTTTCCCTAGTTTTAGGATAATGTTTGCAGCAAGCATACTATTTGCTATATTAGCTTATTTTAATTTATTTAATTTAATTCCTTTAGCATTTACTGTTTCGGCATTAATGGCTTTGATGTCTGTTTTGTTCAAAGGAAGACAACCTTATATTGCAAATGTAGCAACAACTCTTTTTGGATTTTTATATTGTGGTTGGTTTCCGTTGCATTTACTTTTTTTAAGGAATGTTGGTGATGAAACCTTTATGAATATTATCCCTGATGCTCAGGGGGCTGGATACTGTTTGTTGATTTTGTTTGCGGTATTAGTAACCGATACTTTTTGCTATATTGTTGGTTGCCGTTGGGGCAAAAACAAGTTAGCACCTGTTATTAGTCCTAATAAAACAATTGAGGGCTCAATTGGCGGTACTGTTATGTGTATGATATTTTCACTAGGTATTGGTCTAGCTATTGGATTGCCTTGGTATCACGCAGTTATATTAGGAGCTTTGATTGCTAGCTTTGCTCAGATTGGTGACCTTTGCGAATCTATGATTAAAAGAGATGCGGGCGTAAAAGATTCTAGTAATATCTTACCTGGTCACGGGGGCTTTTTGGATAGAACAGATAGCTATATTATGACCATACCTGTAGTTTATTATTATACACAATATTTCATAAATTCTAATTTTCTTATAGATTTATTGAAAGGATTATTTTAATAAAATTAATGTTTTTTATTAAAGGATAATTGAATGTTAGATAAGATTTTTGGTACGGTTGCAGATATTGATTTAGTAGAAAAAGCGTTAACCCATCCGTCATATACAAAGGAGCTTAATCTTGATGACTTGTTAAATTATGAGAGGTTAGAGTTTTTTGGCGATTCAGTTTTAAAGCTTTTTACATCTAAACTTTTGTATAATACTTATCCTGATTATCCAGAGGGTGATTTATCAAAAATACGCTCTATCTTGGTTTCAGATAATATTCTTTCAAAAATTGCTCTGCAAATTGGGGTAGATAAAAAAATAAAACTTGGCCCAGCGGAAGAAAAACAGGGTGGAAGAAAACGTGAGTCTAATCTGGCGTGCTCAGTAGAGGCTCTTTTGGGTGCGTATTATTTGAATGGTAAAATCCCTGAAATTGAAAACTTTATTGCACAATATCTTATGCCATACGCAAAAGATATAGACGAGCATTTTGAGAAATATAATGCAAAGGATTTGCTACAACAATATACTCAAGGAATAGATAAAACATTGCCTGTTTATCGTACTGTTGCTGTACATGGCCCAGCTCATAAACCTGAGTTTGAAGTGGCTGTTGAATGGCAAGATAAGATTCTTGCAAAAGCTTTTGGTAAATCAAAAAAAGAAGCTCAACAAAATTGTGCCTATGAAGCTTGCAAAATGCTAGGTGTTATCAACTAAACGGATGATTGAATTTAAATAGAATTCTCTTATAATCATTATGGTAGGTAGGTTAATATCGTTATCTCGGGGAGAATTTGTAATGTACGATAGACGTTGGTATGATTCACATGAGCACACAGCTAGGGCATTTGAAATCTTAAAAGATATGGATGATGCTCAAAGAAGAGCATTAGCTAAGGATTTGACAACTGTTGTTAAACAAATAAAAGAACTTCATGAAGAAGATGAAGAGTCTGATGTTAGCTTAGGAATCGACCGAGTTTTGGGCTTATATAAACTTTCTAATTCACGTCGTTGGTATGATAAAGTTAGCCTTTTATCTTATGCAATGAAAACTATGGCAACATTACCAAGAGAAGACTTTTTTACTATTATGGAAGGGATTACAGTTTCTGCTAACGCAGAGTCTGTTGCATAGAATATTTAATATTGAGTTAGTTCGATACCCTTAATTAGTATTTTTAGCTCTTTTAATGCTTCTTTATGTTGAAGAGATTCAAACGCTAAGTTCATGTAATCTAGCTTCTTTTTGTCATCAGCGATACTATTTATCTTGTTTTTCAGATGTTCATACTGATTTTGTTCTTCATTGTTATTCAAAATTTTTATTTCGCCGTTTGGAGTATATAATTTTGTGCATTCATCATAACCGTTTTGAAATTCTTTTACGGAGATTTCTTTTTGTAAGCGTTGTGCTATTCCAAGTATTTTGGAATCAAAAGTTTGTTTTTCTATCTCATCTTGATTATCTTCGTTTAAAGCAAGTTTTAATATGTTTCCGCTTTTTGTGACATTAAAATGCAGGCAATCGCCAGTTCCTGTCATTAAAATTTCTTCTTCAAGGCTAAAATCAAAAAGAGTCTTAGGGCTTATATCTAGGGTTTCGCATATTTTATACAAGGTATCAGAGCTAATAAAACTTTCGCCGGCTTCTATTCTTGCTAGTTGTCTTAAGTTTATACCGATAGCTTCTGAGAGAGCCTCTTGTGTGTAATTTTTAAGTTTGCGTAAGGTTTTTAATTGCTCTCCGAATCTCTTTTTGATAATATCCATGAGCCCTCCTTATTATGAATTATAAATTACATTTGCCCTCTTTTTAATGAATCAAAATGGCAATATTATCATGTTGACTTAGTATATTTATGCTGTAACATGCCATGTTAAGACTGTTTATTTTAGTAAAGGTGTTGTATGGGTGATTTTTTGAAAAGTAATATTGCATTGCAAGAACTGTTGGAATGCTACTCTTATAAGAGTGTAGTTGAGTATCCAAAGGTTTCTGTGATTATACCAGCATATAACGTTGAAAAATATATTTCTAGATGTTTATTATCTTTGGTTAAGCAAACTTTAAAAGAGATAGAAATTATTGTAGTAAATGATGGCTCAACGGACGATACTTTATCGATATCCAGTGTTTTTGCAAGCTGTGATTCAAGAGTAACAGTAATTAGTCAAGAAAACCAAAAACAAGGTGCTGCTCGTAACAGAGGAATTGAAATCGCTAAGGGCGAATTTATAGGATTTGTAGATGCAGATGATTGGGTTGACGAAGATTACTTTGAGAAGATGTATAACACCGCTATAAAGCATGGGGTAAACATGGCTGCAGCTAATGCAACAAGAGATTACAAGAATAAGGTTAAAGCTCATTTAATGCTAAACGAGGAAAAAACTTTTTATGGTGCAAATAGCATTGTAAAAGCAATTAAAAACAATTTAGTTGTTCATAGTAAGATTTTTAGGCGCAAAATTATAAAAGATTTACGCTTTGAAGAGGGTGTTTTTTATGAAGATGCTCCTTTTGCAATAAGAGCAATTGATTTATGTAATTCTTTAGTTACGGTTCCACATACTACATATCACTATTTTTCTAATCCAAAGTCTACAATTAAACAAGGATTAAGTGAAAAAAATAAAAATGATAAAGTTTCAACCAATTTAGATTTGATAAATTATTGCGAGGAAAATAATATAGATATTGGACAGTGGGGAGTTTTAAAAGAGAGACATTTATTATGGACTATAAAACATTATAAAAATTATAAGGATTTTTATATTTTTGGTTTTAAACTCTTTAGACAAAATATTCCGTTTGATAATTCAAAAGTTTTTGTCGTATATAATACTGCTTGCTTTGGAGATGTTTTGCTTTGTAATTCCCTCTGTCAAAATATAAAAAATGTTTTTCCTGAATCTAAAATAATTTTTGTTTGTGACAAACCCTTTTATGAAGTAGCAAAATACCAACAAGCAGTTGATGATGTTGTTGTATACGATAAAAATGGTGAACACAAAGGCATATTTGGCTTAATTAAATTTGTGAAAAATTTTAAATATAAAAATAGTTATGCTTCGATTATTACTTACAAAAATTTTAGAAATTTTTCTGTTTCGCATCTTGTAAGAAGTCATCATGTGATTATGGCGAATAGTAAAAAGTCAGAATTATCAACTCAAGAAAAACATAATTTGTTGCTTCAACCATTGACCAATAAAAAAATTAAAAACTATCCAATGAAGTATAATGTGCCTTATGAAACGAAAGAATATGTTAATAAGATTTTGACAGGTTTAGATGTTTTTGTTGTTTTATGTACAACGAGTAAAAAAATAGAAAAGGATATGCCTATAAATACAGCTATTGATCTTATTCAAAAATTAAATCAAAAAAACAAAAAAGTTGTATACGTTGGTGTGGGAGAAAAGTCGATAAAATATGGAGAACGGCTAAAAAAAGCTGGATGTGAGTTTATGGACCTGACTAATAAAACCTCAATAACTCAACTTGGAGAAGTTTTAGCAAAAGCTGAGTTGTTGATAAGTGTTGATACCGGTACAATGCATATGGGCTGTGCTGTTGGAACTCCGACGTTAGCGTTGTTTTATGACCAACAAAGTATTAATACTTGGGCGCCAAAATCTGAGATATATAACTCAAAAGTGTTTGTAAATGAAATAAGTGCTGAAAATATTTTAAATAAATCTTTATTAGAGGAGATTGCTTGTGTTTAAAAAAATCTTTTCAGTAAAAAATTTTGACGGTCACTGCATTATAAATATTTTTGGGATAAAAATTGCAATAAAGAATAAAGCGAAATTTGATTATAAACCAGCAATGGAATATGGTATTACAAGAGAAAAACGTGCTACACAGATTATAGTATCATTAACAAGTTTCCCTGCAAGAATTAAAACAACACATTTAGCTATAAACACTTTGTTAAGACAAACTTTTAAACCTGATAGAATCATATTATGGTTAGCAGAAGAGCAGTTTATTAATAAAGAAGCTGATTTACCTAAAGAAATATTAGATTTAAAAGATTTTGGATTAGAGTTAAGATGGACTCAGGATATAAAATCTTATAAAAAACTTATTCCTGCCTTAAAAGAATTCCCGCAAGATATAATTGTCACAGCAGATGATGATATTTATTATGAAGAAGATTGGCTTGAATCGATTTATAAAAAATATACTGAATATCCGGATTGTATAGTCTGTCAAAGACCTCGACGTTTAGAGCTAGTCGGAGATAAAATTAAAGTTTTAACAAGTCGTAAATCTGAAAAACTGGATCTAAGTAAGCCTGACTATTTCAATCAAATGCTTGGTGGCGCGGGTTGTTTGTATCCGCCAAACTCGCTTCATAAAGATGTTTTTGATATTGATAAGATTTTTCGCTTACTTCCCACAAATGATGATGTTTATTTTTGGGCGATGGCAGTCTTGAATGGTACAAAAATCGCGGTAGCAAAAGGTTGGGATGGAAGTATTAATCAAATGGATTTAAGAGAAAACAGTTTAGGTAAAATTAATAGTTATCTAGAAAAAAAAAGAAAAAAAGCTCCTTTTGAAATTATGATTAATGAATACCCACAACTTTTAAATAATAGGAGGTTTTATGATTGAATTTCTTGCAAAAATTATATCGATGGTTGTTCCAATAAAAAAATATAGAAAACATTTTAGAATTAAAATAAAAACCTATATTTATGGGTTTAATGTATATAGAAAGGCAAAAAGCATTGGAAAAAATTTAAAATGTGGGAATTTTTCTTCTGTAACAAAAAATACTGTTATTGGTTGTAATGTTAGATTGAATGGCGTTAATTTTACAGGTCATGGTAATATTACGATTGGTGATTATTGTATATTTGGAAACGATGTTCTTATTATTTCTGATAATCACAATTACGACAAAGGGGAGTTTTTACCATTCAGTGATAGTCCTATTATATGTAAAAATGTAGAATTTGGTAATTGTGTTTGGTGTGGGTCACGAGTTACAGTACTGCCTGGTGCTAAAATAGGTGAGGGTGCTGTTATACAAGCCGGCTCTGTTGTCCACGGCGTAGTTCCTGCTTATGCAGTTGTTGGTGGTAATCCAGCAAAAGTCTTCAAATATAGAGATATAGAACATTATGAAAAGTTAAAAAATGAACAGAAATTTTTGGACGATGAAGCTTTTATGAATATGAAAGTGTCGGTACAAAAAGAAGAATAAGTTGTTTAGTTTTAATATTGCAGACGGTAGATTTATTTTTGCTTTTTGTGGAATAAAAATTAGATTAAAGAACTACTTGTTTAACAGATTGGGTTATTGCTGTTGTTGGTAATCCTGCCAAGATAGTAAAATACAGAGATATGGAAAAATATCATCAATTAAAAGCAAGGAATAAATCTTATATAGATTAATTTTTATACTAGAAAAATATTGATTTTTTAAAGTTATATAAATAATTGTGTGATTATTTGTTCATCTCTTTCATATCTACTGTTGGGGAAACGCCTTTGAATGCAAAGGGTTTTGCAAAGAAAAATGCACTTATCATGTTACAAATGTTACCTGCAATTATTAATGCGGATTTTGTTTTTCCCATTTTTTGCGGTAGTGCTCCGCCAATTCCAATCAAACCAAAACCTCCCATAATCCAAAGATAAGCTTTGAAGATGCCTCGAGGTACTGCTACGCAATCATTTACATCACGCTGATTCTGCACAACGCCCATTAATTTATCAATAAATTCTGGTTTCTGACGTTGCTCAGATGTGTTTCTAAAGCTATTGTGTGATTGGATATTCTGGATACGCATAATATTTTTACTAAAAAATGGGTGTGGTGGGACTCGAACCCACGACCAATTGATTAAGAGTCAACTGCGCTACCGACTGCGCCACGCACCCATTTGTATTAAGTTTTCAAAATGATGTGTAGCAGTCGTTAGCGAGGAGCTTTGCTCCAGCACTACCTTACCTCTCCTCGAACGATACTTAATCGTTCTCGTCGGCAGAGTGCCACGCACCCATTTGTATTAAGTTTTCAAAATGATGTGTAGCAGTCGTTAGCGAGGAGCTTTGCTCCAGCGCTACCTTACCTCTCCTCGAACGATACTCAATCGTTCTCGTCGGCAGAGTGCCACGCACCCATTTGTATTAAGTTTTCAACACATTTATAATATCACAAAATAATTTTGGATTTCAAGTTGTTTCTACCACGAAAGCTCGTCTAATTCCGAAATCTTAACATCATTATAAAATTCTTTCAAAAATTTTGCAGGGGTTCGATGTATTTTTTTCATATTTTCATTTTCTAACATTTCATGCGAAACAAGCCATTCGTCAGTCGTAGAAGAATATGCTACGTCATTTACATGCAAGCCACCTTTGATTTTTGAATATGGTATATTGTGTTTTTCAAAGAATTTTTCAAAATTATGAAAAATCTCTTCGCTTTTTTTGCCTAAGCAAGGTAAGTTTTTAGATCCTAATAAAAAGCCTTGTAAATTAGAATCTTTTAAATCAAGTTTCTTTTTAATAAAGTCGATGATTACATTAAAGTTCGCATTTTCTTTTCTCGTTGGACAAATGTGTAACATCAAAACTTTTAATCCATCAGTTATTCCACAAACGGTGCAGTCAAAGACCCCCTTTGTGTAAGCTTTTTTGTCCAACACACTTTCTTTGACTGTCCAAGGGTAATCTACGAAAACCTTTTGTCCGTAGCTTGAGGTGATTTTGCTGAATTCATTTTTGCTAATTGGTCTTATACGAGATTGAAAAGATATATTATTCATATTCTTCATAACGTATGTAAAAATATATTTTGCTCTTACCAGCGTTTAAAAATAAAAAATACAGCCAATATTATTAAAGCGAATCCGACTAAGTAATTCCATTGGAATTCTTCTTTTAAATACAATATTGAGAAGACGCTAAAAACAACTAATGTTATAACCTCTTGCATGGTCTTAAGCTGTGCCGCAGTGAAATATTCGTGCCCGATTCTGTTTGCTGGAACTTGAAAGCAATATTCTAATAATGCAATACCCCAACTAATAAGAATGACTAACCATAATGCAGAGCTCTTGTATTTTAAATGACCATACCAAGCAAAAGTCATAAAAATATTTGATATTGTTAATAATAAAACTGGTAATAGCTGTCTTAGCATCTAGAATCTTTGCTCCACTTTTGTATTAGCAATAATGAAACCTGAAATCATAAGTATGCATCCTATAATCTCTCTTGCATTCAAAATTTCACCTAATATTAAAGCTCCGCCGATAACTGCAAAAACAGATTCTAGACATAATATTAATGAAGCCAATATTGGAAAAGTATGCTTCTGCCCAAACATCTGTAGAGTGTATGCTACACCGCAAGCCAAAAAACCAGCGTATAGCAGTGGAATCTTGCACTCAATAAGGCTATTAAGAGTTGGATTCTCCAATAAAAACATAGGGATTAGTGATAATATACCTACTACTAAAAACTGAACGCAGGAAGCTTTTATTGGATGAACTCTTGAGTAATTATCAACGACTAAAATATGCGCACCATAGAATAATGCACCAATTAGTAACCATAAATCATATATAGAATATCCGCCGTCTGGGTGAAAGCATAATAGATATAATCCTATGACAGAGAGGAATACGCTAAAAATAACTCTTTTTGCGATTTTTGAGCCCATAAAGACAGAAAATATAGGTACGAAAATTATATACAAAGCTGTTATAAACCCAGCTTTGCCAGCTCCAACAAACTGCATACAGTATTGTTGAATAGACATTGCAATAAATAGTGCAATCCCGCATGATATACCAGCTTTTGCTAGCCCTACACGTTGTACATATTTACGAATGGGAGTTCTTGTGTCTACTTTTGAATATTTAACCCACAATATTAGCGGGACTAAACTTAATGCACCAAGAAAGCTTCTAACTGCATTAAAAGTAAATGGACCAATAAATTCCATCCCCGCTCTTTGTGCTACAAATCCTAGTCCCCAAATAAGGGCAGTTAAGAATAATGCTATATTTCCTGCTAATCTGTTTTTCATAGTAGGAATATTATACAATGAAAAAATTTTATATAAAAATTTTTCATTGTAATTTACAAGTTTTATATGTTGTTTATTGTTTTAGTCCTGTAGTTTTAATTGTACTTTTCTTTCGGGGTAAATATTTTAGCTAGTAATTGAAACTACTAGCTTGTAAGTGAAGCAAAAAAATCGCAAATAAAGAGAAAGAAAAGTACATTAATAAAAATAATTAAATCTATAAATTAAAAAAAACAGCATAATTATTATAATTATGCTGTCTTTTTTGTTTTACTAAATAACAGAATTTAGCTTTGCAACGCAACTAAATTCTGTTATGCCATACGCCACCAGTTCTGTCTACAAGGGCATCATAACAAGACCAAAATCTAAATATACCTGTTAAACCAAGTACTGCGTGAGTAATATTTTTCTCTTTAGGGTTCTCGTTAATTAGTTGTCCAATGCCAGGCCAAACTAGTAATGATAATGCTGCTGCACCAACAGAGCGTCCAGAAATTTCTCCAGGTTTACCCTCTGTAGCAAACACAGGCGCTACAAAAGATAGCATTGTGAATAAAATTAGACTTGATAAAATCTTTTTCATAAAACTTCCTCCTATATTAATATTTATCTGTCACCCAGATTAAGTGATAGCCAAATTGTGTTTTTACTGGGTCAGAAACTTCTCCGATTTTTCCATTAAAAGCTGCTTCTTCAAATGGTTTTACCATCTGACCTTTATTAAAGCATCCAAGCTCCCCACCTCTTTGGCCTGATGGGCAGGATGAATATAATCTTGCATAATATTTAAAATCATCAAAAGATTTTATTTGGCTTTTTAATTTGATGGCATCTAGTTCTGTTTGAACAAGAATGTGATTTGCACAAACATTAGAAAACTCTTTTGCAACTGAAACAATACATGTACAACTTAATATTAGCAAGCTACTAATTAATTTTTTCATATAAAACTCCTCAAATTATGTGTTCATTATTGCATGTATAATCATTTATCGCAAGTGTTTTAAATGATATTCTACAGGTCTATATTTTATATTAGTTTGCAGAAATTTCTAAAAGTTTTTTTGCTTTTTTCCAGAGCTTATCATATTCTTCATAGGAGTAATCTTCTAATGGTTTTTCTGCTAATTCTTCCATTTTTTTGAAACGTTGGGTAAATTTTTTATTAGCGTGTAGTAAAGCTTGCTCAGCATCAATTTTGTGCCAACGAGCAAGATTGACTGTCGCGAAGAATATATCTCCCATTTCATCTTCCATTTTATCAAATTCGCCGGATTGTACAGCTTCGTCAAATTCTTTATATTCCGAACGGATGCATTCTTTCAGGCTTTCTTCTGAATCCCATTCAAAACCAACTTTTACAACCTTTTTGCTGATTTTTTGAGCTGACATTAAAGCTGATTGAGCTTTTGAGATGCCATCTAAAATAGACTTTCTATTTATTTTTTCTTCTTTCTTAAGTCTATCCCAAGCTTCAAGGATCTCTTTTGTTGAGTTTACTTTTGCATCTCCAAAAACGTGCGGATGCCTGTGAATGAGCTTGTCTCCCAATTCTTTTGCAACATCTTCAATATCAAAATCACCCTCATCTTTAGCAATTTGAGCGTGCAATACAACTTGTAAAAGAACATCGCCCAATTCTTCTCTAAGATTTGCCATGTCATTATCATCAATGGCGTCAACAGCTTCATAAGCTTCTTCAAGCATATTTGGACGTAGTGACTTATGGGTTTGCTCCCTATCCCACTGACAACCATTTTCGCTGCGTAATGTTGCAACTATTTCAATTAATCTTTCTAGCATTGGATATTTCATATCCGAATTATACTGCGAAAATTATTCTTTATAAAGAGGTTTTATATAAGAAGAAACTTTATGTGCTACAAAAGCTGTGACACCTAGAACTGCAGCAGCAATTCCTGCATATTTTGCTGTGGTTTTAAGTCTTGCACCTTTTATGGACTTATTAATTGCGTTACAAATATCGTCACTGCTTGTGTTTATGTTTTCAAAAACTTTTTTATCTTTGTTCCAGTATGGTTGTATTTTATTTTTAAACTCTTGTTTAAGAGTAGCTATATCAGATTCTACTCGTTGTTTTATCGTATTAAGGTTTTCTTTAAGGTTGTCTGCATTAATGTTTTCTGTGTTTAATTTTAAATTGTTAAAGAATTCTGTGTAGTTATTTTTTAGTGTATTTAATTCTTCAACATTCAAAACATTTTTAAGATCTTGGATTATCTTTGTGCTTTGATTATAAGCATTTGCAAAGCTTTCTTCCGCTGATTTAATGTAATTATTAAAAATCTTATTAACAACTTCTTTTTTTAATTCACCATTTTTTGTTGAAAAAAGATTTACTTTACTACCTATGACTGCCCCACCTATACCACCTACAGCAACGCCACCAATTAAAGCCGCTGAAGAATTGTTTTTTTTCTTTTCATTTATTTCATAACCAAGTTGAGGTTGTGGGCCATAACTGACTGGGGTTGAATAAGAATAAGACATAAGACACGCTCCTTTGATACTACACTTGTGCGTATATTAAGTTTTATCAATGTCTAAAATTGCCTATTTTTGTTTTTTAAGGGATGAATATTTACAAAGCTTTACATAAAAGTTTTGCTTAAGATTGTTTTTTTGAATTCCTTTAGGTATAATCACCAATATACTAATTAAGGAGAAAAATTTTTAAAATGAAAGTTAGTGTAAAGGTCCCTGCCAGTTCGGCAAACATTGGCCCCGGTTTTGATTGTCTAGGAATGGCGCTTCCTATATACAATACAATTACTATAGAAGAAACAGTTTTACCTGGTACTGGGATTGAGATAAATGTCATGTCAGAGGAAGAATCTATTGATGATATGGTCTTTGACAGTATTCCTCGTGATGAGAATAATTTAGTATATAAAGCTGTTGAGATGCTTTATAATTCAATTGGGCAAGAACCTTCAGAGTTAAAGATTAATATACAAACAGGTATTCCGATAACAAGAGGATTAGGAAGTTCTTCTTCTATTGTTGTAGGAGGACTACTTGCTGCAAATAAACTACTTGGTAATCCAGCGGATGAAACAGCACTTTTGGCTATCGCAACAGAGGTAGAGGGACATCCTGATAATGTTGCTCCAGCAATATTGGGTGGAGTTGTTCTAGCTACTCAAGAAGAAGATGGCACACTTTCTTACTGTAAGCTTGATTGGCCTGAAGAGTGGGATATAACTGTATGTATTCCAGATTTTGAGTTATCTACAGAGATTGCGCGCTCCATTTTACCAAAAGAAGTTCCAATGCAAGATGCCATCTTCAATGCAAAAAGGCTTGCTATGCTTGTGCACGCTCTTAATGTAAAAGATGCAAAACTAATGAAAGTAGCTTTGAAAGACAAATTACACCAACCATATAGAGAAAAACTTGTACCTGGTATGAAAGAAATAATGGAAGCATTCAAACATGAAGATGGAGTTCTGGGCTGTGTCCTTTCTGGAGCAGGGCCATCTATGCTGATTATTTCATATAAGTATGATTTAGATAAGGTTAAATCTACAGTCAAAGATATTTGGGAAGCGCAAAACATTAAGGTTGATATAAGAACGCTTAAAGTTGAAGAACAAGGTGCAGTAGTTTTTTAGTTCAAATCTTAAAAAAGATTCCTATATAAAATAGTTGATTCTATTAAAGTTCACTTATTTGTTTGCCGTTATTAAATTTAAAGAGGTGAGAAAATGGCAAGAATAATTGAATCAGTTGATGGAGGCAGAAGAATTATAAAAATGTCTACAGAAGACATTATTTCTGTAGTTCTGGATTATCAGCGTATTGTACCTCGTTTTTCCAGTATTGAAGACGCTCGTGACTATTTGTCAGATACGGCAATCTTTATACCAGAGGAAATTTAGTAATCTGATGTTGACAAGTCTGCTAAGGCATTTTTAGCTTCTTCAAAGCTTGGATCTTGCTCAAGAACTTCAATATAGAGTTCTTTGGCTTTATCTCTGTTGTTGCTTTCATATATTAAAGCTAGGTTATATTTTGCCTGTATAAGTTGTGGGTCACTTTGAAGAGCTTTTTTGAAAGATTCTTCTGCGTTTTTAGTATCGTGTTGAGCGATATACATTAACCCACTTCGGTATAGCCCCATAGGATTTTTTTCATCTATCTTTAATAAATCTGATAGAGCTTTCTTTTCTTCAAAGAAATTTCCTAGATTATGGTGTGCTTCAGATAATTTTAAATAGTATTTAGGATGAAAATCTTTTTGTTTATCGTATTCTAAAGCTCTATGTATAAGTTCTACTGCTGCTGCATAGCTTCTTTGAGATAAGTGGTTAAGAGCTTTATTGTAATAAATTTCAGGGTTTAAAGTGTTGTATTCTGCTGCTTCTTCTAATAAACGGAAAGATTCTTCGTATTTTTCTTTTTCAGCACAATCAATCGCCCAGTTTATATATAATTCACAAATTAACAGTCTAACATTTTTGGCTTCTTTTTGAGTAGCTTTGTCTAGCAAGGCTAAATATTTATCAAGAGCTTTTTGGAATTCTTTGCAGGTAATATATGATTCTGCTAGCTGTACTGTTACATCATAGCCATTTTGTGACATCATTACGAGTTCTTCTAGGATAGCTATGCCTGTATCATATTTATCAAGTTTTAAGTGGAATGTTGCAATATCGTTTCTAACTTTAAACTTGTCAGAGCCCTGTACTTCCAAAAGTTTGTTAGAAAACTCAATAGCTTTTTCATATTCTTCTGTTTCAACATAGAGTTCCACTAAATGTTCAAATGTCCATAGCAGAACTTTTGGTTCGATTACAAAACTTAGCATGTACTGCAAAGTTTCTATTGCTTTTGGGTAGTTTTTAATTTTTATATATAATTCCACGAGTTTTTGATTGGTAGAAACATCTGTAGGATAGATACCCAATCTGGTTTTATATGCTTCAAAAGCAGCTGGATAGTCTCGAGCCTGCTCGTTAAGCTCTGCTAAAATGAGTTGGACATCTGCTATGTCTTCATTTTGCTCCATTAAATCTGACAAGATGTTATACACAGATATTGCAGAAAACGTTTGATCCGTTTCTGTATAAAGTTCTGCTAAAGTGCGAACAACTTCTTTGTCTCTGCTTCTATAATCAAATATGCCCTCATATTCTTTTATTGCTTTACCAAGCATTTGTTTTTTTATATAGCAATCCCCAAGCAATTTTCTTGTATCTATATTATTTGAATCTTTTTTTAGTATTATCAAACATTGCTTAATGCAATTATTGTATTTTTTATCTTTGTAATATGCTTGTGATAAGTATTGGCGAACTTCTAAGTGTGAAGGAACTCTATCCAAATATTTTGTTGCTAATAGTTGAACTAAAGCATATTCGCCTTTTTCAAAAAGGACTTCGACTTGGTCTAAAATATTTTTGGTAGAAAGCTGGAGCTCGCTTCCCTTAGTACCTTTGCCACCTTGGTACATCATAATGGCGTATAAAACATAAATTGCGGTTAGTGCAAGTATAAATGCTGCTGCAATAACTATTATATTAAGATTTACCATTAAAGCTTCCTACTTTCTTATCTATATATACATTATACAATATTTATGAAAAAAAGCAAAAAATAGCTCTCTTTACTTTTTGGAAAAAAATATTAAACTATAATTATGAGAAAGCTATTTTTATTGATATTTTGTCTGGTATTTTTTAATGCACAATCCTTTGCAGAAGATTGGGATGATTTTTCTGATATTGATAGGATGTGGGATGGGCAACAAACTGTAACAAATCAAGAATTTGAACAAGTTATGGATGCGCTTGAGGAAAAAGGGCAGAAAAAGAAAGATAAAGCTTGGCATAAGAAACTTAAACGTATAGGTGGTGGCGGAACTAGTTTGCATTCGGAGCTAAATCCGGAAAAAGACTTCTCTGAAATAAAAATAACGAACCTTAAGGAAGATGGAATTTTAATAAATCTCCCAGTTAATATTGTGCTTGGTAGCCAAGTTTTGGAACGAGGCTTCTATAAGGTGATTGGCGAAAGAGATGAAGACAGTAACAAAATGTATTTAAATTTCTACCAGTCGCAGTTTTTTAAAGGTAAGGTTGAGGTAATTGAGACTCAAGATGATTATGGAGAGGAAACTCTTGATTTTGCTAGAATACTGCCTTTTAATGAATCTTTTGTGAAAATAATATATGGTTCTATAGATTTTAATGCCTATACCTATTTGCCGTATTCAAATTAGTTTTATTTATTGCAAATAAACCTGTTGCTATATTGTGAAAATATGGTATGATTATTATATGTCATTGTGACCTTAAAATACTATTTCAAGTTTGATATTTGATGGTAATGAAATAGGTTAGACAAATGATTCAAATACGATATTTGTATTGTATGGTTAATAAAGAATAGGAAGAACAAGTAGTTAGAAGTTTGAGATGAGAGTTCGGAATTATATGAAGAGAAAATGTGAACAGTCTATTACGGATTCTTTTGAAGAAGTATCTGTAGAGCAGGATGTTTGCAAGAAAAAAATTAATTTTAAAATTTTGTATTGTTGTGCCGGTGTGGTGGTATTTTTAGTGGCGGCGTTAGCTTGGTATTTACATCTTGGTCTGACCGAAGTGACTACAAGCGAGTCGAATGTCGCTACATTTAATAATGCTTCAATTGCTGCGACGGCATCACCTAAAAGCGTTATTTCAATCCCTGCTGGGACAGTAAAAGCTAATCCATTTTTACCATATCGTGATATTGGAAGTGGAAAAGCTTCAGATGTTCCATCTTATAGCTTGGTTGAACCACCTGAAAAAATTGATGAGAGTTCAGATGCTGCTAGAGTTATGGATACGATAGTTTCAGGTATTCTGTATGACAAATACAGCCCATCTGCAATTCTAAATATTGAGGGCAATGATTACTTGGTTAAAAAGGGTGATGTAGTAAATAATTACAAAGTTTTGAATATCGCACAGGATTCTGTAACTGTAAAACTAGGTGCGAACGTTTACAAAGCTGGTATTGGTGAAATTTTAACAGAGGGAACATTGAATCATAATGATGTTTCTAATCTTGGAAATAAATTCGGAGGTGTAAAATAATGAGTTATAGTAACATAAAAAGAATATTGTCAGCAGCGCTATTAATAGCGTTTACTGCACCATCAACTATAGCGGTCACGGAAAATAGCTTGACTGCTGAACCTGTTGTTGCGCCATATTCTACATCTATGAATTTGTCAGGAAGTGTTAACTTGATTGAAAACAGCGATACTATCACGTTAAGTCTAAGAGATTCGGATGTAAAACAAGTTTTGAGAATGTTTGCTGATAAAGCAGGCATGAATATTGTCTTCCACGAATCTGTTTCAGGTCAAGTAACTTTAGATTTGGTTAATACTACAGTGAACGAAGCTTTTGCTTTGGTGCTACAAATTGCTGGATTAAATTATTATAAGCAAGGTAAAGCCCTAATCGTTATGGCGAGTGATAGCCCTGCTAATGCTGCATATTCAAAACAAGAAATGATGGTTTTTCCAATCAAATATGTAAGCGCTCAAAAGATTGCAGATTTCTTGAATAAGAATGTATTTGGTATGAAAAAAGTAGGATTATCTAGTGTTGAGGCTGCAACAGTTAATTCAGCTGCAAATGAATTAATAGTCTTTGGTATGCCATCTGATGCCGAAATTGTAAAAAAAGTTGTAGAGCAATTTGATAAAGAACCATTTACAAAAACATTTGCAGTAAATCACACTACACCTGCTGAAATGGCAAATATGATATGTAATTTACTTTTACCATCAAGAGGTATTTCAAGTGGTGGTAAATCTGCTGGAACAACTGGTGGTATGACTGGTGGTGCTGCCGCAGTAAGCAAAGGTGGTTCTGATTTAAAATTAGGTGAAGGCATTGTTGCATGTTCAATTTCTTCTTCAGCTGCAAGCCAAGCTGTTGCACCTTTTGATTTACAGAACTTATCTATAGCTTACTTTCCTCAAAGAGGAACAATCACATTAATGGGTGGTTCTGAAGCGCAAGCTAATATGATTGAAAATTTTATAAAAACAAATGATATAAAACAACCTCAAGCTTTCTTGGAAGTTTCAATTGTAGAACTTAACGAACAAGGAAGTAAAGAGTTCCAAAACCAATGGACTTTTGAGAGCAAGAGCTTTGGATTTAACTTCAACGGTACATCTTCTAATGCTTCAAGAATGGCTGGTTCTGGTAATAAATATGTAGAAAGAACAAGATATATGTGGGAAAATAAAACTGGGGAACCATATGAATCAAAAACTGATGAAGGTACCGTTTGGAAAGTCCCAAACCAAATTGCACAGACATATCATGCTGTGATGCCAAGTTCGACCAATATTTCTTGGCAAATGAGTTATTTGATTGAGAACCGTAAAGCTCGTGTTCTTGCAAATCCTAAAATTATGATTACAAATGGGCAAGAATCTGTGATTGACTTAACTCAAGACTATGTGGAAAAAGTTACATCTGAATATCTAACATCAACTGGTGCTGGATATGGAGCAACAACAGGTGCGGCTCAAAAAACATATACAATTGGTTCTGATTTGGGTATAAAAGTTTCATTAACTCCGTTCATTTCTCCAGAAGGCTATGTCACAATGAATATTACACCTGAGTATTCAACAGTAGCAAGCGAGGTTAGAACTCAAAGTGAAGTTACTGGACAATCAGATTTAGCTGCAACATTATTAAGCAGAAGAGATCTTGATCTTAAGAACGTTCGAATAAAAGATGGTGAGACATTGGTTATTGGTGGTCTAATCCAAGAAACTGAACAGAAAGTCGTCAATAAGATACCTTTCTTTGGTGATATTCCTGTAATCGGTACTATTTTTAGATCTACTTCTACTACTAAAGCTAAAAACGAACTTGTTATTATGTTAACTCCGAAAATATTAAATGACGGAGATGGAACTGTCGCTGACAGCTTACTATAATTATGTCTAATCAATTAGAAAAACTAAAAAACAGTATAAAAAAAGAATATACGAAAAATTTTGAATTAAACCTGATGAAAACATCAGGTTTTATTCCAGTTGATAAAAGACAAGAAGATGTTTTTGTAATCATAAATAAAAAAAATCTTGCTGATAAAAGTAAAATAGAAGTTCTCATAAAAGACAAGTTTTCAGGTTATGCCCCTAAATTTATTCCTGTTGAGCATAATGATTTTGAGGATTTATTTAGCTTTATTTCTAATGCAGAATCGGTTTCTAGTGCATCATCTAATGATGTAGAACCAAAAGAGTTATCAGCAGAAGAGATGTTGGTTTCTATTGGTTGGATTACAGAAGAGCAGTTGGTTGAATCGCAGAAAGAGGCTCAAGAAAAGCAATTACCACTAGATGCTATCTTTTATGGGAAAGGTTATCTTACTTATGAAAGGATAGTTTCTTATTTAAAGAAAAAGTTCGGTTGTGAGGTGATTTCAAAATCAAATATTGTAGTAGATAATGCAATTTTGAAATTATTACCAGATGATTTTATAGCCAAAAAACGGACTATCATTATGTCTATGGAAGACAATAAGCTTGCAGTTGCAATGGTTAATCCAGAAGATAAATATACAATTAGAGAAATTTCACTATCTACTGGACGTCCTCTTAATGTCTATGCGATACCATATTTTGAGTACGAAATGTACTTAAAAGAATATGAACTCATTAAAAAAAGTGAGCAACACGCAAAAGAAACAGAAAGAATTATTCAGAGTATTGAAGAAGAAGCTGCTGAATATAACCAAGAAGAAACTTTATGGGTTCAAGTAGAGAAAGAGCTTCAAGATGCAAGCGGTAACGTTGCGAAATTCGTATATAAAATTATTACAGATGCTATAGACGCAAAAGCTTCTGATATTCATATTGAACCTCGTTTAGGATATTATGTAGTTCGTTTGCGTTCAGATGGGATATTGAAAAAAGTATTAGAAATTCCTGGTAGTATAGAACAAGCCGTTATAACTCGTTTTAAAGTTTTAGCAAGGATGAATATTGCAGAACACAGAAGACCTCAAGACGGAACTTTTTCTATAAAATATAATGATAGAATGTACGATTTTCGTATAAATACTTTACCAGTATCTGGTAAAGAAAAAGTTGTTATTCGTATTCTTGCTCCGGCGGTAAGTTTAAAAACGTCTGGCGAAAAAATGATTATACAAGGTGCTTCGGATGAAGATCTAGAAAAAATACATGACATGGTGCAATGTCCGAATGGTATTATTTTAACTTCAGGTCCTACGGGTTCTGGTAAAACTACTACTTTGTATACTATTTTAAAAGCTTTAAACAATGAAGATGTTAATATAACAACGATAGAAGATCCTATAGAAATTAAACTAGAAGGTATAAATCAATCGCAGGTTAATCCGAAAGCTGATATTACTTTTGCGTCTTGTATGAGAGCGATTTTAAGACAAGATCCAGACATTATCCTTATTGGTGAAATTCGTGACTTTGAAACTCTTGAAGTTGCTATTTCTGCGGCTTTAACTGGTCACTTAGTATTAAGTACTGTCCACACGAATTCTGCAGCAGCTACTGTGACTCGTTTGATTGAAATGGGGGCAAAAGATTACTTAGTATCTTCAACATTAACGGGGGTCATTGCACAACGTTTGGTTAGAAAGCTTTGTGACCATTGTAAAGAGGCTTATTTCCCAACAGAAGAAGAAACGAAGCACATATCTAATAATCCTGAAATACAACAACAGCTACTTAAAACAAAGTTATATAGGAAAAAAGGTTGTAAAGAATGTGGTTACTTAGGCTATACTGGTCGTATAGGTATTTATGAGGTTATGCCGATTACACGAGAAATAAAAAAATTAATTGCTCAAGGAGCACATGATATTGAAATTGAAGAAGCAGCTGTTGCTGCAGGTATGAAAACACTTAAGTTTTCTTGTCTTGATCACATAATTCAAGGCAATACTACTTCAAGTGAATTTATTAGAGTTCTAGGCTATGCTAACGAGTAGTCATAAAAGGAAAGAGGTTTATTGATGCCAATATATAGTTATATAGCACTTAAACAAGGAAAAGAAGTAGTAAAGGGTGAAGTTACAGCTTCCAACTTGAAAGACGCTCGTGACGTTATTCGTAAAATGGGACTTGTTCCTACTAAAATCAACGAGTTTGCAGAAAATAAAAATAAAAAATCTAAGAGTGGGCTAACATCTCTTTCATTAAAAGAAAAAATTGATTTTATCTCAACTTTGCAAATACTTTTGCAATCTGGTATTCCGGCTGTTGAATCCCTAATGTTTATGGAGCAAGAAGCAGCTAAGAAAAAAATTAGAGATATGTCAAGGATTTTGAAAACACAAATTATGGCGGGTTCTACTTTTGCAGATACTTTAGCGAGATACCCAAATGTGTTTGGATATATTTTTATTGGTCTTGTAAAAGCTGGTGAAGAATCTGGTGAATTAGAAAAAACTCTTGGACGTATTAATGAGTTACAAACTAAGCAGGATAATATTAAAGGTAAAGTTATAGGAACGCTTATGTATCCAATGTTTGTAGTTGTTTTAGCATTTCTAATTACTTTAGTTATGTTAATATTTGTTTTCCCTGCATTCAAAGATATGTTTGAACAGCAAGAAAAAGCTTTACCGATGATTACAACGATGATGATTAATGCGGGTGATTATTTGAAAGAGTTCTGGTATACAATTCCGTTGTTTATTGTGGCCCTAATCGCATTTGTTTTTCTTGTATTGAGGTGGCAGCCAGCTAGAAATATATTAGATAAAATAGTTTTGAAAATACCATTATTGAATAATTTGATTTTATATTCTAATTATTCAAACTTTTTATCTGTTATGACTGTTTCGTATGAAGCTGGTATTCCGATTGTGGATTGTTTGCACTTAGCAAATATAACATTAACAAATTCTGTATTGAAGAATAAGATGTCTGGAGCAATTGTTAAAGTTCAACAAGGTATGCAGGTTTCACAAGCTTTAAAATCGACAAAGGTTGTACCAAAGATGCTTTTATTTATGGTATCTACAGGGGAACAAACTGGTCGATTGGGAGATATGCTTGATAAAGGTGTAAAATTCTTAGATAAAACGCTTGACGGTATAATTGATACAATGACAAAAATGATTGAACCTATAATGTTGCTTGTAATCGGTTCTATTGTTTTGGTAATGGCGTTAGCTCTTTACTTGCCATTATTCCAGTCATATATGTCATAAAAATTAAGTGAGGTTAAATGAAAAATAAAGAAATCCTAGATTTGACTACTTCTGCTTGGCGGGAAAAGGTTTATATAGAAACAGCAGAGCATATAATATGTGGTTATATTTTTATGCCAAAGATTGGTAAAAAAACACGATTGTTGTCGGAAGTTTTAAATACTGGTAAAAATTTTATAGCAGTAAAGGAATGTACGATAGAGTACAAACATAATCCGGTGCGAGCTATTGAATCACACGATTTTATGCAAGTTAATATAATGTCAATACTTATTATGAGGCCTATTGATGGATAATAAAGTATATGTGCTTACAGGTGCAACTTCTGGAATTGGTAGAAAACTTGCAGAAATTTTGGCTAAAAATAATATTGTGTTTGCGGGGTATCGTTCAGAGGAAAAGTGTAAAGAATTAGAAGCAATATCAGAAAATATAAAAGCTTTTTATGTCGATTATGCGAAACCAGAATCTATAAAAGATGCTGTAACATTTATAAAATCTAAAACAACTAAAGTTGATACGCTTATTAATATTGCGGGTTGTGTTGTTGCTGGCCCTGTTGAGAAATTGCCATTAGATGAAGTTCGTAGGCAGTTTAATGTTAATGTTTTTGGGCATTTGGAATTATCACAAGGCTTGGTAGAGTTGCTTGATAATGGAAAAATTATAAATATTAGCTCTATGGCAAGTTATGCGATTTTTCCTTTTATTTCACCGTACTGTGCTTCAAAAAGAGCGTTAGATATATTTTTCAATACATTTGCGATAGAAAATAAACGTAATATTAAGGTTGTTTCAATTAAGCCTGGAGTGATTTGTACTCCGCTTTGGGAAAAATCAATAAGAGAAAATACCGAATCTATGCGTTTCTGTAGTGGATATGAAAAAGAAATGGAATTTATTGCTAGAAATGCTAAAAAGAATGAGTCTAAAGGTCTTGAAGCTGACAAAGTAGTAGAGGTTATTTTAAAAGCTGATGCTTTAAAAAATCCAAGATTAACTTATACAGTAGGTAAAGACGCTTTCTGTGCACATATGGTGTCTAAGTTGCCTCAAAAATTAATAAATTCTTTGATAAGATATGGATTGAAAATGCGAATGCGTTAATTATAAATGTAACAATTTTGTAATATTTGCTATTAAATATAGCAAATATTTTTTTGTTGTTTTTTTTATATAAATATAAAGCTCTCTCTTCTTATTTAAACGGACAGGCCTTGGTTACAATACACAAGGTCTTTTTTTTGTGTTATGCACATAGATTAACTTGCACGAAGAGATGATTTGTATTAATATCAAGGGAAAAGGAGTATGTGTTATGTCAATAAAAGCAATTGTTGGTTTGTTTTCACCTTCAAGAATTGAAGTTGCAAAAAGTATTAGAAATCGTGGTATGAATTTTAAAAATTTACCTGTATTAAATTCAATCGCAGAGAAGCAGGATGTATTTGTGTCTTTAGCAGAGTCAAAAAAAGATCCTCGTCTTATAAATATGAAGATATTTCGTAGAGGTATTGATCATGTCTCTGATATACCAGAGTACGCTCTTGAACATCAAACTGGAGACCAAATATATATTAATTGGGAACGCAAGATTGATGAATCTGATGTTTCTCCTTTTGCATTAGAAGACAGAATGAAAAAAGTTTTCGGTCATAACGATTAAATTTGAACAAATTTGTTTTAAATTTCGTTATAGTGTTATAAGAGGTAACAAGATATGGAAAACAAATGTTCAAAATATGAAGGCTTGTTTGTGTTTTCTGATGAAGAGACATTACAGAAACATCTTGAAGAATGTGAAGAATGTCGAAGAGAACACCAAAAAATGCAAAAAGTTTCTGAGCTATTAGGTGAAGTTAAATTTCATTATAGATTACAAGCAAAGAAAGTTCGGAAAGTTAAAGCTGTATGCGTTGCTCTATGTTTAATATTCTTTAGTACATCTTTAGGAGTCATGACTAATGATACTGATCTGGTTGATGCATTGATGTATGGTGAAACATTAACTGCTGAAGATTTAGGCTTTCCTGTTGACTCATATGGACTTTTAGTGGTGGACGATGAATTTTAACGAACTGATAAAATCAAATAAACAAAACGTGAAGAATATAATTAGGTTGATAACCAAGCAAGATAATGAGGACCTTGAACAAGAGGTTTACATTAAGGCTTGGAAAAATTCTGACAAGTATGAGGAACGAGGTAGTTTTAAGAGTTGGATAAGTACTGTTGCAAAGAATGTTTCAAAAGATTATCTTAAGTCTGCCGGTTTTAGAAATTCTCAAAGTACAACATCTGATGAATTGGTTTTGAATATGGTTTCAGATAAGAAAAAAGTGCCCGAAGAATTAATGGTTGCAGCTGAACGACAGACGCGAATTATTAATGCAGTAGAATCTTTAAGGCCGAAGTTAAGAGAAGCCGTCTTATTATGTGAAATATATGGTTATACCTACGAAGAAGCTGCCAAAAAGCTGAGATGTCCGTTAGGTACAATAAAGTCGAGAATATATAATGCAAAAAAAGAGTTAGCAGAGCAATTAGAAGATTTATTATAGAGAGGTGTTTATGAAAAAATTACTAGTATTAGTGAGTGTATTAAGTATAATGCTTTCTGCAAATGCAGTTGAACAAGCTAAACCTGCCAATGTTTCAGAAAATCAAAAAAGAATACAAGAACATAGAATGAATAGAGATTTAGCATTTGAGAAAAGACTTAATTTGACAGAGGTTCAAAAGCTTAAAGCTCGTGATATAAGAAAAAAAGGTCATGAAAAATTAGCTCCAATTGTAGAACAAATTCGAGCAAAGAAGCAAGAAGCTGAAATGATTCGTCGTTCTAGAATGGCTGTTCAAATGCAAGAAGAAAAGTTAGCTGTAATTGATGCAGAATTGAAAATCTTAGAAAATAAAGCTCAATCTATCAGAAAAGCTAATATGAAAGAATTTGAGTCTATACTTACAAGAGAACAAAGAAGAACATTAAAACAAATGAAAAAAGAGGGACGTAAAAGATATCATGACTCTCATCCAGTGACAAGAGCTCATTTATATAAAAATTTTGGCTGTAATCCACAAAATAAATAAAAAAAAGGAACCTTTAAGGTTCCTCTTTTTTTTATTATTTACTGATACTATTAAGTGCTAATGTAGCGGCTCTTGCTACAAGCGGATTCTCATCGTTTGCAACTATTCCAAAGATTGATGCTAATTCTTCATTGTATTCTGGTCTTTGGATATATCTTAAAGAGTCGATTGCTGCAATTTTAATGCTAGGATTTTCATTGTATCTCAAAGTATCTACTACAGTTGATATCCCTGGTAAATCTGTTAAAGGAACAATGTTACCCGATTTGTTTTCTACTTCATTAATATAGACTTTTGTTAGGATTGCCATTGTATATAGAGAGTATTCTTTGTTTCTTTCAGCTTGTTCCATTGGTGAAAGTTGAGCAGCTTCTAACATTTCTTTTTTTGTTAAATTGAATGGAAGTTCAATTTTATTTACATCTTGATTGTTTTTCTTTGCTTCTTCTTTTACTAATTCATTTATTATAATTTGTTTTCTAGTTTCTATTTGTTTTTCACTAGGGGCTTCCAATTTAGTTGTATCAGCATTTGTTATGTTAACAAGTTCTGAAAAGATTTCTGTTACTAAGTATTCAGTTGCTTTTTCAGGGCTTTCCATTGCTATTTTAGCAATTTCTTCCATTCTTTGAGCTTGTTTGTCATAATCTTTTGATGCCAAATCTAAAGCAACGTCGTTAGCGTCAATTTCCGGTTTTATTTCCTTTGGAGGGATTATTGTTACTTGGGGCTGACTCTTGAAAGTAAGATTTTTTTCTGCTTCCTCTGTTGTTACATTGGGAGCAGGGATTTTAGACTTTTTTTCAGGGGTTTCTCCTTTTGGCTCAAGCCCAATTTCTGCGTTTACAAAAGTTCGATTATTTATTAAATTGGTTTGGTATGCGACTGGCAATACTGGCAAGTTTGGGAAATTTGCAGTATACATTCCAGCGTAATTGCTTGTTACTATACTCTTAGCGTTAGGATAATTATAAGTTTTTGGAATAACGTTAACCATTGGTCGATTAACTTCAATATTTACAGCATTATAAATACCATTATCTTTTTCTTCAGGAGAAAAACCTTCTGGAATATTTGATATAGGATTGTTAATTTGAATTTTTACTGCATTGTAATTTGATTGGTTTTTTGCAAGTTTGCTTGCTTCAATTGCTGGAATAGCTGTCATTTTAAATTCCTTTCAAAATATATCGATACACTCACTAAACGTTTGTAAAAAAAATATTTTGCTTTTGTGTTGGCTTTTTTTTACAAATATTTACAAGAATATTAGCATAAATATATATATAATTAAATCAGGTTTATTACATCAAGATTTTTAAATTTAAAAATGTTTGTAGTTCGACCTTTTAAATGTTCTTCAGCTAGTACTGTGCCTAAAATAGCTTCTAATTGAGCTACTGGCATCATATTCAGAGGAAGTTCATCAAATCCAAATTCGTTTCTAAGAGTGTTTTGTAAAAATTTGCAATCAGCAGAAGAGCGTTCTTTGAAATTAGAATAAAGATTTAATTTTTGTCGGGTTAGATACACTTCAAACCTATAAATGTTTGCACAATTTTCTTTTAGTTGAGAAAATAAGTCACATCCTCTATTTGAAAACCGTTGTGTCCAATTGTCAGTATTTGGGAAGTTGCCAAGAGTGTTAATTAATTGGTAAGCTTTTGATTGTACTCGCCATTTTCCTTCAAGCATCGTGTTATCCCAAGGTAATGAAATGCAAATAACTGAATTTTTTAGTGATGGGTAATTTTCAAAAAATAATGATATATCATTCATTGAAAATAATTTATCTAAATATATTAACTTCCCAGAGGAAATTTCACGAACAGCAACACCGCTTTCTATAGCAGAAGTTGGTCCCAATGACAGTCCGACAGTGTGGGTTATCATAGTCCAAAGTCCTCATCTTCAGGAATATTGGTATTTAACTTAATCACCCGTTTTTCTATTTTTGGCATGTTATTTTTGCCTGCGTTTTCATCCTCTATGTTTACATAGAGTTCCATATTTCTTTTTGATAGCTTTTCACTTTTTTGTTTTGCGATACGCTTTTTATTGTCTTCAAGTAACTTTCTTGCAGCAAGAGAAATGGAATCTCCTTCAACAGTTTTTATTATCTCTGCTCTTTGTCTTTGGATTTCATCTTGTTGTGCTTTAGACAGATTTAGCGTGAAATCATTTTTTGCTCCAAATTGGTTTTTGTATTTATTTTTAAGGATTAAAATTTCAACACGTCTGTTTACTGGATCTTTTGGAGAAATAGAGGTTTCCAAAGGTCTTGTATCTGCGTAACCAACCGCAGAAAATAATGACGGTGAAAATTTGAACCTATCTATTAAATATCTAACTACCGAGCAAGCCCTCGCTCCGGATAATTCCCAGTTTGATGGATATTGAGTGCTTTTCATAGCCAAGCTATCTGTATGTCCTTCAACAATCATATGGTGAAGAACAAATTTTTTACATATTAAAACACCAACTTTATCAAGTAATTTTTTTGCACTTCTGTCAAGGTATGCTGAAGCAGGTGCAAAAAGATATTTTTCATCAAAAGTTAGTAGCAATCCTTTATCAGTAATTTTGGAACTGATACCATCTAACTCACCCATTTGTGTAAGCTCTTTTATTTCTGAATCAATTTCTTTAAAAGAATCATCTTCATATTTTGGACTTATGTATTCGACCATAAGAGATGGTATAAAAGAATTTGCTTGTTGTTGATCAAATAAAGAATCACTTCCGTCCATTATAGCTTGTTGACCTTCAAATAATGTATTTTGGCTGAAAGCATGCTTTAAAGATTCTTCTAGTTTAGCAAAATCTGTTGCGTCAACTTGTGCTAATGCATATAAAACAACAAAAGTTGCAAAAAGCAAAGTGATAAAGTCTCCATAGGAGACGAGCCATCTTTCTAAGTTTTCATGTTCTTCGTGTTTATGTTTTTTCTTAGCCATTAGTGTTGAGCTTCCGTATTTTCTTCTAATATAAATGAACGTAATTTTCTTTCAATCAAAACAGGGCTTTCGCCAGCTTGAATAGATAAAACGCCTTCAAGAATCATGTTCTTGTATAAGAAAACATTCTGATAAATAAACTTAATTCTTGTTCCAAGAGGAATCATAACTAAGTTTGCAGCAAACAAACCATAAATTGTTGCTACGAATGCAACTGCAATACCTGCCCCAAGTTTTGAAGGATCAGAAAGGTTTTGCATAACTTGAATAAGCCCCATAACCGCACCAATGATACCAAGTGTTGGAGAATAACCACCGAAAGATTCGTATACTTTTGCTGCGTTATTAACTTTGTTTTCTAATTGTTCAATTTGGTTTTCCATCATATCTCTAACCAATGTTGGGTCTGTACCATCGGCGACAGCTCCTAATCCTAGTGTTAATAAAGGATCTGATGCGTTATTTGCTTCTTTTTCAAGAGCAATAATCCCTTCTTTTCTTGCTTTTGTAGCGAAGCCACCAATTTCTGTAATTAATGCACTGAAATCAGATTTTGGAGGGAAAAATACGTCATGAAGCATTGAAATTGCAGATTTTAATGTTGGAGCAGGGAAGCTTAGAACAATAGCTCCTGTTGTACCACCAAGAACGATAAATGCTGCTGTGATTTGTAATAACTGTCCAATGTTTCCACCTTCCATAGCTTGCCCTACTAGGATTAAGCCAATACCAAGAAACATACCTATGACTGCAAATATATCCATAACTATCTCCGATTGTATACTATTCTCACCTTATTAAACTATATTTTTATTAGTTTTAAATCCTTTAAATATAGTATTTGCAGGCTAAGAAAAGTGGATGAAAGCTCTAGACACCATTAAAATGGCCAGCTAGTATTTGAATAGCTCTTTGTTCTGCACGTTCAGCACGTCTTAAAGCTCCATCTAATCCTGAATTATCAAAGGTTTTAACGAAATTAGCTGCAGTTTGTGCTGGGATGTATTTGTTAACTTTGAATTCTTCTTTTTCTTTGTTTTGTTTTGTGAACGCACTTTCTGAAGATGGGATGTAAGTATAGTTATCTCTTTTTTCAGTTTTTGGTGCTTGTGCTATGAATTGTTCTTCATTAGGAATATATTTTTCTTCTTTTTGTTCTTGCACTTGTTCTACTTTTGGAACATTTACTTCTTTGTTTTCTTCTGGAGTTACTTTTTGTGTTTCTACAATTTCTTTAGTAGCGGTTTTATCCTGCTCTGGTAAATTATTTTCTTGTTCTACAGTAGGGAATACTGATGCAGGTACGTTAACTTGCTGAGAGTTATTTTTTTGTGTTGCTTGTGCTGGCATCATTTTTCTTGCCTGAGCTGTATAGAGTCTTTGTTGTAAATCTTGTTGCGTAAATTTCTTTTGTTCTTTTTTCTTTGTTTCGTATTCTTCTTCTTTATAATGGTCATAGTGGTTACCGAAGATTGCTTTAGAGCCTTTTATGACAATATTGCGTAAGAAACTTTCTATTACAAACATTGCTAAAATGAATCTTACAGGTTCACATCCAAGATGTCTAAAGAAGTTTGGAATTTGTCTTATTTTATTCATTATAAAGTTAGAACCTTTGTAGCTTTTTACTGTATTTAAGTCACAGTAGAAGAAATTAGCTATTTTGCGCATTGTTTTTGCGAATAAGTTTTGTTTTTTAACTCTTGTAAGAGCTTTTCTTTCTAACATTAATCTTTTATAAGCTTTATCATAAGCTGCTTTGTCTGCAAAAGCTCCCTCTGCTACTTTTTTATTGAAAGCTGCAGTTCTATCATGAAGCATTTTAACTTTTTCTGGGGTCATTCCGGCATGTTTCATACCGCCAATTGCGTAAGTAGATGCAATTGCAAGTGGGAATGTAAATGCCCAAGAGATAGCCTCAATCACACCATTGGCAACTGTTCCGACTTTTTGATCTGAATCAGCTTTTTTAAGGTTTTTCATCATCATAACAAATGATGGTGCTATAAATAAACACATACCAAGTTTGCCACCACCAAAAGTAAAACCTCTATGTACTTTTTGTATAAATTTCGCAAAGAATTTACCTGTTTTAGTTTTAGCACCGTCAATAATACTTGTTAATCTGTTTCCAACCTGATCACAGCTAATAGTTCTTTCTAGTGGCTGAATAGGTCCCAATAGATTATAATGACCTTCGCCTATTCTTACTTTATTACCGACTTTTCTGACAGCATCACGAACTTTTTGAACACTTTCTTCAGGGTTAAGTCTGATTTTCGCAACATCGTCAGCGGTAAGACCTAAAGCTTCTAATATTTTATTCTTGGTTTCTCCTTTACTAATAATCTCAATTATTTGAGATTCTTCAGTTATGTTAAGTCTTCTCAATTGAATTGCTTGAGACGCAATGTCCTCCATATAACTATTGCCTAAACTTGTTTTAAGATCTTTTATGAAAGCTTTTTCTGCCCTGTCTAATCCTAAGTCTTTAAGTGCTGGTACACCATCAGAATTTAAACGAAGTTTTTCTGTAATTCTATTGAAGTCCTCTATAATTCTGACTTCTTGAGTAATCATTTCACTTTTACCAGTTGCCTTTTCAGGTCTAGTCCACATATTTCTATCAGTAACAGATCTGTATAAACTACTTTTGTTTAAAAGTTTTTTGGTATTTGTAATGCCACTGTCAAACCAACCTAAAACTTTTTGAACTGGAGTGCTTTGTACAAATTTTGAATTTTGAATATTATCACCAAATTTTGTAATTTTTCCGAGAACACTCTTTTCGTATTCTCCACCGCAGGCATGGGTATAAGCATCAAGGCCTTTAGATAAAGCCAAACAAGTACCACCCATCAATAATGGTGTTTCTAACCAAGGATATACAGCTCCAAACATATCAACTTGTTTTACTTTTTCTACAAGTGTTTTTGGGGCTTCTGTAGGCATAGAATTTGTATAAATATCTGGAATTTGAACTTCAGGAACAATATTCTCAGCAGAAATTTGTGTTGCTGGAATGTTTTTAAAACTTGGTTGCTTTTGTTTTAACCAATCATTATTATTGATATTTGCACCAATATTGTTCACAATAATCTACCTTTATAAAACCTAACTAATATATTAAAGTATTTTTTTTAAAAAAAATTGCCTAAAAACATGATTTTAGGTGATTTTTGTTAACATTTGTTAAAATATTTTCAAAAAAATTAAATGGTAAATTTTTCGTTACAAATTAAGGTAAAATACGAGATTTTTTTTGCGATTTACTATACAATATTTATGACGGATTAAGGATGTATACATGATGGAAACTTTCGAGCTCACAAATTACAATTTTTATTCAAGCAGACTTGATATGGAATTAATTACAACTATTGTTGATTCATTAAAAGAGATTCTGGAAGAAGATAAAAAACAAGAACAACCTTTATTTTTGCGTGTAGCAGATGATTTTATAATGAATATAGCTCGAAAGGTTGTGCAAGAGAAAAAGAAAACTTTCTTGATTGGTATAACAGGTGAAAGTGCCTCTGGTAAAACAGTTTTCGTAGATAATACTATTGAAGCAGTTGTAAGAGAGAAAAAAGAAGGTATATATACAGTAATCCGTCAAGATGATTATTATAAGGATACATCACGAGAGTTACAAGAAGCGGGCAGCTATGATGCTTTGTTTAAAACTGGATTTAGTTTTGATACACCTGAGGTTATAAATTTATCTTTAATGAAAGAACATTTGATTGCATTAAAGAATAATGAAACAATTGTTTCTCCTCGATATGATTTTGTAACGTGTGTGTCTAATCCTGATGGTGAAGTTAAAAAGCCAGCAAAGGTTGTTTTGACCGAGGGGCTTTATGTTTTAAATGAAGAAATTCGTGACGTCATGGATGTTAAGGTTTATGTGTTTACTCCTCTTGATGTTATAAAAGAGCGTTGGTATAAACGAGCTGTTTCGAGAGGAAAAACAGGGGAAGCAGCTGATTTGCAGTTTAAGAATGTAAATGAAACCGCACAACAATATATAAGACCAACATACCAAATTGCTGATTGTATTATAAATGGTATGGTTGATAAAGAATACATAAAAGTAATTACGGATAAAATATTAAAAAGACTTGGTGAAATTTGTAAATAATTTCAGAGGGGAGAAAAAATGTTTGAATTAAAAGCTCAGATGTATTTTGCTGCAGCTCATCATTTGTTGAATTATGAGGGAGAGTGTGAAAATCAACATGGGCATAATTGGCTTGTTGAAGCTTATGTACAAGGTGAAACATTAGATAAAAGTAATATTTTAGTTGATTATAAAGTACTAAAAAAAGAATTAAAAGCTGTTCTTGATTTATTAGATCATAAAGATATTAATGAATTATCTTATTTTAGAGGTGAAAGCCCAAGTAGTGAAATGATTTCAATGTTCATATATAATCAGCTAAAAGAAAGGATCCCGTTAGTGAGTAAAATTTCCGTATGGGAAACTCCTACTAGTTGTGCATCTTATTATGAGGGGTAATGTTAATGCATTTAATACAATCAGTTTTGATGGGAATAGTACAGGGGCTTAGTGAATTTTTACCAATTTCTAGCTCAGCACATCTTGTTTTTACTTCTAATTTTTACAAGGTTTTCAAAGGATTAGAAATTGTTCAAGAATCTAATCAAGAAATTTTTCTTGATATAATGCTACATTTAGGTACGTTAATTGCTGTTTTAATTTTCTTTAGAAGAGATATTTGGAAGATTATTAAAGCATTATATTTTGGTATGAAAAATAAAAAATATGATAATCCTGACTTTAAGGCAGGTGTGTATATTGTCATAGGTACGTTTGTGACAATGCTGATTGCATATCCATTGAACGAGGTTGCTGGTGATTTGGTCTTTAATCCGGCAGTTGTTGGTCTTTTGCTGATTTTTACTGGTGGTTTATTGTTATTTAGTGAATATTTAGCTAAAAAAATGACTGATAAAAAGGAAGTTACGTTAAAAAGCTCTGTATTAATGGCTATAGCGCAAGGCTTTGCTGCATTACCTGGCTTCTCTCGCTCAGGATTAACTATTGCGACGGGTTTGCTTTCCGGAATGGATAGAACATCTGCTGCAAGATATTCTTTTCTATTATCGATTCCAATTATACTAGGTGCTTCAATGCTTTATCCATTAATAAAATTGGATTTAAATGAAGTTCTAACATATAATTGGATTGCAATAATTGTGGGAACTATTGTTTCTGCTGTTGTTGGATATGTGTGTATTAAATATTTTATGAAGTTTTTATCAAAATTTTCGTTAGCAGTGTTTGGATATTATTGTTTGTTAATGGGAATATTTGCTTTTATATTTTTTATAGGAAGAGGGTAAATTATGGAAATGAACAAATATATAGAACATACTTTATTAAAACAAGATGCCACAAAAGTTGAATTAGTGAAGCTTTTTGATGAAGCAAAAGAATATAACTTTTTAGGTGTTTGCGTTAATCCAGTAAATGTTAAATTAGCTGCAGAATATCTTAAAGGTACGGATATAAAAATAGTTACAGTTGTAGGTTTTCCTTTAGGGCAAAGTACAACTGAGTCAAAAGTTTTAGAAACTATTGATGCAATAAAAAACGGTGCTGATGAAATTGATATGGTTATAAATTCCGGAAAGCTTAAAGATGGAGATTTTGATTATATAGTAAATGATATATCAGCGGTAAAAGGCGCTTGTCAGGGGCGAAATTTAAAAGTTATTTTAGAAACAGATTTATTGTCACAAGATGAAATCAGGACGGCTTCTAATTTATGCGTGCAAGCTGGTGCAGACTTTGTAAAAACATCAACAGGTTTTGTAAAAAATGGTGTTGGAGCGAAAGTTGAAGATGTAAAATTAATGTATGAAACCGTAAAAAACGCAGGGCTTGGCGTTAAGGCATCAGGAGGAGTCCGTGACAAAGAAACAGCTTTAGCTATGATTGAAGCTGGTGCGACAAGAATAGGAACAAGTTCTGGAGTAAAAATCTGTTCTTAGTCGTCTAATTATATTTTTATTAATATTTTAAGATTTTCTTTTGATTTGTTTGCTTCAAAAGCATCAATTGCTTTATCAATTGTATAAATTCCGCTTATAAAAGGAGTAAAGTCTATTCTTTTATTTTCCAATAATCTTAAAGCTGGGCCGAATTGACCACAACGTGATCCTAATACTGTTATTTCATTTATGACAATAGGGGCTAAGTTTAGTTCTTTTCCTGTAGCTACTGTACTTTTAAGAACTAAAGTCCCTCGAGGTTTTGTTAATGCCATAGACATTTCAAAACCGCTAGCAGAACCTGTCGCTTCTACTACAACATCATACTGTTCGGTATTGAAGTTTTCTAATAACTCTGTTTTAACACCTTGAGCTTTAGCGATATCAAGTTTATTCTGATGTTTTCCAACAAGTAATACGTCTAAATTATATGCATTAAGCGTTAAAGCTGTTGTCAATCCTAGTTTCCCATCTCCAAGAACTAAAACTTTCGAAGTAGGCTCAATATGAAGTTGTTCAAGTATTTCACAAGCTGCAGCAAGTGGTTCAACAAACACAGCTTGTTTGTCTGTGACATTTTCAGGCACCTCAAAGAGTATATTTGTTGGAACGGTTAAATATTCAGCCATACATCCATCTTTTTTCCATATTCCAATAGTGTGGCGATTTGGACAATGACGATAATTCTTTTTTGCACACCATTCACAATTAGGATCATTGCATCCCCAGCTTATTTCAGCGACAACTCGTTTTCCTATCCATTTTTTATCTTCGCTGTTTTCACTATTTACGTCTTCGACAACACCTACAAATTCATGCCCAAGGATACCATTGTAGCCCATATAACCTTTTGTTATTTCATAATCAGTGTTACAAATGCCTGCAAGTTTGATTTTTATTAAGGCTTCCCCTTTATGAGGTGTGGGTTTTGGGTAATTATTATCTAGTTTTAATTCATTGTCAAAAACAATAGCTTTCATTAGCAAATCCTCTCTTTTTTTTTAATTTTAACTCAAAAAAACTCCTTTAATACTATATTTTAGGTTTAGATGTAAATAACTTGTTACAAAGAATAAGTAAAAAATAAAAAAGAGGTAATATATTTTTGTACTTGATTTCAAAACAAAGTTTTTACTGCGTAGGCGAAGTCATTCCCCGAGTACAGGAATAATTACGACCTATTTAGGTATATAGGAGGTTTGAATGCGTCATTGCTGTGAATTCAAAGCGGATGACATTTATTATCTTGAAGAGACAAATCTTTTTACAACAAGAAAGCTTTCAATTGGTTTTTGCCCAATTTGTAAAAAGCCGGTTGCAGAGTTAATTGAAATTCGTTTTGATGGCGTAGTGGAAAGATTTAGGGCAAGCGGTTTTGAGGCAAATGAACTAATGTTGAAATTAAGAGATCAAATTTCATATTCAATGCGCCAATGTAATTACTTGAGATGTAAATCGAAACCATATGGTTGGAAATATGGAGTGAATAAATCTGTAAAATTAAATGGCAAAGAAAAAATTTGGCAATATGCATATGATTTTTATGGAAATAAAGAAATTATTAAAACTATATAACACACTATAAACCCTTAAGGCGGGAATTGTTATTTCACCTTTCTCTCGATTACACTACTCCTCTAATTCCCGCCATTTTTTTAGGACTTTTATGACAAAAGAAAAAGACGAAAAATTTCAAATAAAAAAACAAAATGTTAACCAAAAACACATTGATTATTATGATAAAGTTTTGGAAAATTTAGGTTATATTCTTGAGGAGTATTCAAAGGAACTAACTCGTGCTGATGTTGAATTTTTAGAAATGCCTAAAAATTCGATAGCGACGCTGGATTTTTTGATTTCTTCAATAATTAAAGTTCAAAAAGGTCAGCGTATTGCTTTAGGTTTAGATGAAGAAGAATTTGAGGATACAAGTCCTCAAATAAATATTATTGAGGGGCTATCAGAAGATAAAATATAGTTGTTTTTTACCCTAAAAAGTGTTATCCTTTACTTGTAAATTGGAGGATATATGAAAAGGATTATAGCTTTTTGTTTGGTATGTATTTTAGTTCATACTGGAGTTGAAGCAAAAGATTATGCTAAATTACATATTCAAGAAATGAAAAAATCGCATAAATATAGTGCGACTAAAAACTATTTTGAAAGTTATGCGCCTGAAATAGAAACTAGCAAATCAGTAAGTATTAAAGACCCTAAACTAATAAAATTAGACGGATATCAAACTATTACAAATGCACAATATCAAGCAAAAAAAACAAAAGATGAGATTTCATACAATGCGATAAAAGCTTTTTTAGCTAGTAGAAAAGTTGATAATTATAATGTTCAAGCATACTCTGAGGATTTTTATAAAGTATATCGAATTGCTGAACGTGTAATAAGGGCAAATAATTTAGATTTTATTAATTGGCGTTTAGTTATTGATTCTACTGCGGATTTTAATGCATATTCTGCTCAAACTAACTGTATAATAGTAAATGCTGGTGCGCTTGATACATTATCAAATAATGAAGATGCTTTAGCATTAATGATTGGTCATGAACTTGCTCATTCAATATTAGGTCATTATGCACGAAAAGAAGAATTAAGAGAAGGTATTGCTAGAGCAGAAAGAGTTGATAACTATTGGATGCATTTGTATTCAGGGAAAAAATATTTAAGTGAATCTAGAAAAATGGAACTTGCAGCTGATGCTGAGGGTGCAAAATTAATTGCAAGAGCTGGTTATGATTTACAAAAAGCTAAAGAACTTATTTCTTTTCTTAATACATTAGGTAATGCTTCTGATAGATACAGTACTCATCCAAAACCTGAATACCGTATCAAAAGTTACGAAGATAATATTAAATACTTTTTGACCGATGAATGGGTAAAACAAGGCCGATACAATATCTATAATTCTAATGTTATAAAATGTGAGAGGTCTTCTAATAGACATTCTATTGTGTTAGTGAGAGATTCTAAAAAACCTGAATCATCATATTACAAACCTGAAACAGAAGAAGAACTTTACTTGAGATTTGGCTATATGTCTTATCTTAACGGAGAATTCGATTCTGCAGTAAGTTATTTTAAAAATTATCTAAAATTAAATAAAACAAATTATGTTGTATATCTATACACTTCTTATGCTTATGAATATTTATATCAACAAAGCAAAAAAGATTCTGATATAGATGCGGCAAGGGAATTTGCTAGTTACGCAAAAAGGCTAGCGCCAGATAATGAGCATGTAAAAGAACAAGTTTTAGCTCTATAAAAGACAAAAATTTATAATATTGAGAGGTCCTCTAAGGAGGGCCTTTTTCATTGAAAAAACTGGGAGAATTTATGATACAAGTTTTGATACCACAAAATCCTGATTTTAAAAAATATGAAAAAGAAATAAAAGCTTTATACGAAGAGAATCAAAGTAAAATATGTGACGATAACTCCTTTAACTTTATTAAAAATAACACTCTTTTTTACCTCTTTATAAGTGAGGGAAAAGTTCTAGGTGCAATTTACTATTTTGTACATAACAAAAAACTTTTTCTTAATGGCTTTGCCAAAAGAAAATCTCTAACCAAAAATCTCTTCTGTTTATTTTGGTCAACAACTTGGTTCACCAAAGATATTTATGCGGAAGCTCAGAATAAAGCTTCCGCTTTTTGTTTACTGAGGTGCGGTTTTAAACGAGTTAAAGACAATCTTTTTGTATTAAAAAAATAACACATAAAATGCGTGACTACGCAGAAAGGAATTTTTAATTATGACATTTGAGTTTATTGTTGAAAACGACGATTCAACTAAAATTTTAAACGAAGAACAAAAGAATTTATTAGTAAAAAATATTTCATCAAAATTTGCTTCTTTAAATTCTTCAAGGAGCTCTAATCTTGATATGGCTTCAAATCTGGCTAATGAAATATTTTTCAAAAACGATTTTAAATATTTAAGAGATAAGAATAAAAAATGGAAAGCAAAGATTAAAATGTGTAAAACATTTATGTTTTATCAAACACTAAAAGCTTTTATATGGAGAAATACTTATGCAAATGTTAGTTCTATGTTCGATGTTTCAGGAGAAAACCACGACTCAAACAATATGTCAAACAAACAAAAAGCAATGCTTGTGGACATATTTGAAAAAATGGATTTCCAAAAGACCTGTGACAAAGTTATCGATAACGCTTTGCTTTTTGGAGAGTTGATATCTTTTACTGCTTGGAAGAAAAACTATCAGGAATATAGACGTCCTGTTGAATTTTTCCAAAATCTTTTCTCTGGCGATTTTGTAAAACTGCCTAAAGTTCTTGAAGCGATTAAGCAAGGTAAAAATTATTGGGTTGATACTAAAAAAATATATGATAATCCGTATGTCTACCCAGTTAATCCTGCTGATTTAGTTTTTGATACAGCACAAGTAGATAACTGGGATTCTTGTCCTAAAATTTATAGAACTTATAAAACCCCTACTGACATCGTAAACAATCAGTATTACAAACTTTCTGACGAAGAAAAAGAAGAAATCTTTGCGTTAGTTGCTTCAGCAGATTCTAAACATATTTCTGCTAGTTCTGGCGCTAATTTTATTTTAGAAGATATTGTAAACGGTTCAACTATTGAAGTCTTAGAACATTGGGGAGATTTAAAGCTTCCAAGTGGCGAAGTATTAAAAAACTGGCATGCAGTTATTGTTGGAAGAAAATACCTTGTTGAATTTGGAAAAAATGAAAGATTAATAAACCCTTTTTCTTATGGTGCATTCATAACTGATCCAGAAACAAAAAGAGGGATTAGTCCTTTATATTGCATACTTTCGCTCGCTCATTTCCAAGAAGATTTAGTGAATAGAACATGTAATCTACAAGCTCTAAATGAAAATCCGCCACTTCTTGCACCAGAGGGATTCTTTGATGAAGATGAGATTGAGCTCTACCCTGGTAAGATTATTGAATATGGCGACAATCTCACTCCAACAGCAGCTTTCCAACAAATGAATTTTAATCCTACAGTGTTCTTGAATGACATTTCGTTCTTAAACGATTTGATGGCAGAAGTCTCAGGAATTTTCCCTAATATGATAGGTTCTGTTGAGACAACTTCTCCAAAAACAGCTACTGAAATCAATACAAAAGCCCAAGGACAAATGACCAGACTTTCAATGCTTGTTGATACAATTAATCAAGATTTTATCCTACCTAATGTTGAAAAAGTTGCGAAATTATGTGCAGATTTTAAATCTGGAATTGAGACTGTTTTCTTAAATAAAGAAAATCAACCTGAATTAATAGAAATTGATGACGCTGTACGTCAAGCAGAATACAAATACACATATTCTGACCGTTCTAATGCTTCACTTAAATCAGAACAAGCTGATATGCTTGTCCAAGCTGTTGAGAAATTTGCACAAAAAATCAATCTTAATCTTGAAGAAATATTTATCTGGTATTTTGAGCAAAAAGGTGTTGATAATCCTGAGCGTTTTCTTAGTGGGGTAAATGGGAATAGTTTACCTCCTTTTTTGCCGGCTCAAAGTGGTTTAATTTCACCAATCGGATTACCAACACAAAAGAATGAGATGTTGCCTCAATTACTACAGCAACAAACTGCGGAAGTTGCAAATCCTCTTGAATCAATTCTACAAGACGAAGAAGCGGGGAAAAAGATTGCACTACTAAAGCAGTTTTTAACTCGAAAAGCTGATAAAGATACCATTTCAAAAATATTGACATCATTAAGAAATTAAGAAAGGAAATAATTATATGCGTTTTTCTCGATATTATAATCATGAGGCCGGGAATAGAAATATCTATTCCCGCCGTAATTTATTAAATATGAGCTTAGAAGAGCTTCTAAGAAGAGAGCTTGAGCTTGCTTATCAATACAATACTATTGGTATACCTATGGATGAGGAGCTTACAAATTCGCAATATGTACATCCGTATACTGATGCCAGAGGTTTTTCTTACTGGCAAGCTGGCGAAGAAAGGCAAAGGGAACTTTTGAGACAACAAGAGTCAGATATGATGTATGAAAATGCGAAACAACAATTAGAAAATAATGTGCAAGGTTTTGGTATCAATGCACCTAAGCAGAACAAGACTGCTACGCCTCAAATAACCCCTCTTTATGAACCTATAAATCAAGATAATAATATCCTTGAAGGATTTGGACAGTTTGCTACAAAAGGTATAAGAAAAATAAACAAGCCTAATCCATTTCCAGATTTAGTTAATGAGGAAGGATTAGAAAAGGCTGATGGTATTGTAAAGCCAAGTGAGCCAAATTATTTTATTGACCCGAACTCAACTATAATCATTGATGAAAGGGGCTGGCCTACTTTAAGAAAAAAAAGTCCGTTAGATTCAAAAAATGATGAACCGGAGGATTATCCTGTAGATTTGCCAGAAGAAAGTGCTTCGGAAGAAACTACTGAAGAATTGCCTGATGAAGATATTCTTGAAAAAACTCCAGAAGAGCTTTCGGAAGAGGAAACAGAAACTTCTGAAGAAGAGAAAACAGTAGAACCATATTTAACAATGGAAGATTTACTAGGCGATGAATCTGATGAAGAACGAGAATTTCGTGAAAAAGCTGAATTGGAAGCATTTGACAGAACATGGGATAAAGCTAATGGAGTGGAAGTTGAGAATCCTAATTTAACACAAGGAATATTAACAGGGGGTGCGGCAGGAGTTAATGAAAAACATTTACGACAAAGTGATATTAAAAAAATAGATAAAAATAATTTAACTTGGCAGGAAAATCTTTTAGATAGCTATTTAAGAAATGCAGAATTAATAAAAAATAACTATCCAATATCTTCTAATATGTATACTGATGCTAGAACAGATTTCTCAAAAGCAAAAACGGATAAAAATGCTACAGTTTTGGATAACATGAACTCGTTAGACTCTAAGACAATTGAGGCATTAAAAAAATATGGTGTAAATACTAATGAAAAAGGTGTTTATTACAATTTTGATTCTAATGCCTCAAAGAAATTTGGAGAATCAGATGAATTAAAAAAAGCTATTGATAAGAGTTTGGAAAATATAAGAAAAGGTGATTTCAATGGTGAAGATTTAAATTTTAATGCAACACCTATAGATGCAATTACAAATAAAAACAAATTTGACAGATATTCTTCAATTCAACATGCAAAATTAATTGATGCTTATGTAGATGAACAAGGACAAAAGCATGGAAGATTTATTGATAATTATGATTTTAATAAAAGACCAGATACATTGAAAAATATTCCAAATAATCATGGCTATAGCCTTCAAGAAAAAGGGGCTTTAGAAAATTTCTTTACAGTAATGGATGTAATAATTGAAGACGAAGAAGAAAAAGAAAAGTTGCTAAATAAATTTATGAAAAAGTTTCGACGATAATAGAGGGTGGTTAAAACCCACCCTCTATTATCTATCGACAATGTCCTTTTTTTTTATTATTCTAATATTATAAAGGGAATTAATATGCGCAAGACTTATTTAGTAACAATTTTACTATTTGTTTTATTTTTGTATTTAACAGATAGTGTTTTTGCAAAAAAAACAGTTTTTTATGATTCAAGCCAAGATTTTTATTCTACAAAGTCTAATCTTTCTGAAAATTATTCTTGTAAACTTGATGGGTTAGAAGAACTATCAACATCATTATTTATGCAAAAAAAGTTTGCTGATTTAGTTGTTGTATATGATAAATGTATAGAAACCTATCCTAATAATCCAAATTTATATAATAACAGGGCTAATATATATAAAATGTTAAATAAGTATGATTTAGCTTTGATTGATTATGAAAAAGCTCTTTTATTAGATAAAAATTATAAAAGTCCTTATTTGGGAAAGGCCTCACTTTTTGTAGTAACCTCTAAAGAAGATGAGGCTATAGAAATTCTAGATGGAATAATAAAAAAACATCGTAATGAAGCAAGCGCCTATTATTATAAAGGCTTAGCATTGCTTTTTAAAAATGATAAAGAACGGGCTTTGAAAAATTTTACTTTGGCTATCAAATATGCAAATAATACAATTGTACCTGCGTATTATTATAGAGGGAATTTATATGCTTTTTATAAAAATGATTATAAAAAAGCTCTATCTGATTATACAAAATGTATAAATATTGCAAAAAGTAATTCTACGAAACATATTTATTTTGATTCTTTAGCTAATGCATTTCATAATCGAGCAATAGTTTATTACAAGTTAGATGATAGAAATAGTATGAAAAAAGATTTTTATAACGCAATTATTTTATATGAAAAAGAAGGTGATTTTTCTACTGCTCAAGAACTAAAAGAATTATTAAAAAATTAAGGTTAATTCTAGCTGTTGTGTGGGCGCAATTCATTTTTCCACACTATGCCTGTAGAAGTTCCAGGGGAAGAAACAGAAACTTCTGAAGAAGAGAAAACAGTAGAACCATATTTAACAATGGAAGATTTACTAGGCAATGAATCTGATGAAGAACGAGAATTTCGTGAAAAAGCTGAATTGGAAGCATTTGACAGAGCGTGGGATAAAGCTAATGGAATGGAAGTTGAGAATCCTAATTCAGCACAAGTCGTAGGGTGGGGAAAAGATAAAGTTGTTTTTTAGAAATACTTTAATGTATAATGAAACTTGTATCGTATCTTAATCAATGAGGTGTATTATGAAAGTAACTCCAATCACAAATCCTGTTGACGTTCAACAGACTGCTTTTAAAGGAAAAGTTGGGAAAAGTGTTTACAAGTACTATGAAGCTCAAAGAGAACAAATTATTAATTTTAAACATCTACAAACACGAGATATAGATGCGTTTAAAAATATTGTGCCAAAAACTATAGACAGATTAAAAAGTTTTATGGATAAGTTACATCCTAATACAACTTTAGAATTCAAACTTAAAGAAAATAATGAGGTAGTTCCTTATTTTTATAATAATAAAACTAACACATCATTATATGTGCCATCAGCTAGTAATCATATACCAGCTAGGGAAACTATTTATACTGGTAGTTTAAATCTTAGTATGGGATCTTTTTCTAATTATTACATACGTAACAACATTTATACAATAGATACTTTTTCAGAAGATTTAATATCTTTGACATCAAGACCTGGAAATGCTCCTAAAGATATTGACGATGCGCTATTCAAAGATATGTTTATTACAATGCGAGAAAAAATTAAACCTAACAGTTTTTGGAGTGATTTAAAATTAAAATATAATGCAAAAAAACTTGAAAAACTTGCTCCAGAGTTTGATGTAGTTAGTCAGGATTATCCAAAACAACTTTTTGATGCTAAAGTTGATTTGGAAGAAACATCTAAAAAACAATTAGCTGAAAAACAAGAAAAACAAAAAATTATCGATGATTTAAAAAGTTTTAAAATAAAATAGAAGATTTTATTAAAATATTTTGAAAATTAAGAGGCGATGCGCAAGCGTATCGCCTCTTAATTTTGCCATCATTAATCTATGGTGGTTTTTAATGCTACTTACAATAGAAAGGAAATTTTATGGAAGAAAATTTAGTACAAGAAACACAGATTCAAGAACAAGAGCCGACTTTTGTCGATAACTCATTAATTGAATCTAAAACTACAACTTCAGAAGAAGTAAATCAAATTCAGGATTACGGACAATCTTACTCAGAAGACCCGTCAAATGAATTAATCTTGGGAAAATTCAAAAATGTTGACGAGCTTGTAAAAGCTTACACGGAGCTGCAGCGTTTTCAAGGTGAAAACTCAAAAGAACTAGGTGAGCTTAGAAAAGAAAGCTCTTCAATGAACTTGCTCAGAGATTCTTTAGAAGAAGCAATAGCTCTAAGTAAAGAAATGAGTGAAATAATCAGTGCAGATAAAGAAAAATACAATCAAGCTGAATACTTTCAAGAACCGAGTTTTAGAGAGCTTTATAAAGAAGCAATTACCGCTATAGGCAAAAATCTCGATACTGACAAGTTTGTTGATCTACTGGAAACCTATGTAAAATCAAGAATTTCTGCTTATGATAAATCAAAACAAGCTCAAGTGGAAACTCAGCAAGTTATTGATTCAATGACCTATGAGAAGAACTCAAAAACATCTTTTACTCCCCCCAAAAAACATTTTGATGAAATGACAACCCAAGAAATTGATGAACTTCTAGAGAAGTTTATTTAGGGGTAAACATACCTTATTCATTAGAAAAGAGATTGCCTGTTTTACCCCTCTCTTTACAAAGGAAAAAATGAAAGGAAAAATTATGACATCTACAAAACAAATGATTGCGAATGCTTTTTCAAAAGCATTCAACAAGTATTTTTACAACGAATTAGTTGTTGGTAAGCTTGCTCATTCGGAAATGAAGCAATCTATCAACAAAGGTGATGAAGTTGATATCACAATGCCAGGTATGGTAAGACTTTTTGACTACGACGGAGGTGATTTACCTACTGCTGAGACAGCAACTTTATCAACTTGCAAAGTTAAAATTGATAGAGGAAAGGCTTTCCACTTTGAACTTTCTGAAATGGAAGAAAAAATGTTAGAAGCTAGTAAAGCTAACCCAGAAAGTATGGTCGATTTAGCTAAAGACTATACAGCTGATGCAATTAAACAATTTGCAGCTTCTGTTGACGCTGCTTATGCAAATTTATACACTCGCGCAGGTCATTATCTTGATGATAGCGGTAGTGCAATTGCTTTAACACCTCAAGTTGCAAAAGATATTTTTGCTTATATGCAAGCTAAATTCCAAAGAGGAGACGGCAAAGGTCACTCAAATTGGGTTGATGGTTCAATGGTTTGTGTAATTCCTCCTGAATATCAATTCTACTTAGGAAAATTAGATGAGCTTAAATACACTGAATCTGGTAAAACTGAAATAGCTAAAGGCTACATCGGCAATCTTTGTGGTTGGGAAATTCTTGTTTCAAATAACATCGCTCAGCCTGAAGACGGCGTTTTTTATCCTCTATTTGGGGTTAAAGATAAGACTCTAGCTGGCGGTATTTCATCTGATTTGAATACAACGTTCTACACCCCTGAAAAGAACTTCAACACTTGCTACAAAGGCTATGGTTTATACGGCGTTGGCGCACCTCGTGCTGACATGTTGGGTACTGTTAAAATTTCAGCACCTTTAGCTGTTAATGCATAGTTAGGTATAAAAAGTAGGTTGGTGGTTCTACCCCAATAAAATAATGAAAGGAAAATTTATGACAAGAGATATTATTAATGTTCAATATCCGACTCTTGACCATACAGAGTCTGTTGCAAATATTTGCATTGAAAAAACAGAAGTTGTACCTGCAAACGGTATTACTATCGAAGAAGCTTTTTCTAATAAAAACAATTCTTTATTTATTGTAATTGAAAATTCTGCTTCTGAATCATTATTAACAGTAAAAGCTGGAGATGCTTATCCTAATTCAATGTTAGGCGACATCGTTATTGAACTTCCAGCTGGTACATCAGCTATTCAGCTTCAAGACTTATCTCGTTTTGAAAAAGCTGATGGCTCAATCGATTTAGACTTTGCTGACGGTTTTGATGGTTCAATTTATGCAGTAGCTAAATGGGCTGGTGTAAGACCAACAGAAGAAGTGTAATTAATTTTCTCACTCCCCTCCCCTATGGGGGAGGGCTAGGGTGGGGGCTTGTTTAAGGAGTTTTTATATATGTACAAAATCGAATTTATTCCGACGGGACACACATTTGAGCTTCCTGATATCACAGCACAAGAGCTTAAAGAAAAGTTTCCTGAGGATTATAAAATTTTAGAAAAAAATGGCAAAAAATACCAAGACAGAGCCAAAAAGAAAAAAAATGTGGATAGCAGTTCAATTTATGAAAAAGTAATAGAAAAAAGCTGAAATAGCTAAGATTCAAAAAGCATATGAGGCAAGAGATAAAGAAATAACTCTAAAAGGAGACCAGAATGAAAACATTACAACAATTTTTAAACGATCTCGGCGCTCGTGAATCAGGAGGAAATTATAAAGCCTTCAATCGTTATGGCTACGCAGGTAAGTATCAAATGGGTGAAGCTGCACTTATTGATGCTGGATATTATCGTAAGCCATCTAGAAGATATAACAATGACTGGACTGGCGAGTTTGTTGGGAAAGACAATGTTAGATCTTTACAGGACTTCTTGAACACACCAAGAGCACAAGAAAATGCACAGATTATTTTTAAGAAAAAACAATGGGGGTATCTTAAAGCGGTTGGTGCCGATAATTATTTAGGATTGATTATAAACGAAATTTTGATAACTTCATCAGGATTACTTGCTGGTGCTCACCTGAAAGGAGCAGGTGCAGTTATCGAATATCTCAAATCTCATGGCAAAAGTATTAGCAAAGATGCTTTTGGAACAAGTATTGAAAGCTATATAAAACATTTTGCTGGATATGATGTTAGTGAAATTACTGGGGGTAGATAGAAAAATAATAATTTTATTAATAATTAATGGGAGATATTCCCAGAAAGGATGTTTTATGACAATTACACTTTTAGATTTGTACAACGCTACTGCTTCTCAAGAGTGGGCAATGTATGACAACGATGCTCTTTCAGATGCTGAATTTGAAGATTCATTAGTGCTTGCATTAAATAAAGCAATCTTAGATATTTATGCTTCGTATGATTTTCCATTTAGGGAGAGAACTCATTTAATACTCACTTTTCCTAAAATGGATGCTTATGATTTGCCAAGTGGGCTTATTAAACGTGATGGTAAAGGCAGGCACCTAGTGAAATATAATTCAAAAATCTTAAATCATATTGAAAATTCATCAGAATTAGAAATGAAACTAGGGGTGCCAGAAGGTTTTTATATTCAAAATGATAAAATTGTGCTATATCCAGTTCCTATTGAAAAGGGAATGGTAACTATTGATTATATGACATTAACAATCGGTGAAACTCAAAGTGGAGAAGAAATTTATTCTCTAAAAAATGATACGGATATTTTATCAGTACCTGTTCATCTCGAAGAACTTATGAAAGAAGCGATTATTACAAGGACAATGTTAAAAACAATTGCTTCTGAGACTGATGAAAACTATTCAGCATATTTAAAACAAGCTGATAGAGCATATAAATTATTAGTAAAATATGCAAAGGGGGTGAGGTTAGACAAATCGGTTAAGATATAAAAGCTTAAACAATTTACATAAAATTTATTATGTACCCTTAAAATATATTTTTTCTCAATATGAACTTTCTTTTGTTTCTTTTTTGCGAGAAAAGTATTATGTAAAAAAATAAAAAAAATCCCTCGTAAAGAGGGATAAAATTTTGTGTAAGATGTAAGATAGTAAGATGTTATATAAGATAGTAAAATTATTATGCAATAAAGTTATTACCGAATCTGTTAGCCCCAGCAAAGAAAGATTCTCTCATAACTTG
>SUTX01000009.1 GCA_015152465.1 Cyanobacteria bacterium SIG31 | reverse complement strand
AGGATCCCACCCGTTCCCATCCCGAACACGGTCGTAAAGACTTACAGAGGCGAAAATACTTGGCGGGCCACCGCCTGGAAAGATAGCTCGTTGCCAGCATCTAATTTAAGAAAAAAGAGGAATTAATCGGATGATTATTTCCTCTTTTTTTTATGGAAAATTGAAAATGTAAAGTGGAAAATTATTAAGTTCGGCTTTGCCTCACGAAATTTCCTATTAGCTTAATATTGGCAAATCCGACCTATAGTAATTTGTCTGCACCCCACCTAACCTCCCCCAGAGGGGAAAGAATATGAACTCATACTCATTTCAGACTTCGTTACACTTACACAGCTACGCCTTACCACTTTAGGGAGGAACTAATTTGTCACTATTCTTTACTCTATCGATACTATTATTTTATCTTAAACGATACATTCGCCACAGCAGTGACTTTCTTGTCAATTGTTGAAGAGTCGTTTATGCCCATGTTTGAAACATCTGTTGAATCTACCGGAGTAATTTGGTATACTCCCATTCTTACTGAACTAATTTTACCAACGCTATTTTGTGTTGCTTTTAGCATTGATTCAGCTCTTGCTTTAGCGTCCTTTGAAGCTTTCTCAAGTAAAACTACTTTTAATTCAGGTAATTTTGAATAATTATAAGATACATTATAAACGTTAATGTCAATTCCTTGACTAATAAGACCTGTAATATCGTTTGAAATTTCTTTAATTAGGTCAACATTATCAGAGCTAATTGTCATTGGCTGACTTAGATTATAAGATTCGGGGATATTTGTATAAGCACCTTTATCATCACGCTTGTAATTGTAATATCCGTTAACAGTTTTGCGTTCGATTTTAGTAATATTTTTATCTGTTAAATATTTTTCAACAGTTTTAATTTGGTTTTGCAATACTTTATAAGCTTCGTTTTTATTTGTTCTTTTAACGTTTATATTGAAATTTAGTGAGCCTGAATCGGATTTAACTATTTCATAAGCTGAGCCTGTTACTGAAATCGTGTTTCCTGAAAAAGCCATAATTAAGGATCTTGTTCCAATTAGTATCCCAAGAACTACTAATAGTCCGACAGTTAGTACTTGTAGTTTTTCTATTCTTTCTAACATAATCAACCTCCTGTTTTATTGTTGGTTGTGTCATCCCCGAGCTTTGTTCATAATTCCTATTCAGGAAGTGGTGCTTTAAACATTACCAGTTGAGCTATTTCTGTCGTCTTCTAATTGACGAAGTTGTTTTGCGTCAACTTTTTCATCAGTAGCATAATGAGTTATGCGTGGGACATCAATATCGACGTTAATATTAGCATCAACCATTTCGATTTCGGTCTTACCAAATTCTTTAATTTTTCCGTCTTCAAATTTAACTGCAACAGAATTGTTTAAGAATTGAATAAAGCATACTTTGCCCAAACCAGCAGGTGTCATTACTGTAGAACCTACAGGAGGCATTCCTTTGGCTGCTTCAATGTAGTTATCGTATTCATAAGTTAAGCAACAAAGCAGTCTTCCGCAAGTTCCTGAAATTTTTGACGGTGCTATTGGCATTCCTTGATCTTTAGCAAGTTTAACATTTATTGATTCAAACTTTCTTAAGTAAGAAGAACAGCAGAACGGTTTCCCGCATATTCCTGTTCCATCCATAATAGAAGACTCATCACGAACTCCAATATGGCGTAAATCTATTCTCATGCGTTTAAAAACTTGGGTTAAATCTTTTAATAGTTCTCTAAAATCAACTCTTTCAGGAGCTGTGTAATAGAAAGAAATTTTTCTTTTATCAAAAGTTAAACGACATTGAACCAAATTCATATTAAGATTGTGTTTTTTTACGAGTTCTTTGCATTTAAAGAATGAAGTTATTTCTTCTTTTTTGAGTTCTTCGTAAATCATCATATCTTCTTGAGTCATAACTCGGATAAATTCGAAAGCTTCAGGTGTTTTTGAAGATTTTTCAAATTGTTCTGCAACTTTTGAACAGACTCTAAAAGCTTTTAGAACCTCTTCTCCTTTTTCTGTACGCACAAGAACAAGCTTTCCGTCCATTTCTGAATCTGAGCAACATCCAGAGTTTTCTATTATAACATCTTCTGGAACGCCTCTAAGGGGAACAAAGACGTTTTTTAGATACTTAACTGCATACTTTATCATATCTTTCTTCCTCTTTAAGTTTTCTGTTCATAAGTTTTGATAGTACCTCTTGAGGTGTAATGTCTGTATAAACAGCTTCATACATAGCACTTGAGACAGGAACTTCTTCCCCAAGTTTTTCGGCTAAATCACAAACAGCCTTTGACGTTTTGACACCCTCTGCTACTGAGCCAAGCTCTGAGAGTATATCGTCTATTTTTTTACCTTGTCCTAACATTGAACCTACAGTATAGTTTCTAGAATAAGGGCTTGAGCAAGTAGCAATCAAATCACCCATCCCAGATAAACCATAAAGAGTTGACGGACTAGCTCCGAGTTTAACACTTATACGAACAATTTCAGCCATTCCTCTTGTAAGAAGTGAGCCCATGCAGTTATCTCCAAGTCCCATAGAGTGTGCGAAACCAGATGCAATTGCGATAACGTTTTTTAAGCTGCCGCCTAATTCGACACCGATTACATCTGAGTTTGTATAAAGTCTGAATCTATTTGGTACATTACAAGCTTTTTGTACGAATTCTGCAACTTTCATATCTTCACAAGCTACTGATGCTGCAGTTGGTTTACTTTCAAGAACTTCTCTTGCAAGGGTTGGTCCTGATAGGATTACAACTTTTTGGTCTGGAAGTACATCTTTAATAACTTCCGACATTCTCATAAGTGTATTAAGCTCTAAACCCTTTGATGCATTAACTAATGGTGTATTTGGATTAATTCCAGCAGCTTTAAGTTGTTCGCAAACAGGACGTACTCCACTTGTAGCTACAACAGATAGAATGATATCTGCACCATTAATGGCTTTTTTAAGGTCAGAAGTTATCTCAACCTTGCTATCAAGTTGGACTTCTAAAGGTTTTGAGCAATGTTTGTTTATAACTAAATCTTCGTATAAATCGGATTCTCTACCCCAAACAGTAACTTCGTCAAAATTATCGTTTAATAGCCAAGCTAAGGTTAATCCCCAACAACCAGGTCCTAGTACGGTAAGTTTCATATATAAATAACTCCTCTAAACATATTTAACTTCCTTAATTATACTATAATTAAGCTTTTCTGAGTAGTTAGGTGATAGTTTATTAAATTTTGTAACAAAATACCTATAATTGTTAAAGTTTATTTAAGGTTGAACCGTTAATACATGTTGAAATATTCATGTGTAAAGAGATTATGGTATAGAATACCAAAACAAGAAGGAGTTAAATTGTTTATTGAATCTTCAAAAATATTAGAAAAATTTCAATTTCAATATTCTTCTTCAGAATCTTCTTATACGAATGGGAATGAATACTTATTTAACTATGCTCCTACGGATGCTGCTTATGGGGTTTCGTCTGGTTGGGATTCAAAAATTTTTACGCCTAAAATTAAGGATTTAAATGTCAGTACATATGTTTGGTCACCAATAAAAGATAATAAAGATGCAATTAAAAAATCACATAGCCATCTAATAGATTTAATTAGGTATTATGAGGGTGACCCAAAGAATAATTATAATGCAAAGTCTCATTATAATGATAAGAACGGTGTGAGGACCTATGGTTATGGTGTTACCAAAATGCCTAACGAGCAAATGAAGCCGTGTAATTCTGATAAAGAAGCTTATGATTTAATGTTGCGATACATGGACGAAGTTGCTTTTGAAGATGTTATAAAGGTTGTTGGAGAAGACTTATATAAAGCTGCTCCGGCTTCTGTTCGAGAAGCTTTATTAGACTACGCATTTAAAAATGGTCGTACTATAATGCATAAATTCAAAGGTGAATTTGTTGAAGCGCTATCGAAAAAGGATTGGCCAAAGCTTCTTGAAATACTTGTTTATGGGAAATCTGTTGCGACAGGGGAAAAAGATGCCGGAATATATAGACGTAGTCTATCAAGAGCTATTTTAGCTACAAGAGATTTACCATATTCACAAGAAATAAAAGATACAATAGCCAAAATTTACTCAGAAGCTGTTGGACAAGCTAAAGCAGAATTTGGTGAAGGAACAGATAAATATAATAATTTTTGCCGTGAGACTAAATTAATACACGATACATACATAGAGTCTATGAATTCAAAACAAGTTGTTTCCGAAAGCTCTAAAACATATACGGTGCCTAAAGAAATGAGTTTATATTCATTAGCTACTGCAATTCGTGGAAATTCTAAAGTACCAGTATTGACATTAGTTGAAACTCTAGCTGAGCTTAATAATATAAAATTCTCAGAACGTGATAAAAATGGTTTTCCAAAAACAGGTATGTTAAAAGTAGGAAATAATATAAAAGTTCCAAGCAAAATAGCTATTAATGGAGCAACTGTGCAGTTAGCCGAATTAAAAAGTGTGGATGGCTGGAAAGAAGTTGCGGTTGTTCAAGATAATCAAAAAGCTAATACATATACGGTTCAACAAGGTGATGGATATTTGGCTATCGTTGCTAAAGTATATCCTAAAGTAACGGAATATAAAGATAGAAAAAAGATAGCAGATGAACTTGAAAAATTTAATAATATTCCAAATGATACTTTAAAATCAGGTATGGTTATTAATTTGTTACCTGAAGGGGATCCTATATTTGCTAATCAAAAACAGATTCCTGTAGAATCTTCCAGTACTAAAAAAGTACAAGAGAATTCTGCTACTACATCTGTAGCTCTTGAGGAGGAACAAAAACCGTTAACACGTTTACAATTGATGAACAAAGAACTTTATAAAAAAGAAATAAAGTTTAAATATACTCTAAAAGATGGTATTAAGGCATACGAGTATACTCACAAAATTAAGACTGGTGAAACATTATATTCTTTGGGTATTAAATATGGTATTGCTTGGCAAACATTGCAAGAATATAACAATATTAAAGATCCTAGTAGTATTTCTTTTGATCAGGAAATAAAAATTCCTAAAGTAACATATCAGGTAAAAACTGGTGACAATCTCAGTTCTATTGCCAAGAAGTTGGGTATTTCAACCGAAATATTGATGGATACAAATGGTATCGAAAATCCAAATTCTATTAAGGCGGGTGATATATATGAGTTACCAGGATATGTCTATAAAGTGAAATCTGGTGATACCATTTCAAAAATTTCTTGTAAAGCTGATAAAGCTGGTTTAAAGGTTCCAGAAGGAAAAAATGCAATTAGTGTTATAAAAAGCTTAAACGGTTTAAAAGATAATACTATATATCCAAATCAAAATATTTTAATTTTATTTGGTGATGCAGATTATGCTGTAGATAAATCTCGAAAAAGGGTGGTAAAAGGAACTTCGGGAGAAGTAGTGTCAGAAATTACCATGTCAAGTGCTACAGGAAAAAAAGAACGAACTTATATTAGTAAAAAGAAAAAGGTAAATGGTAAGGTTGTTCCAAATGAAGTTGTTTTTAACCCTACAGCTATAGGTGATTTAAATGAAAAAACAGTAATCGTTAATGCTGGTCATGGATATTCAGAAGCGGGTATAGATCCTGGAGCTGCAGGAAAAGGTGGTTTAGAAGATGAGTGGCTAATCAATTATGACAATGCAATGATATTAAAAGATGAATTAGTAAAACGCGGTGCCAAAGTTATATTTGTACAGGGTGGTGTGCGTATAGTTGGAGATTGGTTAAAAAAACAAAAATTAGATTCTCAAAAAACTTTTTTTATTTCAATTCATGTAAATTCTTCAGGAGCTACAGAAATAAATGATAGAATGGAAATTTTCTATCAACCTTATGCTGAAAAGGGTAAAGTATTAGCTAAAAAATTTGAAAATAACATAGATCATAATGTTAACTCTGGTAAGAAAGATGGTTATACTTCATCAATAAGTCGTAATTATCATGTTACAAAAATAGCTAAAAGTAAAGGATACGCTGCAATCTTGTGGGAAGTAGCATTCATGAACTCTAAATCTGGTAGAGGGTGTTTAATCAATCCTGTGCTTATAAAAAAATATTCCAAGCAATTTGCTGATGCTGTCAGAGATTGTAACTAGTTTATTTATTTAAACTCGCAAATGCTCTTCTTAGCACTCCGCAATTTTTTCTCAAAGCTTCTTTTGCAGCTGGTTGTGTTAGGTCGCATTGAAGCATAAGTATAGCTTCTTTTACTTTCCAGTTGCACTCAAGTAATGTTTTAAGAGCCGTGGAAGCATTAACGCCGGCAAGCTCCATAACAATACGCATAGCTCTATCTTTTAATTTTTCATTTGTCGGCATTAAATCTATCATAAAGTTTTCGTAGGTTTTTCCGATTTTAATCATTGCTCCTGTTGTAAGCATATTAAGTACCATTTTTTGAGCCGTTCCAGCTTTCATTCTGCTTGAGCCTGCGATAACCTCAGGGCCAACTTCGACGCAAATACCAAGCCCAACTTCTTCTAATATAGCGGCTTTGTGATTACAAGTTAGAGCGATAGTTTTACAACCAATTCTTTCTGCTTCGGATAAAACTCCAAGCAAATATTTTGGGTTCCCGCTTGCAGAAATTGCAATACAAACATCATCTTTATTTAGTACTTTTGCATCATTCACGCCCAAATCAAAATTATCCTCTGCTCCTTCAACAGAAATCCTAAGAGCAGAATCACCGCCAGCGATAAAACCTTGAACCATGTCCGGAGTTACACCAAACGTTGGTGGGCATTCGGATGCATCTAGCACTCCAAGACGTCCTGATGTTCCTGCTCCGAAATAGCATAATTTACCGCCAACTAAAAATTGTTTGGCAATTATATCAATAGCCTTTGCTATATTTGCGCTTTCATCTTCAACTGCACGAGCGACTATTTGATCTTCTTCGTTAATTTTTCTTACTATATCAATAGTTGATAATAAGTCGATGTCTTTGGTATTTTCGTTTCTAAATTCTGTAATAATATCGCTCATAGCACACACACCTTTCTCCTCTCGTTCCCTCTCCTTGGGGAGAGGTTTTTACTTTACTTCTTAGTTTATAGTTATATCAACAAATCTAGAAGCTAAATAATAAGGTGAGAGGTCAACCATATTGTATTAAAACATATTCATTAAATTTGCCATTTCAATTGCTGTTTTTGCGGCATCAGAACCTTTGTTGCCAGCTTTTGTCCCAGCTCTTTCAATAGCTTGTTCAATATTATCAGTAGTAAGCACCCCAAATACAACAGGAATATTTGTTTCTAAAGACACAGATGCGACCCCTTTTGACACTTCAGCACAAACATAATCATAATGAGATGTTGAACCTTTAATTACTGCGCCTAATGTGATAATTGCACTGTAGTTCCCTGTCTTAGCGCATTTTTTTGCTACTAAAGGAATTTCAAAGGCTCCTGGACACCAAACTACATCAATATTTTCTTCATCTACTCCGTGGCGCTTAAGTTCATCAATAGCGCCAGATAATAATTTACCGCCAATAAACTCGTTAAATCTTGATATTACGATACAAAATTTTTCATTTGTAACTGTTAATAAACCTTCAAATGTGTTAACCATACCTTCTCCTTAAAAAACAATCTTCTTATTTACATTATACATGAAATTTTAAATCATGCTAATATTAATTTATGCAAACAGGACAAATCTTTAAAATTCATTCAGATTTTTACTATATACAGGCTGGAGATGAAATCTTTGAGTGTAAGCTCCGGCATGTTTTGAAAAAACAAAAACAAAAAGTTTTTGTTGGAGATTTTGTTGAGTTCACAAATGGAGCAATTGAAAAAATCTTGCCTCGTAAAAATTACATTACTCGTCCTACAGTTGCAAATATTGATCAAGTTATTATTATTTCAGCAGTTAAAGAGCCTGAATTAAGTTTTTTACAATTAAACAGGTATATTGCATTTGCAAAATATCATAATTTAAATACTGTTCTTTGTTTTAACAAAAACGACTTGTCAAATGATGACAAGGTGATTGAAAAAGTTTTCAAAATATATGAACCTCTTGGCTTTGATATTTTATTTACATCTGCCTTAGAAGGTTATGGAGTTGACGAATTTAAAAATATATTAAAAGGAAAAACTTCAGTACTTTGTGGAGCTTCTGGTGTAGGAAAATCAAGTTTAATTAATGCTGTAAGTGGAATAAATTTACGCACAAAAGAGGTTAGTGATAAAACTGGCAGAGGTACTCATACAACACGCCATTGTGAAATTATCAAGATTGATGAAGATTCAAGAATCGTCGATACTCCTGGGTTTAGCAATTTAAAATTCGATTTTCTTTTACCTCTTGATGTAGATTCTCTTTTTGTAGAAATGCTTCCGTATAAAGGTATGTGCAAGTACCAAGACTGTTTGCACATTAACGAAACGGATTGTGCTATAAAAGCTCATCTTGGAGAAATAGATGAAACCCGTTATGAAAGCTATATAGCTTTTGTTGAAGAAGCAAAAGAGTATAAAGAAAAGGTTAAATATCAGGGGGTTAAAACAGAAAGTTCTCACAAACAAACTCACGATAAAACTGCTGTTAAAATTAGCTTAAGAAAGCGTCAAGGTGCTAGAAATACATTAAAACAAAACGTCTATAAGGATATTGATAATGAATAGTTTAATAGAATTAGTAAATAAGAAGTTAGATGAATATGTTCAGATTATTTACCCAGAAGAAATATTTAAATCAATGAAGTATACTCTTATGCTTCCAGGTAAACGTCTACGCCCAGTTATGTGTCTTGAAATAGTAAGAATGCTCGGTGGAGATATTGAAGTAGCTTTACCTACAGCATGTGCTATTGAAATGTTACATGTTCAAAGCCTTATACATGACGATTTGCCTTGTATGGATAATGACGATTTTAGAAGAGGCAAACCCTCAAATCATAAAGTTTTTGGAGAGGCTAATGCCGTGCTTGCTGGAGATGCATTACTGACTTTTGCTCCACAGTTGATCATAGAAAAAACAAAGGGAAAACTTCCTGATGAAATAATTTTAAAGCTTGTTCACGAATATACTAAATTTGCAGGAGCTTATGCTCTTATAGCAGGGCAAGTTGTCGATATTGAGTCTGAATGTGGAAAATTAGTGCGTTCTGCTGAAGAGACATTAGATTTCATTCATATGAATAAAACTGCAGCTTTATTCAGATTACCAATTCGTTGTGGTGCAATAATTGCTGGTAAAATAGACTTAGTAGAAGAATTAGATGAATTTGCCAAAAAATTTGGGTTAGCCTTTCAAATTTACGATGACATTATGGATGAAATTTCAACCTTTGAAGAGCTTGGAAAAACTATAGGAAAAGATAAAAATAGTGGTAAGCTAACATACGTTTCTTTGTATGGTTTAGAAGAAGCTAAGAATAAATTCGGATTGCTAATTAACGACTGTTATGATATAGTCAACAAGTATCATTCTAATGTGTTTAAAAATATATTGGATAAGTTAAGAGAAAGAATATTAGGAGTATAAATGAATATTTCAGGTTTTTATGGGACAGGATATGAAGCCCTTTTTGTAGGGATTTCAGCTGTTATTATAGCGCAAGTTCTAAAGTTCTTTGTGCATTTAATATGGAAAAGAAAAGTTGACTTGAGACTTTTTACAACTACAGGTGGTATGCCAAGTTCTCACTCAGCAGGTGTTATTGGTCTTTCTACTACAGTTGGACTTATTTGTGGGTTTAGTTCAATAGAGTTTGCTATGGCAATCGGATATGCGCTTGTTGTTATGTATGATGCAGCAGGTGTGAGACGTGCAGCTGGGAAACAAGCAGCATGCTTGAATAAAATTATAATGGATATATATAAACAAGAACTTAAAGAAGCTGGTGGTAAACTAAAAGAATTATTAGGTCATACACCGATGCAAGTGTTAGTTGGTGCAATATTTGGCTTTGCATACTCATATTATATGCACCAATTATTGGGTGCGCTTTAAGTCTTAAACCGCAATTCTGTAGCTATTGATGTTTAGAGCCTTACAAAGTTCTTCAATAGATTCTATTAAATCATTATTATGTATTATTATTTTTTTTAGTTGCCAGTTGTTATCTTTTACAGGTCTAAAGAATCTATTTATTTGAAAAGCATTGAATCCTATTAGATATAGCTCTTCTTTGGTGTATTTTTTATTGCTAACTTTTTCTTGGTTTTCACGCTTTAAATAGTTTGTTAGTATAGACAAATGCTCTGCATTATAGCTATTCTTTTGCGTGTGATAGCGTAAAACACAAATATTGTAGGCAAGTGATCTACTTTGCATTATTATACTCCTCGAAAAAAGTCTAGTGTATCCCTTGATATTTTTAACGACCAATTTTGAAAAATCTTTAACATTTACAAAAAAATGTTACATTTGTTTACAATATGTTTTTAAAAATGCTTGATTCCTGCTGATGTTTGATTTATATTAGTTATGTCAGAAAAAACCCACAATTGAATATTGTTTAAATGCCGATATTACGGGCGTTTTGTTTTATTTAAATGTTCAATTGTTATAAACGAATATAAGTAGAACACTATATGAAAGTAAAGACAGAAAGGTAAATTATGTCAGAAGAAAAAATCATTAACGAAGAAACTGTTGAAACAGTAGAAACTGTTGAAGAAGTGGCAGCTGAAGAAGTTGTTGCAGAAACTGTTGAAACAGAAGAAGTTGTTACTGAGCTTCCAGCTAAGAAACAACGTTCAAGAAAGAAAAAAGTTGAAACTCAAGAAGTTAAACCTGAATCAGAATGGAAAGAACAAGTTGTTCAAATCCGTCGTGTAACAAAAGTTGTTAAAGGTGGTAAAAAATTAAGCTTCAGAGCTATTGTTATTGTTGGTAACAAAAAAGGCCAAGTTGGTGTTGGTTGTGCAAAAGCTTCAGAAGTTATCATTGCTATTCAAAAAGCTATTGCTGATGGTAGAAAAAATCTTATTACTGTACCTATCTTCAAAACAACTATTCCACACCCTATCACTGGTAGATCAGGTGCTGGTGCAGTTATGTTAAGACCAGCTTCTCAAGGTACTGGTATTATTGCTGGTGGTGCTGTTCGTTCAGTTCTTGAACTTGCAGGTATTGAAAACATTCTTTCAAAATCTTTAGGTTCAAAATCACCTCTTAACGCTGCTAATGCTACTTTAGAAGCTTTAAAAGCATTGAAACCATTCAATGAAGTTGCTAAAAAACGTGGCTTAACAATGGCTGAATTATTAAACTAGTAGGCTATTAAATTTATAGTTTTAAATGAAATAATAAGGAATATAAAAATGGCAAAGAATAAATTAGTTAAAATCAAACTTGTTAAAAGTTTAATTGGTTCTTCAGAAGCACAACGTAGAGTTGCTCAATCTTTAGGCCTTAAAAAACTTAACCAAGTAGTAGAACACTACAATAGCGATACAATTATGGGTATGGCTAACAAAATTTCTCACTTAGTAGAAGTTTCAGAATAGTAAGTAATTTATAGAAAAGGAATAAAAAAATGGCAGATAGAATTACATTAGAAGATTTAAGACCTGCTGAAGGTTCAACAGGCAAATCTAAAAGAGTAGGTCGTGGTCGTTCATCAGGACACGGTAAAACATCTTGTCGTGGTCATAACGGTGAAGGACAACGTTCAGGAAGAACAGCTAAAAGAGGTTTTGAAGGTGGCCAAATGCCAGCTTACAGAAGACTTCCTAAGTTGAAAGGCTTCCAAATTATTAATGCAAGAAACTATGCTGAAATCAATGTTGGTAGATTAGCTGACCTTGATCTTAAAGAAGTTTCATTAGCAGCATTAAAAGAAATTAGAAAAGCTCACCCTTCTTGCGATGGTTTAAGAATTTTGGGTAATGGCGAAATCAAAAAAGCTATCACAGTTAAAGCTGATTATGTTTCTCCATCAGCAAAAGAAAAAATCGAAGCAGCAGGCGGAAAGGTTGAATTAGTATAATGACAGCAGGAATGAATGCAGGTAAAATGAGAATACCTACAACGGCAGATTTAATGTCGATGTGGAATGCATCAGGTTTGAAAGAAAAACTTATTTTTACTTTCTTGATGTTAGTTTTATTCCGTTTTGGTATTCATTTGCCTGTTTTTGGAATCAATAACGAAATTTTTGCTAGAATAGCTTCTGGAAATAATATTCTAGGTTTCTTAGACTTATTTTCTGGTGGTGCTCTTGGAAAAGTTTCAATATTTGCATTAGGTATTGGGCCATATATTACGTCTTCAATCATTATGCAATTGATGGCTGTAATTATTCCAGCATTGGAAAAATTGCAAAAAGAAGACGGTGAAGCTGGTAGAAGAAAGCTTTCTCAATATACTCGTATTTTTACAGTTATATTAGCGGCTTTCCAATCTGTTATCTTTATGGCTTACATGTCACATTTACCTGGTGCAATTACTGCGGGTGTTAGTCATACAATGTTCTACATCTCATCAATAATTACATTAACAGCTGGTTCTGTTCTTGTAATGTGGATGTCTGAGCTTATTACTGAAAAAGGTATTGGCAATGGTGGTTCATTAATCATTTTTGTCGGTATTTTATCAGGAATCCCGCTTTATTCATCAAGAACTGCTCAAATGATTGCAGGACAACCATCTCTTGCTTGGAATTTAGTGCTTTTACTTACTATTTTCTTTGTGACTATGATTTTTATTGTAATCATGCAAGAAGCTATAAGAAAAGTTATTATAGTTAATCCAAAAAGGCAAGTTGGGAACAAAGTTTATGGCGGTGTGAATACATTCATTCCGTTTAAGCTTAATCCTGGAGGTGTAATGCCTATCATTTTTGCGGTAGCGATTTTGTTATTTCCATCTACTATTTTGAGCCTTGTTGGCCAAGCTAATTTGCCAGCAGGCTGGGTTCAAGATATGGTAATGGTTTTGAATAAAATATTCAATCCGAGCGGTGCTACATACTATGCGATTTATTTCTTAATGATTGTTGCTTTAACTTTCTTTTATGCATCAATTATGCCAAATATGCAACCAAAAGAAATTGCTGATAATCTTAAGAAATATGGTTCTTCAATCCCTGGTATCAAGCCTGGAAGACCAACAGCAGAAGCTTTAGATAAAATCTTAACCAAAACAACGTTTATTGGTGCTATGGGATTAGGGTTTATAGCTTTAGTTCCTGCTTTAGCAAGTTATGTAACTGGAATAACTACATTGCAAGGTATTGGTGCAACATCTCTAATCATTATGGTTGGGGTTGCTCTTGATTTGATAAATCAGGTTAAGACACATTTACTTGCAAGAAACTATGAATCGTTCTTGAAAGAGTAAAATTGTAAAAATATAAAAAAGCGTTATCTTTTAGATAACGCTTTTTTTAAAAGAAAAGCCGAGAATTCTCGGCTTTTTTGAAAATAATTTGGTGGTTTTGGTATAACAGTTCCACCTGTTTGGGGTACAGGGGTAAATTGCGTCTTGTAGAAGTCTACTAGCTTGGCACTTACATATACCCTAATCGTCTGGAATGAATGTATATTCCTGAGTCTGTTATTCAATTTGTTTTTGTTAAGTAGTGTCCACCTATGTACTCCGACCTTGGTATGGTTCAACCCATTTGTAGGTCTTGTAGTATTACTTTGAGGAGTACTCGTAGAATTTAATTTGTATTGACTTGTCCACCAATGTACTCCGACCTTGGTATGGTTCAACCCATTTGTAGGTCTTGTAGTATTACTTTGAGGAGTACCCGTAGAATTTAATTTGTATTGACCTGTCCACCTATGTACTCCGACCATTATTATAATAGGTTTAAAGCGATACTTGGAGTTTGGTTTGCAGTTGCAAGAAGTGTTGCTGCTGCTTGTTGAAGAATTTGTGCTTGGATGTAGTTTGAAGACTCTTCTGCAATATCTGCATCTCTTAAAGTTGATAATGAAGAAGTGATATTTTCAGATTGTACACCAATTGATTCGATAGCAGAATCGATTCTGTTTTGTGCAGCACCAAGAGTTGTTACACGAGCAGAGATTTCATTAATTACGCCGTCGATAACGTCAAGCATAGCACTTTGTCCGCCAGCAATCTTACCGTCAGTACCTAAGCCAGCACATAATCTAGCGATTGTTTCTTTTGAACCATCAGTTACTGCTGTACCATCTTCGTATTTTCCATAACCTTCAAATAAGCTTTTGATGTCGCCTTTTTCAAATAAAGTATTGCTAAGTTCAATTCTGCTGTGCTCATCGCTATATAAACCAACTTGAATACTAACATCACCCATTGTACCAGTCATCATTTTTAAACCGTTAAACTCACAGTTTGCTGCGATACGGTCAACTTCTTCAAGTCTTGCTGTGATTTCTGATTGAATAGCTTTTAATGATTGAGAACCATAAGTTCCGTTAGCAGCTTGTTCAGTCAAGTCTCTAACACGTTGCAAGTGGCTTGTAACCAATGTGTAAGTATCTTCAAGGGTTGTTAACATATCAGCCCCTGTTGCTGCGTTGTCTGCTGCAACATCTAAAGATCCCAATTGAGTTTCCCAGTTTCTTGCAATTGAATAGCCTGCAGCGTTGTCTGATGCGTGGTTAATTTTGTAACCAGTTGTCATTCTTTCAATTGCAGTGTTCAATGAAGCAGTTGCTTTTGCCAAGTTGTTTTGTGCTACCAAAGATGAAATGTTTGTGTTAATTGTAAGTGCCATTTTTTACTCCTTTCTGGCTCTTGCATCCTTCTTAGACGCATCCTTGCTTGTCCTAAAAACTTAATTCCACATATTAAAAATTTGTAACGCGAAATGATTCATATTTTTACAAAACTTTACATTTAGTGGCTGAAAACCTTGTTGGTGCTATACTTTAACATGTGATAGGAGTTATGAATGAGCTTAATAAAAATTAACAATTCAAGATGTAAATCTTGTTATTTATGTGTAAACACTTGTCCTAAGGGGCTTATCAAGAAGTCAGAGAAGACAAATCGTCTTGGGGACTATCTTGTAGAGTTTGATGATAAGAATAATGAGTGCATTGGTTGCGCTATGTGTGCAAAAAGATGTCCTGATATAGCTATTGAAGTCTATAAGTAGTTAAATTGGAGTTTTTGATATGAATACTAGTGAAAAAGTTTTAATAAAGGGTAATTATGCAATCGCACAAGCAGCTGTAAATGCTGGTTGTCAGTGCTATTTCGGTTATCCAATTACACCGCAGACAGAGATTGGGGAATATTTGAGCTCAGAGATGCCAGAGCTAGGCAGGGCTTATGTTTGTGCAGAAAGCGAATTAGCTGCTATTAATATGGTATTAGGAGCTACTGCTACTGGGGTCAAAGCTATGACAACATCGTCATCTTGTGCTGTTGCATTAATGCAAGAGGCTCTTTCGTATGCTTGTGGGGATGAATTACCGGTGGTGCTTGTGAATGTAATGCGTGCGGGTCCAGGACTAGGCTATATTTATCCTGCACAAGGTGATTATAATCAAGCTGTATATGGTGGTGGAAATGGTGATTATAAGATAGTCGTATTAGCACCATCAAATGTTCAAGAATGTATTGATTATACATATAGAGCATTTTATTTAGCTCAAAAGTATAGAAATCCTGTAATATTACTTGCTGATGGTTTATTGGGACAAATGATGGAGCCTGCAAGTTTTGGTGAGTATCCATATCCTGAAGTAGATATTTCTAGTTGGGCGTTAACAGGTGCAAAAAATAGGGCTGCTAGGGCAATATATTCTGTTGGGCCGAATGAAAAGAAACATATTCAACATGTTTATGATTTATTTGAAAAATTTGAAACTATAAAGAAAAATGAGACCACTTTTGAAGAATTTCAGGTAGAAGATGCTGATTTGATTTTGACAGCGTTCGGATCTATGACTAGAAATATTAAAGCTGCAATGCGGCTTTTAAGAGAAAAAGGTTTAAGGGTTGGGTGTTTTAGGCCTATAACATTATCACCATTCCCTCATGAACGAATTTCGGAACTGGCTTTGAAGGGTAAGAAATTTATGGTTGTAGAAATGAATATGGGGCAAATGTTTAAAGATATTAAGTACGCAGTTGGTGATAAGTCTCAAGTTAGTTTGCTTAATAGACCTTGTGGTGAATGGTTAAGTGTTGACGAAATTGTTGAAGCTGTTTTAGAGGAGGTCAAGAATGTTGCAAGAGTCTAATTTAAAACAAGTTTTTGGCACACCAAAATGCATGAAAAAAGATTTTCGTTTTACATATTGTCCTGGCTGTGATCATGGAGTTGCAACTCGATTAGTAGCAGAATTGATTGACGAGTTTGGACTGAAAGAAAAGACTATATCTTCGACTTGTGTAGGTTGTTCGGTTTTTTTATATAATTTTATTGATATTGATTGTATTGAAGCGCCACACGGTAGGGCTTGTGCTTCTGCTACTGGGGTAAAGAGAGCTCAGCCTGATAAGTTTGTATTTACATACCAGGGTGATGGTGATTTTGCGTCAATAGGTTTAGCGGAATCTATGCATACAGCTTTAAGAGGTGAAAAAATTACAAGTATTTGTATAAACAACACTACTTATGGTATGACTGGTGGTCAGTTAGGACCAACGTCAATTATGGGGCAAAGGACTACAACTTCACCAAACGGTAGGAATAAAGAATATTATGGCTATCCCATTAAGGTTGCTGAACAAATAGCTTTATGTGATGGTACTGCATATTCTGCTAGAGTAGCTCTTGATACAGTAGCTCATATAAATCAAGCTAAACAAGCTTTGAAAAAGGCCTTTGAGGTGCAATTGAATGGACTTGGTTTTGGGTTTGTTGAAATCTTATCATCTTGTCCAACTAATTGGAAGATGTCTCCAGAACAAGCTCATGAGAGGGTTAGAGAGGAGATGATTCCAGTATTTCCACTCGGAGTATTTAAGGATGTGACTGCTGAAGGAGGAAATAAATAATGGAAAGAAATTTTATTATTGCAGGATTTGGCGGTCAAGGTGTACTTTTAGCAGGTACAATTTTAGCTAACTCGTTTATGCTTGCGGGAAAAAATGTAACTTGGTATCCTTGTTATGGAGCAGAAATGCGTGGTGGTACGGTGAATTGTGAAATAGTGGTTTCTAATGAAGAAGTTAGTTCTGTTCACAAGAAAGACACTGATTATGCTCTTGTTTTGAATCAACAATCTTTTGATAAATTTGTTGAACGTGTAAAATCTGGTGGGACAATAGTTGCTAATTCAACCTTAGTTGCTGAAACACGACCAAGAGCTGATATCGAATATGTTTTTGTGCCAATGGGTGATTTAGCAAATGAACTAGGAACAAGCAAAGTGACTAATATGGTTGCTTTAGGTGTTTTATCTTCTGTTGTTGAAGTTGTAGATAAGGAATTTTTAGCTCTTGGGTTTGAAAAAGTTATGGGCGAGAAGAAAAAAGACTTGCTGCCACTGAATAAGAAAGCATTAGAATCTGGATTTGGAGCTGTTTCTCTAGTGTAGTTTATGCTAGATAATCTAATATAGCCCCGCCAATTTCTTCATTTGGATCAAAATGGCAATTTTGAGGAGGATTAATCGCATTCTGTATTAGCATTACGCAAAGAGGTCCAAAAGCATCAGGAACTCTTGTTTTTCTATAAATTCCAGCTAAAAAAGTTTGTATATTCGGATTCTTAGTTTGGTTATATTTAGATAAAACTGGATAAAGCTTCTTTGCATCAAAACCCTCATCAATCATAATATTCAAGGCATAAAGGCTTTCAATAACTTCATCTTCAGAATTAGGACATTCTAAAGTTGATTTTATTATATTAGCATCTTTCTTATTGTTTATTCGAGAGTCGTCAAATAAACAATAGTTTCTTTCTGAAGTTGGATACGATACTTTGCTAATCATAAAAAGATTTTATATTAAAAAAATAAAAAATACAAAGTCGCTATAGAAAAAGCTGGTACGAGTGGGAAGTATAAAGGTTCGCTATCATTCTTTAGATTACCTAAAATTTTATATATCAAGATACATCCTAGACATATTATGGCTATGAAACTATACCAACTTTGGCAGATAGTTTTGTGAACTAAAACCGATATAATAAATAAAATAAAAAAGATGGACAATGATTTATTATTATTTTTAATTTGTTGATATAAGAATATTGGAATAATGAATAGAGCTGATGTAATGAGTGTATAAATGAGTATGTGGGTAATGCCTGATAAGCCAAAACAAGCGCCTAAAGCACCTGCAATATATGTGTCAGCTTCTCCAAAGGCACGTCCTTTTTTAAATAAATAGCCGAGTCTAGCAAGAATCTCCATTGTTAGAATCCCCAGTAGAATCCCATAAATAGAATCCAAAACCGTATGATTTATTAACCAATTATATGTTATACCGCATACGGCAAGTCCTATTGCAATGTTGCAGTCAACTAATTTTTCTTTTATGTCCGTAGTGGACATTATTAGGAGACATGATGATAAAATCATTGCAAATATAGTAGCCCAGCTTTGTCCAAATTTTATAAATGAGAAAGCAAATAATCCCATTGTTAGGGCTTCAATTATAGGATACTGTATACTGATTTTCTCTTTGCAAAAAGCGCATTTTCCTTGAAGAAATAGATAGGATAATATTGGTATATTATGCCAATATTTTAATTTTTGTCCGCAAATAGGGCATTTAGATGCCGGTAAAACAATGCTTTCACCAGAAAGAGAGCGAATTATTACTACGTTGTAAAAACTTCCAAGACAGGCTCCTAATATGCAAATCCAAAAAAGTAAATAATTATAAAGCAGAGAATCCATCGTCTATACCTCTCTTGCGAATAGCTTCTAGCATATCTATTCTTTTTTGTGAGTTTTCTGCGACTAAAGCTGCTATAATATTAAAAGCACTTTTCATTCTTCTAAATACAGCCATTTTTGTTAGCTGTAAAGCCTCTGCAATTTCGCTTTGATTCATATCTTGGTTGTAATACATATCTATTACAACCTGTTCATCTGCAGGTAAATATTCAATAATATTTTCAAAAATTATTCGAGCATCCTCGATAGCAGCTTGTTCTTTGTAATCAAAAGCAGCGATAATTTCTTCAAATTTTGCACTGTCATGATTAACAGAATAAACAGAATCGTCTAGTGAAATAATAGAACGTCTCCTGTCTGCCATTAGGGCAAAGTCTACCGCATCTTTTGGGACTTCAAGAGCAGAAGCAACTTCATCAGAAGTAAGAGTTTGTAATTCTTCGTAAGTAAGTGCATTTGTGAAATTATTAATACGAATACAAAGTTCTTGTATGTGTCTTGGTACATGAATGGTGGACATTTTGTCTCTAATAAAATGTTTCATTTCGCCAATGATAAAGTAACCAGCGTATACTTTGAAATTGTCATTTTTTTCTTTATCATAGCGTTCAATGGCTTTTAATAATCCAATAGAACCAGCCTGAACTAGATCTTCAATAGGGTCAGTTGCCCGTCGAGCTATTGTTCTAGCAAGCTTTTTTACAACCGGAATCATATTAGCTACAATGTATGTTTTCATTTTAGCTTTTTTCTGAGTGCTTTCAGTGGAGTGGTAAGTATCTAGCCACTCTGATATTTTAGAATACAATTCTTTACTTGGAATATTTTTATACACTATATAACTCCACCAGCTCTTATTTAATAATATCACGATTAAAACATATTTTCTACAGGTAGAATATAATGTTAATGATAAAATCAGCAAAAAGCATGTACACTGTAGACAATACGGCAGCTTTGGTGGTAGAAATACCTACATCTTTTGCCCCACCTTTTGTTTCATAGCCTTGAGTTGCACAGACAAGGGCTATTAATATCCCAAAAATAAATGCTTTTAGTAAACTTATGTATATGTCTTTGGTACTCAACCAAAGCCAAACAGAATTTATATAACGTGCAGGATGAAGTCCTATTGTTGCATAAGAAACAACTAAACCTCCGAGAATACCAATGACTTCAGCGATTAGAACAACCATTGGTACGGTTATTGCTGCTGCAAGAATTCTTGGAGAAAAATAGTATCCAACAGGGTCTATTTTTAGAGTCTTTATTGCGTCAACTTGTGATGTAACTTGCATGTTTGCAATTTCTGCAGATATTGCGGTGCCGGCACGAGCTCCAATTGCTAGGGCAACAAATCCTGGGGCAATTTCTCTAATCATTACTATAGCAATAGAACCTCCCACATATGCTTCTGCACCTGTCATGAGAAATTGCTTTGAAACTTGTATGGCTATAACAGCAGCTGATACAAAGACTATAACTAGAGAAATTATTAATGAATCATAGCTTATTGATGCAGCTTGTGAGACGACGGTTTTAAATCGAGTTCCGCCTGAAATGGTGTATCGAATGCTATAATACAGATTTTGTATTGCTTTTCCTAAAAAATTAATCATAAACCCTCTTTAGGTTTAATTATACTTCAAATTAGCTAAAAATTTAAGAGTTAACTTTTGTTAAGAAACTATCTAAAAAAGGCAATAAATTTCCATTTGAAGTTTTTAATATAGTATAAGTGTGAAAGTGGAGGTTTATATGACTTTTCAGGTTAATGGCTCAAATGGCAAGTATGATAAGTTGGTAGCTGATGAATCCGTAAAATATGGTCGCAATGCAGTTGAAAATCATCTACAATATATGGAAGCACCATTAGTTAACGATAAAGATGTCCCTGCTCCAATATTGAATTTTTCACCAACAGTAAATGCTGGAGAAGAAAATATACAAAAACTTGAAAAATTTGTAAAAGCTAATGATGAATATTTAAGTAAATTACCTCCTCTCGAATATGAATACCGTTATATGGCAAAACCTGTTAATGGAAATATTGATAAAAAATCCTTGTATGGTAATGCATATGAAGAAATGCAAGCAAAAGAGCTATCTGTAAAAGAATTTGAAAATCGTTATTTGATTAATAATGATTACACTGCAGAGCCTTTAGATATCAATAAAGACGGTAAAATAGATGTAGCTGAATACGGTGCAAATATTCTTGCTGCGGATATATTAAGTAAAGGAACAACAGACGTTAGAGCAGTTGACGGTACAATTAATGAAAAAGGCTGGAATGCGATTCTAGCATATACAAAGAAAGCAAATGCTGCGGCTGCAACAAAGTTATATTCTAATATTTATAATACTTACAATTTAAGTTCTAACGTATCTGAATTTAAGCCTGAGTAATCGCCTATTGGATTTGAAAAATTTTTTCCCAATGTGATATAATATGATAAAGTTATACATATTGGAGGAGTTACAATGAGCGATGTTTTGATAAAAGAGATTGATGGTTTTGATGTTGTTCAATATCAACCTCGTGGTGTTTGTGCCAAAATGATGCAGTTCCGTATAAAAGAGAATATAATTGAGGATGTAGAATTTGTAGGTGGTTGTAATGGAAATTTACGAGGTATTAGCATCTTGGTGAAAGGTATGCATATCAATGATGTTATTCCTAAGCTTAGTGGCTTACCTTGTGGAAGCAGACCTACAAGTTGTCCAGATCAGTTGACGAAAGGTCTAGAAGCTTATATTCAGGCAAAACAAGCATTAAAAATATAATATTGAGGATGGAGTATGAAAAGAGTTACATTAATAAAAGGTGATGGTATTGGCCCTGAAATTTCCAATGCGGTTATTAAAATCATTGAGGCTTCTGGCGCTCAGATAGATTGGGATGTTCAAACTGCTGGAGCTGATGTTATTGAAAAAGAAGGTGTTCCATTACCCGATAGGGTTTTAGAGTCAGTTAAAAATAATGGTGTAGCTCTTAAATCCCCAGTTACAACTCCTATAGGTAAGGGTTTTCGTTCTGTAAATGTTCAGCTTCGTAAAGACTTGGATTTATATGCAAATTTGCGTCCTTGTTATAACTTACCGTCTGTGAAAACACGATATGAAAATGTTGACATAGTCGTTGTTAGAGAAAATACTGAAGATTTATATGCAGGGATTGAACGACAAGTAGATGCCGATACTGCTGAAAGTATCAAAATAATTACAAGAAAAGCTTCTTTAAGAATTGCGGAATTTGCATTTGATTATGCAATAAAAAATAATAGAAAAGAAGTTGCTGTTGTTACAAAAGCAAATATATGTAAATTGTCCGATGGGCTGTTTCTTGAATGTGCAAAAGAGGTCGCAAAGAAATATCCAAGCATAGCTTTTAGAGAAGTCCTTGTCGATAATTGCTGTATGCAATTGGTGCAAAATCCTAATCAATTTGATATTCTTTTATTGCCTAATTTATATGGCGATATTGTTTCTGATTTGTGTGCTGGACTTATCGGAGGCTTAGGAATTGCTCAGGGAGCTAATATTGGAGAAAATTATGCAGTATTTGAACCAGTACACGGTTCTGCACCTGATATCGCAGGTCAAGATAAGGCAAATCCTACAGCAATGCTAATGTCAGCGATTGAGATGCTTAATTATATTGAAGAAAGAAAAGCCGCTGAAAAAATAAGAAAGGCTTTGTTTGCAACATTAGAAGCTGGAATAAAAACTGCTGATTTGGGTGGGAGTGCTACTTGTTCAGAGTTTGCTGATGCAATAATTGATAGAATATAATAACAATTGCCGATATAGCTCAGTTGGTAGAGCAGTTCATTCGTAATGATCAGGTCACAGGTTCGAATCCTGCTATCGGCAATTACTTTTGTTTTATTTACCCTTTAAATTTCTTTAAGGACATTCGTGCTATGTTAAAGTTTAACATGGCATTAGGATTTGGAATTTAGACTTTTGGTTGCATACAAAATTTTGTATTTGTGTTAATATTTTTATGCGACGTATCACAATCGATTAGGGTATTATTTATGAAAAAAATATTAGCAATCTTTGCTGTCTTACTTTTTACATCTTCAGTATTTGCATTTGAACTTCCAGCAGGAAAAACGATAAATAAGGTAGCGGTGCAAAATGCTATAGAAACATATACGCAAAAAATTAATTCAAATCCTGAAGCTCAAGATGCTTACATTGACAGAGCTTTTCTTTTCTTTTTGCTAGATAATATTTCGGCAGCTATTGCTGATTATGATACTTTAATTCGCCTGAACTCCAAAAATGAGGAATATTTCTTAAATAGAGGTTATCTAAAACATATTTCAAACAAGCGAATAGAGGCTTTAAGTGATTATGAATCAGCGTTAAAAATAAAGCCTGATTATGCATTTGCTCATAATAACAGAGGCGTTGTGCTTTCTGAGTTAGGAAGAAATGAAGATTCTTTAAAAGCTTATGATACAGCAATTCAGATTGACCCAAATTATGCTGATGCTTATTATAATAGAGGTAATTTAAAAACAAATACTGAAAAAAATGAAGAAGCATTGGCAGATTATAATCAAGCGATAAGTTTGAACCCATCTGACTCAGCTTCATTTAATAATAGAGGTGTTGTTAAAAGAAAGTTAAACTATAATGTAGGTGCTTTAAGTGATTTTTCAATAGCTATTCGACTAAATCCAGATGATATTACTGCGTACGCAAATAGAGGACGTTTAAAGAAACGTTATTTTGATAGTGAAGGGGCAGAAGAAGATTTTAAATCTGCTATTGTTGCAGCAGAAGAAAGTACGAATATTGTTAAAGAGATAGAAAATCAAAATCAAATAAATTCTATTGTAAAGCAAAACCTTTCAGAACCGAAAGTTGCAACGGATAATATACAAAAGATTTCTCATAAATCAACTTATTTTTCAGAAGAAGAAAGCATAAAGAATGCTGCAGTTAAAGCCAGTGTTGTAAAAGTAGACCCAAAAACTGTTAAATCGTCTGAACTACCGAATGTAATTAGTGAAAAACCTCAGATTGAGACTAAGCCTGTTATCAACCCACAGTTAGCTGAATGTTACTATATTCGGGCTTTACAAAAATATATTCTTCAAAATCGTGAAAGTGCGTTAAAGGATTTCAATACTGCAATTCAATATAATCCTAAATATGCTGATGCATATTATTATAGAGCAGCAATAAAACGTGATTATAAAGATGAAAGTTTTATAGATGATTACAAAATGGCTGTTCAGCTCAAACCTGAATTAAAAACTTTAGCAGAAGCTGATGTTTTGATGATATTGAAAAAATAAACGCAAAAAAAATTTTGTTCAGGTTATAATACAATATACGATTATGTGTGCGAAAATACTAAGGAGGTATGAATGATATCAAGAATTCAGCCAAGCGAACCTAATTTCAAGGGTGCGAGGGTAAATATATTTGCAACAGCTGATAATCATGGAAATATTTTGAGGCTACCTAGATTGCTAAAGACGCTAGAAAATAACGCTAAGGAAATATTTCCTAAGGTTGAATCTCCAAGCACAAGGAACGTATTTGCTATTGTAGGTGACTGGTTCATAAATCCTTCTAAAAAGGGGTTTGTAACTCATCCAGAGCTTTCTAATGGTGATTTGCAAAATTTGGCATTGATTAGAACAATTGATAGTGTAAGAAAAGTTGTCAAAGATTTAGCTGTAAAAAATTCTGGAGGGGATCAAAGTGCGTTCTTAAGTGTTATTTATACAATGGGTAACCATTGTCTGGATGCAGGTACAGAATTTATTAGTAATGTTATGCGCAAAAATCAAATGACTTCCTTGATTACTAACGTTAATTTGGATAAATCTCCAAAGATGCAATATCTTGAAAATACTGTTGATAAGGTGACAAAGGCTATTCAATATAGTATCCCAGATGATAAAAATCCTGATTTAATGCACAATATTTTATTTTTATCAGCAACAATCCCAAGTATGGATTTCTATAATCCAGGACTGTGTGATGGGTTAGAGTTCTATGATAATTCAAATAAAAAAGACGCAAATTTAACTGAAGAGGATATTCAAGGTACTATTAATGTTATAAAAGAAAAAGTTGATGCTTTTAAGAAACAAAATCCTAAGGGAGCTGTTATACTTTTATCACATATGGGTGGTCGTTTATCAGAGATGATTCAAAAAAATGTTCCTCAGATAAATCATATTTTAAATGGTCATGATCACAAAAATGTACAATCAAATGTTGGTAAAACTAGTATTAATTCTTTAGGTAAAGATAATGAAATGGTCAAAGCTTTAAGTTTTGAGTTTGATGACAATGGAGATTTTATTAAAGCATCAATGACACCATATTTTACTGAGACAACTTTATCTGACGGATTGGAAAAACACCCTTTCCAACTATTTTTGAATGAGTTTTTGGAAAAGGATTTAGAACCGTTAATTACTGTAGGAGAACTCAAATCGGAAGCTGATATTACTGAGGGAAATGCTAAATTACCAGCAATAATAAAATCAGTGCTTGAAAAATATGGTTTATATGATGTTAAGATGCAAGAACAGCTTATGCAAAATGAAAACTTTAAGAATATGATAATTTCAGAGGCGAACGCTTTATTGGAAGAACAAGAAAGTGTGGATAAAGGTATAACAACTTTATCCTATGGTAATGAAATTCGTTATAAAAACAGTTATTTAATGAATTATTTAACGAGTGCTATTAAACGTACAATAAGATCTACAATTGATCCTGAAATTTTTACGGTAGCAATTCAATCTTCCATTGTTCGAGGTTCGCTTGAAGATGGGGCAAATAATTTGAGTGTTATGAAAGTTTTTGACGGTGTTAGTGAAGATTTGTCTAATTTAAAAATAGGTAAAGTAAAGGGTGAGGAATTGGTTGGCTTGGTTGTAGAAAATGTACTCGCTAACTTAAAGGCTCCGACTAGAAACACTATTATCCATTGGTCTGATGTTCAAGTTAACAGGACGCTGATTGAAGATATTGTAAAAGGAAAGTCTCAAGCTAAGTATTCTGATGCTGTTAGGGTAAGGAATCCTCTAACTAAAGAGTTTGAACCGATAGATTTGCAAGAAGAATATAAAATGGTAATTGGTGAAAAATTTTTAGTAAAAGATGATATTGAATGGCCAGGAAAAATCAGAGACAGATTTGAGTCTTTAGGTAAGACTTATGACCAATTATTTAGAGAATATTTAGAAAGTGTGAATTATAAAATTCATATAACACCAAAAACAAAAGAACAAAGAATTTTGTAGAAATATAAGGAGATAAAAATGCAAGTGCATGCTATAAGACCAAATCAATTGACATTTAGAGATGACGATACATATTTCCCACCATCCTATGACTATAGTGATGCAATGGGTGATTTGAATAAAAGAGGATATATTCTTCAAGGGAAAGATTCCAGAGACGCCTTTGAAAGGCTTTATCAAGATGTAGATAATGTACTCACTGAAACAGCAACTAATCCCACTGGTGTTTGGTATAAAGATTGGGCTAACGGATTTAGATTTAACGATAAAAGTGTTAAACATGCTGTACAACAATGGGATATGAAAAAGGAAGAGTTTGTATCGCTTTTATCTCGTTTTTGGGAATCGAATAAAGGAAATAGATTTGTCGATACAAAATTAGCGATTACTAATTTCTTAACTAACTCTGAGGGGTTAACAAAGCCTGGATTTTTCCAAATGTTTTCTTCAAAAGCGGCAGAGTATAATAAGAAATTTTATACGATAAATAACGTAATTTCGAATTTCTTGAAGACAGGGAAACATCGTTTATAAATAAAAAAGCCAAAGTTTTAACTTTGGCTTTTTTATAGACTTGTTTTTTTAAATTTTTCCCGATAGAATAATATGTTGACTTTTGGAAGGGGAAAAATGACAGCCGAAATTTTAGAACAAGAGTGGAAGCCTAAAGCGAGCTTAACATTAATAACTATAGCTGTGATGCTTGCTACGTTTGTGGAAGTTTTGAATACTTCTATTGCAAATGTTGCTTTAAAGTATATTGCGGGAAGTTTTTCAATATCAAATGACGAAAGTTTATGGATAGTTACAATATTTTTAATTGCTTGTAGTGTTTTACTACCTGCAACAGATTGGTGCTGTTCAGTATTTGGTAGAAAACGCTTTTTTCTATTTTGTATTGCACTTTTTGGTGTTTCTGCTGCAGTATGTGGTATTGCACCGAATTTTGAAGTTATGATTGCTGGTAGAATTTTTCAAGGATTGGGAGGTGGGTGTTTGATACCACTATCACAAGCTATTTTGTTGGAAAGTTATCCAAAGCATGAACAAGCTAAAGCAATGGCTATTTTTTCTTCAGGTATAACAATTGCTCCGATTATTGGTCCAATTGTTGGTGGCTGGTTAACAACTAATTTATCTTGGAATTATGTGTTTTTTATTAGTTTACCGTTTTGTATTGCAGCTTTTATCATGGTTGCGATGTTTATAGAGGATCCACCTTACATTAAAAATGCTGTGGCTTCAAAATTTGATTGTATTGGGATGCTATTCTTAATAGTGTGGATAGCTTGTTTTCAAGTAATGGTTGATAATGGACAAAAAAATGGTTGGTTTGATTCTCCATATATTATGAAGTTAGGTATCGTAAGTTTGATTGCTTTTATACTCCTTGTTTGGTGGGAGTTGAGATGTAAAAACCCTCTTTTGGATTTGAAAATATTCAAAAATTGGAACTTTACTTTTGGTACAATTATTTTGACAATACTTTTTGGTGTAGCTTACGGTACGATAGCTATTTTACCGCAATTTTTACAAAATTTAATGGGATATGACTCTTACTTGAGTGGGTTAGCGGCTGGACCAATGGGATTCGGTTCTGTAATGGCTGTTATGTTTACCGCTGCGACTTTAAAGACCTTTGGTTTGAGGACTCAAACAGTGATAGGTTTGATTACTTTTTCGGTAGGGTGTTTAATGTTCTCTGGTTTAAATCTGAATATTGCATTTGGTAATGTGACGATTCCTAATATTATCGTTGGTTTTGGCTTAACAACTGTAATTATTCCTTGTACAACTTTATTGTATGGAATGGTAAGTAAGCAAGAGATGACAAATGCTTCTAGTGTACAAAATTTGATTAAAAACGTTGGCTGTGCAGTAGGTACTTCTTCAGTAGGTTTTTTAGTTTCAAGTTATTCTCAAATATATCAAAGTTACTTGGTTGATCGTATGACAATGCTAAGTATTCCGTTTAATAATGCAGTATCTTCAATGTCTGCAAAATTTGTTCAAATGGGCGTGGATATATCTACAGCAACAGGCATGGCACAAGGCAAAATCTATGGACAATTGATACAACAATCAACATTGTGTGCGTTTATGAATGCTTATAGAACATATGCTGTCTTGGTTTTAGTTTTAATACCTCTTGTCTTTTTGCTAAAGAGATTCAATCCTAAAGAAGAAAATTGATGAAAAAGATTAATTCTTTTCTAACTTGCTAAAAGCAGTTGCTTTTATTATGATAAAGGAAACTAAATAAGAGGATTTATAATAAATGGGAATTTTTGAAGAATTACAACAAAGGCAACTTATAGCTCAGATTACGAATGAAAAAGAAGTTAAAGAATTAATCAATTCTGGGAAAGCACGCTTTTATATAGGTTTTGATCCGACAGCAGATTCATTGCATGTTGGGCATTTTATGGCTTTATGCTTGATGAAACGACTTCAAATGGCTGGTAATAAACCAATCGTCTTGATTGGTGGTGGAACTGGACATATTGGTGACCCCTCTGGGCGTTCAGACATGCGTTCAATGATGACTAGCGAAATGATTAATCATAACTGTGAATGCTTTAAAAAACAAATGGAAAGATTTATTGAATTTGGTGAAGATAAAGCGGTAATGGTTAATAATGCGGACTGGCTTTTAAAACTCAATTATATAGAACTTTTGAGAGAAGTTGGAGCTTGTTTTTCAGTAAATAATATGTTAAGAGCTGAATGCTATAAACAGAGGATGGAAAAAGGGCTTAGTTTTTTAGAATTCAATTATATGATTATGCAAGCTTATGATTTTTATTATCTGAATGAAAATTATAATTGTAATTTGCAATTTGGTGGAGATGACCAATGGTCTAATATGTTAGCTGGCTCTGATTTGATTCGCAGAAAAACAGGTAAAGATGCCCATTCTATGACAATTACTTTGTTAATGAATTCTCAAGGTAAGAAAATGGGTAAAACTGCTAGTGGTGCAGTTTGGCTAGATAAGAATAAGACTTCAGTTTATGATTTTTATCAATACTGGCGAAATGTTGAAGACGACGATGTTTTAAAATGTATAAGAATGCTTACTTTCTTACCTCTTGAAGAAATCGAGAAAATGGAAGCTTGGCAGGGTGCTGAGCTTAATAAAGCAAAAGAAATTTTAGCTTATGAACTAACAGCATTGGTACACGGAAAAGAAGAAGCAGATATTGCACAAGAATCAGCAAAAGCATTATTTGCAGGAGCTGGTGATGACTCTAACATGCCAACAACAGAACTTGTCTTTGATGGTAGCGATATTTCCTTGATTGATGTCTTAGTTGACACCAAGCTTTGTGCTAGTCGTGGAGAAGCTAAAAAACTTATTCAACAAGGTGGGGTTGCTGTCGAAGAGGAAAAGATTTCGGACTTAGGCTATAGACTATCTAGAGAAGCACTTAAAGACGGTATAAAGATAAAAAAAGGTAAAAAAGTCTATCATAGAGTAATAGTATAATTTAATTTGCTAAAGCAAAGATTAAATTGACATAAAAAAGCGAGGTAGATTTCTACCTCGCTTTTTATAGTTAAAAAAACTATTTTACAAGTTCTTTAAACTTTTTACCAGCTGAGAATGCAGGAACTGTTTTTGCAGCGATTTTTAATTCTTTGCCAGTTTGTGGGTTTCTGCCGATTCTAGCTGCTCTTTTTCTTGATTCAAATGTACCAAAGCCAACTAAAGTAACTTTGTTGCCTTTTTTTACTGACATTTGAATTGTGTCAATTGTTGCTGATAAAACTTCTGAAGCTACTTTTTTAGAAACTTTAGCGCTTTTTGAAATTTCTGCAATTAATTCTTCTCTATTCATAATAATCTCCCTTTCCGTTCTGTTACGCAGAACATACTTTTATTATATACATTTAGAAAACAAATGCAAATTATTAAGCAAATTGTTATATTACTACACAATTGAGCGAGTTCTCAATATCTTCAAAAGTATAGCCGCAGGGTTGTTCGAAAAAATATTCCCAAGCATTATCTTTGAATGTCCTTCCATCTTTGAAATATTGATTTGTATAGTGTTTCATATCTACAACCGGAATGTATCCTTTTCAGCTGCATATAATATATTTGAAATATTGCACAACTGTAGCACCAATACCTGTAGTTGGTTTTGATTTTGCGACAATAAGTATTTTCTTTTTATTGTTCATATCCTGCCCCTGTTTTATATTAAAAATCTTTTAAAAGTACTTGCTTATTAAATCTTTATTAGCTAATTCTTTTTTTATCTTGTCTTTTTCTTTTATTTTAAATTCTTCCAGTCTTTTAAGCTTCATATTTTTGTATGTTTTGATTTTATCTTTTAATCCATATAAAGAAATAAAATATTTATACATTTTATTGTTTTCATTATGGAATTTAGACTTGAAGCAAGATAGTGTATAATAAACTAAATAGCCTTTTTCAAGGGGAACTTTTGATGCATATTCATAATCTGTGAAATAGAATTTTCCATCGTCTGCAACAATAAAATTTTTAAAATGACAGTCAGCTAAGTTTTGAGATAAATAATTCTCATCATCTGTTTTAAATTCTTCAAAAAGCCAATCAAAAAACTTTTTAATTATTTCGTACTGTCCTGCTTCATCTAAAGATACAATTATGTTAAATAAATTTGTTCCCTTTACATATTTTCTGGGTTTTGGATTTCCCCAAGTAAACGTATCATTAAATATTGCGTTTTCTAGGCCTAAAAAATCATATTTGAAGTATATGTTGTCATTTTCTTTGTACAAAGAGGTTTTAAAAATTCCGTTATGTTTGCGAACATACTTCCAACAAAACTCGCCTTGTTTAGATAATGTGATGTGTTCGTTGTATAAAGGATGATTTTCATCTAAAAACTTTATCTGTTTGTATTTCAATGAATCTCTTGTATTTAACAAATAGTTATATATAAAATCTTTATCTTGTTTTAAAAATTCTTTTGTAAAGATATAAACTTGTGAATTGTTTTTTAGATAAAACAATGTTGGTTCTTGATATTGCAATATAAGATTGTATATAAAATTGTCATTATTAATATTGTTTATAATATTAATATTTTTGAACATTTCATATAACGATTTATATTCTTCTGAAAAATTTTGTTTTATTTTTAATTTAGTGCCACATATGCAAATTATTATGTGTTTTTTTACTACAATACCATAACTATCTCGGCAGTATTCTTTTTTAATGTAAAAAAGCTCTTTTAGTTTTTTTATCATCCTTTTCTCCCAAGTTTTATTTTGAATCCTAGTAAGCGAATAACCTTGTACATTTTTCCTTTTTCTCCGAATTTATTTGTTTTTTGTTCGTTTTTAACGGAAAAGACTTGATCTATAAATGTTTTAACATTGCGGGTTTGTTTGAAATGAATTTGATATTTTCCGATGTTATTCTTAATATATTCACTTTTAGTTCCGATAGATTCTAAAATCTTATTCATTGAATAAAAATCATCCCAAAGATATTTACCCAAAGAAAAATCATTTTTAATGAAATCCATAATTTCAGTGTTGTCTGAAATATAATCAATCTCTTTATACTTACTAAAAGAAACGGCATACTTGAAATCAATAAGCTTAAAGTGATTATCTTTTCCTAATATAAATTTATTTGGCGTAATATTTCTATGAACTATGTCTTCTTCGCTCAAAGTTTTAGCAATAGCCTCAATGTCAGTAATTAATGTCTCTTTAAGCTCGTCTGTAAGTTTATTACTATCAATTATATTTTGTAAAGTTTCTCCTTCAATAAACTGCATAACTATATTTTGAGGCTTTCTTAGGCTATAGTATATAGGTTTTGCGAAATTTTCAGGATTGTTTTTATATAATTTTTGCATTGTATAATATTCATTTTTGCAAGCATTTTTATAGCTGCCAACTTTTATAAACACATGATTATTACCAAAATATCCTTCAAACATTTTGTAATTAGGTTTATAGCTTGGTATCTTACAATATCTTACGGAATCTAACTTGTAAAATTCTTTGAGATATTTTGTATTTTTGCCGATATCCAAAATTGAAGTATTAAACTTTGTCGGAGGATCCGGTTTTATTATTTGATAATCGTGTTCTTTCATAAAATCAATTAATAATTGATAATATAAATCAAATGGTGATACATAGTCACTAAGGTTATACTTTTTGTTTAAATTTAGTTTATAAAACAAATTTTCTAATCTTGCGTAATAATCATCTGCAATTTTAAATTTGTGAATAAATGAATGATAGATTAATGAATAAAAGTAATATTCATCGTTAAATATATAAACCCCATTTTTATTAAGGACTCTGGTAGATAGCATATCCTTTGCAAATTCATGACAATAATAATTGTCTTCCAAATGCCTGATATCATAAGGAATTTTCTCTCCGTTAACAGTGTTAAATGCTTTAGGATGATTTTTAGCTATAGGTTTTGCATTTAGCATTGCGCAAGCGATGGCATAGTTTTCCACTATAATATCAATATCGCCGTGTTCAGCCAATCTGAAATCTTGTGGTAACATTTCATAATTTCTCAAAACTGCATAATTAGTTGTTTCATTCAAGACATAAAACATTTCTTCAAAATTTTTATATCCGTAAGCGCCCACTAAATCACGTTTAATGTGTTGGATAGTCCCATCCCATTGTTTTGGAGCTTTTTTTAAATAGTCGTCCATGCTGATGCCTAATAACAGACACAAATCTCTACGAGCTTCTTTTTGGTTAACAGTTGAATGAATTGCATTTCTTCCGACTTGTTTACGATATTTAAATTTTAAATTAAGAAGATTTACATTTGTATATTCGTGACCAACCAAAGCTTCAGCAATTCTATAATCAGGCTTGTTATCCATTGCTGTTATTAACAATAAATTCCCGTTCCCACGCTCTTTTATTCCTTTTCTTGCATTTCTTGGCGAAAAGCGATAAAATCTTTGAATATTTTCAAGAAATTTTTCTTTACTCCATTCTATATCGTAACATTCAATAATTTTTAAATGTTTATTTATATCTTCTAAAATTTCTTTTTCTTGATGTCTGGCATTTGAATATAATACAATTAAATGCATTTCACTTTTGTTATTCATTCATAATATCCTCAATTAAATCTACAAGTTTTTTGCTCGCTTGTCCATTTTCAATACAACCCTTATCTTGCAAGAATTTTTCTACGTCAATCTTATATTTATTTATATCAAAATTTGATATTTTATTAATAAGTTCTGTTGTTGTTCTTGCTACAGGAAAAGGTGTTGTTTCTAATGGATAATAAAAACCTCTATCAGTATTGTATTTTTCAATATCTTCTGCATAAATAAATGCAGGTTTTTTTGATAACATAAAATCAAAAATCCAGCTTGAGTAATCGGTTATACCAACATCTGCTGCAATTAACAATTCTTGTATGTCAGGATAACGTGATGCATCAATTACATTTTTATTGTTTTTATAAAAGGCCGATTTGTTTTTAATATTAGCGTGATGAGGGTGTAGTCTTATAACGAGAATCCAATCACCGCCAAATTTTTCTTTTAAACTCTTTATTATCATGTCATAGTCTAAATTATATACATCTATATGCTTATCGTCTCTATATGATGGTGCGTAAAATAAAACTTTTTTAGTTGAATCTATGCCAAGAGTTGAAAAAACTTTTTCCTTGATTTTATCTAGTGTTTCGTTATCTTTGAAAAAGATATCATTTCTAGGATGACCAATATTTGTAAAGTCGTTGTTCCATAGAAGCCCTTCGCTAAATACATTTTTTTCAAACTCTGAGTTTGTTATTAAATAATCAATGTTTTCAATATCTATTTTTGTTAATTCTTCCCAAGTTTTGGTGAAGAACACGCTATCATTATTTTTAACAGAGAAATCAATTTTTTTGATACCTAAAGAACCATGCCAAGTTTGTATATAAACTTGGTTTTGTTTTTTAGTCCATCCAGATGCTATTAAAGGATTGCAATGCACGTTACTAACTATAATTTTTGCTGAACTTAATGCTTTTATCCCCTCAATGTCTTTATAGCCAGTTAGTTTTATGTTCTGAGGGAAAAGCTTTTTATCAATTTGTTTTTTATCCTCGCATAACCATAGAATATCGTAAGGCAACTTTCTTCTGAGGATTTCTTCAGCTATATATTTTGGATTGCAACCGTAGTCTTTTCCTCCAAAATTATTCATTACAATTAGGTTGTTTTTTATTTTACTGTTTGAACACAGCAATTTATTCCAGATAGCTTTGTCTATTTTTATGGTGCAGTTACAAATGGTTAAAAGCTTATATTTGCCGTTATTTCTTAAATTAAAAATTCTATTTATAAATTTTTTCTGTTTGTTATTATCTTTAAAAATGCATTGTTGGTAAGATAAACTATTGATTAATCTGTTAAAAGCTTCTTCTAAACTTATTTGAGGAGACCAGTTAGTTTGAGAACTTATTTTTGATATATCCAAATAGTACTTAAGAGTGTTTAAATAACTAGTGTCGTTTTCTTCTCTAATTATTAATTTTGATTTAGGGTGCTTGTTGCACAATAATTCAGCCATTTCTCGTATTGAGCAAGTTGTATCTGGATTTGCTATATTATAAGCTTCTCCATTTTGGCCTTTTTCTAATAAAGAAAATATTGCAACAACTGCATCAGTAATATAACAATAGCTTCTTATTGTTTCACCTTTTGTTTTTAGGGTGATATCTTTTCCCTCTGCAATACTTCTGGCAAATTGAGTGAATACACGATTATCGTTATAATCAACACAAGCACCAATTGTTTGAGCTAAACGTGCTATTTTGACAGGTATGTCATATTTGTTAGCATACGCAGAACATAAACATTCAGCGGCACGTTTTCCCTCTTGATAAGAGCTACGAGGTTTTAGTATGTCAACATATCCTAAATCTGATTCAGAGAGAGGCTCGATTCTTGTTAAAGGGATTTCTCCATAAACTTCCATTGAAGATAGATACACAATACTTTTGGCTTTAGATTTACGAGCAAAATTCAATACATTTTTTGTTCCTTGTAGAATAGAATCAATTGTTTCAACAGGTTCTTTTACGAAGCTTGCTGAGGACGTGCTATTTGCTGTATGAATTATATAATCAACATTCTTGTTATATTTAATTGGTTCGATGATATCTTGATGAATAAATTTTAAACATTTTATTTTTGCAGAGTCGGTGAATATTTTTTTTGCTTTTTCTTTATTTCTCACCAAAGCTATAATATTGATATTTGTATTGAAATATTCATTAGCATATAACAGAGCTTTGACAATCTGAGTTCCTATTAACCCTGTAGCACCTGTTACTAACACTGTTTTATTTTTAAAACAATCCCAGTTTAGGTATTTTGATTTGATAATCTCTCTAGTATCTAATCGTTCAATATTATGTTTGAATTTTACCATTATAACCCTTCTATTCCAAAAGCTTCTTTGTCTTCTTTGAATCTAATCAATCCCCTCAATAAGTATAGATCTTCAATTGTAGTAATTTTGATATTACCTCTGTTGCCCTCGACCATATATGTTTCTCTTCCTAATGTTTTGAAAAGGGTGCAGGAGTCAACAATATCTGTGTAATCTGGGTTTGTTTTTCTTGTGATTTCGTGAGCATCAATTATTTCTGATAAAATAAATGTTTGCGGGGCTTGGGCTGCAAAAGTGTGTTTTCTATAAGGAACATGTTCGGGGTTTAATCCGTTTTCGCTTACGAGTATTGTTTCTTGACAAGAGGTGCAAGTTATAGCATTTCCTTTTTGTAAAGCAGTTTTAATATTTTTATCTATAACTTCATCTGTTATGTTTGGACGCACCCCATCGTGAATTAGGACGAGTGAGTCTTGATTGTTTTCACTCTGAGCAAGTTTTAAAGCTTTATATATAGACTCTTGGCCTGTAGCACCACCCTCTACGATACCAGCAATTTTTGAGATATGATAATATTTTACCAAATCTTCCATGTGATTATAGTAATCTGGGTGTATAGCAATATAGATTTTATCAATACTTTTATTGCGTTGGAATATTTCTAGTGTATGTATAATAATTGGTTTGCTGTTGATTTTTAAAAATTGCTTTGGTAAGTTGTTTTCTTGGCTATTTAAACGCTTTCCAACGCCACCAGCGAATATGATTGCTATGTTGTTTCGCATTTTATTTTTGTCCCTCAATTAAATTTTTAATAACATCTTTTTCTTCTTCCGATAGATTTTTTAGTGCACTATGACCTAATCCAATTTTTTTAGGATATGCCATATAGTCCCCATATAGTCTTCTTAAAAAAGCTTCTGGGTTATTCATTGTGAAAAATTCTATACCTTCAAATTCGATTTTCTTTAGCGGGAAAATAACATTGTAATTAGTAAACCAGTTTTTCCAACTGTGTCTAAAATCTATCCCCCAAACAATATCAGTATCTTCTAAATTTTTAGGGATATCGTTAGTCAGGATTTCATTTTTCATTAAAAATTCTGTTTTTTGTTTTAACTCTAAGTCGCTCAATTTAGTTTTTGAGCTCTCTATTTTTTGCCTTATTTTTTTTATCTTTTCGGTTGCTAGTAACTGTTCTTTTAAGCTCAAGGCCTTGCCGTATATGTCGAAAGGGAAAATGTCAACAAATAAGTGCTTACATTTTTTATGTTGAACTTTTATAAAATACATACTTGGGCGAGAGTCGTCTCTATAAAATCCCGCATAAATGTCAGGGTTTCGAGAATATTTACTGAAAGCTTCGATAATTTTATTATAATCTTCCCTTATCATTCCCACATCAATATCGTCATCCCAAGGGATGAATCCTTTATGTCGGACGGCTCCTATAAGAGTACCAGCATCAAGCCAATATTTCAGATTGCTTTTTGAACATACATAATCAAGCTCTTTTAATAACTCCAAATTAGCTAATTGAATGTCTCTAATTTGTCCTTCTGCAGGTGGTAAGGTTGTAATGTCGATGTTATATTTTTTATAAAAATAATAGGGACTTTGTTTTTTCTTTTTTGCAAATTCTCTTTTGGGGTACTTAATTTTTATGCCAAATATCTGCAAAACATTACGAGTTTCACTAAACTCTTTAATAGAGACCATACAAGATAGAATTTTTATGAAAAAGTTTGTTCCAGCCATTATTTCCCCGTTTGTATCATTTACTTTTGTTTGTAGAAAATTGGTATAATACCAAATAAACAGATTTTTTCTTTATATTCGCCTTTATAAATTTTAAATAGCGGTGTTTTCCAGTATTTAATCACATAATTTAAACATTCAGGCAATTTTATCTTGTTTTTATGAGCAAAATCTTGTAATTCAATATATGCTTTGTTGTGATCTGCTTTCTTTTTTTCTGTTCTTTTAGAGTTAATTGTCGAGTTTATGTTGTATATGTAGTGATAGTTTGTATTAGGCTCTGATGCAATATTTTTGGCGTGAAAAATTGCTTTTATTGAGAAAAGAACATCTTCAAAATAACAATTTTCTTCAAAGGTAATGTGGTTTTCTACTAAAAAAGATTTTTTATATAACTTATTCATTACATAGAAGAAACGTTTCTTTTTATCGCTACACAATTTGATTTTAGAACTCATATTTGTTGCGGTTTTTGTTCTCCTATACCTAACATTGTATTTTCGTTTATTTTTTTTATGCTTAATTATGTTTGTAGCTGTTATATCTGTATTATATTTAATTGCAGTATTGTAAAGTTTTTCAATGAAGTCTGGATCAATCCAATCGTCAGAATCCACAAATGAAATATATTCTCCAGAAGCGTTTCTCAATCCATTATTTCTAGCTCCACCTTGTTTTTTATTTTCTTGGTTAATTAGCTTGATTCTTGCATCATATTTTTGGAACCATTCTATTAAAGTTGCAGAAGAATCTTTAGAACCGTCGTTTACGAGAATTATTTCAATGTCTTTTAATGTTTGTTTAATTAAAGACATTACACATTTGTCTAAATATTTTTCAGCGTTATAAACTGGGACAATTATTGAAACTTTTGGGGTTAAAGGTGCTTCTTTTATGCTGTATTTTTCGAGTTCACAAGATAAATCTTGTTTGTATTGTGATAAGTCTCCCATTTTACCCTCTTTAAAATAATTTATGACGTAACAGCTGGAAAAATGTTTTTTTATTTAATTCCATATTTTAGCAAAGTTTTCTTGCCTATGTTAACTTTATCATAAACAAATCAATAAGAGATAATATTCCAAATTTTTCTTAACACTTTTTAAAAAGTGGAATTCAGTGCTAAAAATAAAACCGAGCCTAGCTTTGCTAATGCTCGGTTTTATTCAGAGGGGATGGGATTCGAACCCACGGTGGAGTTGCCCCCACACGACCCTTCCAAGATCGCACCATCAACCACTCGGACACCCCTCTTGGTTTTTTACTAGTGTTAATTATACCCTTATAAAACTCTCTTGTAAACACTATTTTGACTCAAAGTATCCTCTGTTTATATGATTTATTATTTTTCTGATATGTTATTCTGTTATGTGTTAAGAAGTCAATCTATTTTAGAAAGGAATTGTATGGCGAAAATTATTAAAGTGGGTTCGCAAAACATTACCCCAAACAAAATTGCTAATCCTTTTAGAACATCAAGAAATTCAACTACAAATCCGTTCAAATATAATAATTTTGAAGGGAATACTTTGCCATTTGAATTGGCTGCTGATGTTTTTAAAAGCTCTACTCAAAAAACAAATAAATTAAGAATGATTGCATCTTCTGTCACAGGAAGTATGACAAGAATGAAATCTAGTATTACGGAACCTATTGTTAATTTCGTTAAAAGAGTTGGCGGTGGTATTTCTAGTGCTTGGACTTATGCTAAGGAAACTCCAATCTCTCAAGTTCCTGGTATTAGACATATGAACGAAGCTGTTGGCAGCATGAATGCTAAAATTGTTAACAAGTTATCTTCTATGCATGAAGAGATGTCTTCAAGAGTTAGTTCAAGGATGGAAGCAGTTTCAACCAGTATTACTGAATTTGGCAATGACATGCGTACTCAATGGAATGCGTTGATCGCAAAATTACCTTCAAGACAACACTATACTGCTGATACTCCTGTGTCAGAACTTGAAAATGCTTGGAAAGAGATTATAGCTCTTGAGGGAGGTATTGCGTAATGAATAAGAACGTTTTAGAAATCATTGATGCCTTAACTGCTCATCAAGATACTGACTCAATAAGAGTTTTAGAAGAAATTGGTACAAACTCTCCTGACAATGAAGTTCGTGAATACACTTCAAGAGCTTTAGTTAGAAAGAATGTACACGATTCATTAAAAGTTGTTATCATTAATCAAGGTAAAGGTATTAATGACCTTTCTCCAGCAGTTGCGATGAGCACAATTAATGAAATATTGGCTTTAAAAGATAAATCTGAAGTTGTAAGAATTTTAGACGATACAATTAACTTGCACTCAGATGAATCTGTTAAAGAAAATGCTCGTTCAGTAAAATCTTTATTAGCATTAAGCTAATTAATATAAATATATAAAAAAAGAGGGCTCTATTGAGCTCTCTTTTTTTTATTAGAATTTTTCATGAAATAATTCAAAATACCCTTGTTCGTGTTCGCATACCGGACATTTATTAGGTGCACATTGAGAAATCTGTATATGCCCACATTTTCTGCAATGCCATTGAGTATTTTCATCTTTACTGAATAGAGTTTTCATTCTTATTTGAGCAGCAAGAGTTTCAAATCTATGGGAGTGATGTTTTTCTATTTCTAATATTCCTGCAAATAACTTTGAAATCTCATCAAAACCCTCTTCCTTTGCAACTTGTGCACCATGCTTATATACATACTCCCATTCTTCTCTTTCGCCACAAGCTGCTGATTCAAGATTTTCTAGTGTATTTCCTAAAAAGAAAGGATATTCTCCTGTAACTTTATGATGTTCTGCGTGTGGAATATGTTTATAAAATAATTTGGCATGCTGTTTTTCGTTTTCTGCTGTATTCAAAAATATTTCTGAGATTTGCTCATAGCCATCTTTCTTAGCTTGTTTTGCGTAAAATGTGTATCTGTTTCGTGCTTGTGATTCTCCTGCAAATGCATTGATAAGACATTGTAATGTTTCAGATTGTTCTAACTTCATATTATTATCTCCTATTTTAGTAACATTTTGGGTTAAAAACCTGTAAAAAGTATCGGTAATTTGTACATGCTATTTGTGCTATTTTCTATAACTTAAGTTGGAGATATTGTTTTTTTTGTACAAATTCTAAAGAAAATTTGAAATTTAGAACCCTTTATTTTAAAGGGTTTTGGCAGCACTTCTACACTATATGGAGGATTCTATAACTAAAGTTGTAAAGTCCTTTTTTTTTGTGCCGTTAAGCATAGGGAAAGGAAAAATTGAAAGGAAATTTATTATGGGGTCAACTTCAACAATTACGATTAACACGAATTTGTCAGCCTTGACCTGCCAAAAGTACCTTAGTGATGCTACAAAAGGTATGAACACAGCAATGGAGAGATTATCTACTGGCTTCAAGATAAACTCTGGTAAGGATGACGCTGCCGGCTACTCTGTAGTAGAAGGCATGGAAGCTAAAGTAAACGGTTATGATATTATTAAGACAAACGCAAGTATGGGTCTTGATATGTTAACAACTCAAGAAGGCGTTTTGGATATCTTAAACGAATACTTACAAAGAATTAGAGACTTGACTATGCAAGCGGCTAACGGAACTTATGGTTCTGCTTCATTGAACGCTATTAGAACAGAAGTTGAGCAAAGAATGGATGAAATCAACCGTCTATGTTCAATTACTGACTTTAACGATACGTTCTTGCTTGATGGTTCAAGAACAACAGATATAAACTTGCAAGTAGGTTTATATTCTGATCAAAGATGTGTAATTAAAATGGATGCTTTCTTGTTTGCAAGCTGTGAATCAACATCGTTAATGGGATTCAGATCAGCTGCTACTGCAACAAAAGATAATCCTGGCTACATTGATTTACGCACAAGCGATAAGCCGTCTGACGTATATTGTTATCAAGCACGTTACGTTAACAAAGATGGTGAGTTAACAGATGAAAAGGGTAATTTATTACCACCAGGCTCTCAACCTGTTTACCAAAAAGGTTACTATGCTTCAGCTCTAGCAGCAGCATTAGCTGAAAGCGGAGATGTAACATACACTAATGGTGCAACAAGTGCGGCTATAAAAGGTAGTGCAGCTAACTTTACGATTGCTCAAATGTGTAATGCAATTTACAGAAATGATAACTCAGCTCGTGCGTTCATTGATAACATTGACAAAGCAATTGATAATGTTTCATTGAGAGTTACAAAGATTGGTGCATATATGAACAGATTAGATTCAGCTATTGATTCTACTGATGTTCAAAAAGAAAACCTAACTGAAGCTATTTCTACATTGAAAGATGCTGATGTAGCGGTTGAATCTTCTAACTATATTAAGTACCAAATCTTACAACAAGCAACAGCAACATTGTTGTCAACTGCAAACCAACAACCGCAAATAGCGTTGAACTTGTTATAAGTAAAATAATCGGAATTTACAATAAATAATAAATGTCCTTTCAAATGGGCGCTCGACTTGTCGTGCGCCCATTCCTTATTAATTTTAATTTAACAAAATATGTATTTTGTTAAGTTTGATTGTTTTTCTTTATGGCACTTTTTTGTGCCGGCAAAAAAGTGCCACAAAAAACCTCGCGAGCTGTAGCTCCGTTCGCTAATTATTTGTAATATTCGACCTAAGCGACTGAACTCGGTGCTATGCACCTCAGACAGCAGTCGCTTTGTAGTTGTCTCATATAACAATAATTGCTCACTGCGCAAGGCTCGCAAAGTTCCGACCCTAACGGAATGAGCCAAGAATGTAAGTGAGAGAATAACAGGGCAAGCACTGTCTGACCGTAGGGAGTTTGCTTGCCTTAGCTCGAACGCTACAATTCTTGTGCGAATGAAGTTCAGGTCGGGAGTTTCTTTGCACAACTTTCTTGTCGGTACAAGAAAGTTGTATAAAAGCTATAAAATAAAAAACTTAACAAAATACATATTAAGTTAAATTGTCAAAAAAAATGGTTAACAAATTGTTTTTAGATATTCAATAATATCATCGGATTCATACATCTGAATATTTCTATCGCTATCGACTAAAAAAGGTACTTGTCTTTTCCCGCCCATTCTGATTAATGTTTCTTCTGATTCTTTATTTGTTATATCGATTTTTTTGTATTTCATATCTTGTTCGTCTAAAAAATTCATAACTTTTTTACAATAGGGACAAGTTTCTAATATAAATAATTCAAGCATTCTAACCTCCTTTTATAATAAAAGGTTAACTCTTTGTAAAAAAAATCTAAATTAATCGGCTCTCTAATTCTATTTGTGCTATATTAGTTTAAGAGGAAATATAAATATGTTGCGTGAGTTTTTACATTCAAAGATACATAGAGCTACTATTACTGATTCAAATTTGAATTATGTGGGTTCAATTACCATTGATGAAGAGTTTTTGGAAAAAGCTAATATTAAAGAATGGGAAAAAGTGGAGATTCTTGATATTAATAATGGCGAAAGATTTCAAACCTATGCTCTTGTCGGCAAAAGAGGCTCTAAATGTTTTTGTGTGAATGGAGCTGCTGCTAGAAAAGTGCAGACTGGTGATAAAATTATTATCGTAACGTATGCTCAAATGAATGAAGATGAAATTAAAACCCATAAACCAACAATAGTTCAAGTTGGCGAAAATAATGAGATTATTAGCTATGGCAAATAACCCTTATAAGCCTAAAAAGAAGAAAAAATTCTCAATTGATACTAAAAATATGGGTGTAAATATTGATAAGAATGAATATTATGAAATCATTCTTTCTAATTCTGCTCGTCCTGATGATTTTAAAGGGACTCGGGGTAAGTAATTGAAAATTTAATATTTCTTAATAATAATCACTTTTTGTAATAACTGCATATACTGCTTTTTAGACTTTTTTATTAACTTATGTAACGATTGGTATGGTTTGGCGTTACAAAATATTAAACATGTGGAATTAAGGAACTAAGGACAGTATAATAAATACAGGGTATATGGATATCGTACAAATAAGAAGAGCTCAATTTAATATATCAAATATATCACAGCCGAGTGACTGTGTGATTTGTGCTGTGTCTGAGTTATACGTTGAAATTGGAAATACATTCCCTCTCCTAGGGGGTAAATATAGGTTTGGAATATCAATTCCAGCTACTCCGCTTGTTGAAAAAAGAGGGCTAGGGAGGGGGTTGAACCATGATTAGTATAAACACCAACCTCTCTTCTTTAATAACCCAACGCTCACTCACCAAGAGCACCGACGCACTCAATCTAGCGATTGAGCGTATGACAACGGGCTTTAAAATAAACCATGCAAAAGATAACGCAGCTAACTATTCGATATCCACCAATTTAACAACAAAGATTAGCTCGTATATGGTAGCAGAAGAAAACGCATCAATGGGACTTGATATGCTAAATTCTGCAAACGGAAGTCTTGATCAGATAACAGATAAACTAGAACGATTGAGAGCTCTAGCAACCCAAGCAAACAACGGAACCTATGGTGCACAATCTTTAGAAGCAATAAATTCCGAAGCTAGCGCATTGGTAGACGAAATCAATAGACTTTATTCTACAGCAGAATACAACGGGAAGAAACTATTTCAAGCATCTAATGAAGCTCAACCTGCGTTAGCTTCAACATTTAATCTCACTCGTACATCTTCTAATGAATATGGAGATTTTGTTTCAAATCCTAAAACATATTCAGATGAAGAAGTAGAAAAATTGACAAAATTTAGAGATTATTTAGATGGTGAAGCTCCAGAAGATACAGTATACACAATATCAACAGCTCGAGATTTTATTGACGCTCGTTGCTATGGTTTCGATATAGATACAACTATTGTTTTAGCAAATGATATTGATTTATCTACACTTTCAGAAGAGGAGTTAGAAGAATTTATATGTTCTTTAAATGAAGGAGTATGTTTTAATATCGACGGTAACGGTCATAAAATATCTAACCTTACAATAGATTGTGATGAATACGATGGTTTTTTGGGTTTCTTTGCCTATTTGGATTATAGTGAAGACCTTACTATCAAAAATGTGGGTTTAGAAAATATAAATGTACTTAATGCTGACCGTGATATTGGAATATTTGGAGCTTACAATCATGGTACAGTAGAAAACTGCTATGCTAAAGGAAGTATAGAAGTTAATGGTTCTGGTGATAATATCGGGGGATTGGTAAATGAAAACATGGGATTAATAAAAGACTGCTACGCAGATGTTATCATAGAGACTACTGATGATGTTGACGGAGAAGCTATCGGTGGATTGGTTGGGGCTAATTGGGATGGTCAAATTATAAATTCTCATTCTTCCGGGACGATATATGCACCAAATAGCCAGTGCGTAGGTGGACTTGTCGGATTGTATTTTGCGGAAAAAGACTTAATAAATTGTTATTCTACCTGCGATGTTACTGGACGAGATTGGGTTGGCGGTTTAATTGGCGGTGGCAGTGAGGACCATTTCGGTGAGAATGCGATAAGGAACTGTAATCTTGTAAACTGTTATTCTACAGGTGATATTATTGGTAATGATATGGTCGGAGGATTAACTTCAGCATCACTCTGGGAGAGTGGTATATCTAATTGTTATACAACAGGAAATGTGACAGCTCAATATAGTGCGTATGGTTTAGCTTTTCACGTTGAGTATAATATTGAGAATAGTTATACGACCGGAAATATAACTGCTCAAGATGGGGCTTTTGGGCTAGCTGAGGGTGCATATAGTGTAACTAACTGCTACGCAACAGGGAATATAACTTCAGGCAGTATTACTTGCGGTTTGGTTTATGGTGCGGAATATATAACAAATTGTTATACGACAGGTAATGTAATTGGGGAGGAGTATGTTTATGGTATTTGCGACCGTGCTAATGAAATAAATAACTGCTACTCAATAGGTCGTGTTGAGGCAGGTAGTGGAAGTTATGTTGAAGGTATCTGTCATGATGTTCAAAGTTTAACTAACTGTGCCAGTGTATCTAATGACTCCAATGCTGATGTTTTAACCAAAGCTGAGATACTAGCAAGGTATACGCCAGAAGCTATGGGATATACAGCAGATAATGGCTGGACTATAGTTAATGGTCAACCACTTTTGAGTTGGCAAAAAGAGGCTCAACAAGCAACAGGAGGCGGAACACCAGCAGGAGCAATAAACTTCCAAATCGGAATCCATTCAAACATCTCAAGTAATATCACATTGAATCTTGGATTCGCTCTTGATGGGGTTAATGATTTGTATGGCATTGGTCTAGATACAACAACAGATTATTTAACAAAAATAGATGATTTACTTTCTGTTGTATCAAACAAAGCTACAGAATATGGTGCTGTGCAGAATAGACTTGAAAGTGCTCTTGATGAAATCGCTACACAATACGAGAACCTTGTATCAACACGTTCAACAATCCGTGACGCTGACATTGCAGAGGTAAGTAGTCAATATATCCAACAACAGATTTTACAACAAGCAAGTGCAACCTTGATGGCAACAGCCAACCAAACACCAGCAATAGCGTTACAATTGATATAGTAGTCGTACTTAAAGGCGAGCTATTAGGCTGAATTTGTGCTTGGAGTATAAACCATTCAAGCCGCCCAATTATCTACGTGCGTAGCACTGGCTTTGCAATTGATATAGTACGAGCACTTTATATGTCATCCTGAACTCGATTCAGGATCTATCAATGCTTATAGACCAACCCCCACCCTAACCCTCTCCGAGTAGGGGAGGGAACATAATTTGTCATTCCGTGCTCGACACGGAATCGCATAATCTTGTAGTGAATGCATTAACTCTTAAGATTCTGAATGAAGTTCTGGATGACGACCGTTCCTCAACCCAATCACCCTATCTGTCGCTTTGTGACATCTTTCTTTTTTAATCTAATATTCTTACAGAACTTCCTGTACCATAGTTATGATTGGACATTCCCCAACCGCCACCAAAGGGTCCGTTTGAATATTGCTCAAAATTTTGGTTCATATATCCAGGTGCAGGGTAAAAATTTCCACCGAAATTAGAAAATCCTAGCCCCGCAGGTAAACCCATTGTAGAGTTATAAAAACTATTTCCTATTGCGGGTGTATATCCTGTTGGAGTCCCTGAAAAATAATTTGCGATATTCCCAAGAATTGAATTTTTTGTTTTGTATTTAGGGCGAGATAAGATTGCATTTTCAACGTCCATAAACCTTGAGGTTATATCACCATTTTGAACAGCACCGAATGCGAGATTTTCTAATCGTTCTAATCTTGCTAAGTCGGACTCTCTTCTGTAAGTTTTGTTTAATGCGTATTTTTCTAGCGCGTTCAAGTTGCCATGCGAGAGGTAGTTCCCTTGTGGATAATGGCAATTTCTACAATGTTCAGGAAAATGAACTCTCTGGCGTGTATTTTCGTGTGAAGCTATTATAACATTTGGTTTATTCATTTTTAGCTTTGATTCAAAAGCGTTTGCAAAATTTATTGATAACAATAGCAGTAGAAATAAAACAACATATTTACACATATAAAGAATCCCCTTTTACAATAGCATATTTTATTTTATTATTTTTGCTATTCTACAGTTCGGTTAATACTTGTCATTTCTTTGAAAAAATAGTACAATAGTCTAGTTATATTCTGTAATGAGAGGATTTTATATGAAATTATACATGCAAGTTTTAATTGCGTTGGGTTTAGGTCTAAAACGTAACTGGCATATTTTTGCTGGTTTAGTGCTTGGTGTTTTTGCCGGTATTTGGTTGCATAAAGACCCAAATCCAGTAGTCATGACTACCTTAACCTTTATTGGTCAGGTCTTCATTAGAATGATTCAAATGGTTGTAATTCCATTGGTTATATCAGCTATTGTAATAGGGATTACGAGCGTTGGTGATGGCAAGCAAATAGGTAAACTTGGTTCAAGAATGATTTTGTATTATGCAATAATAACTTCAATTGCAGTAGCGTTAGGTGCAGGATTAGCGCTATTGTTCAAACCAGGTTTGGGTGCAGCTGAATATATTAATTCAGATATAGCAACGAATATTCAAGCTCAGGTTGCAGCGACTATAGAGGTTCAAAAAGAAAATCTGTTAAATATTATTTTAGAATTTATTCCAAAAAATCCTCTAGCTTCAATTGCAGCTGGTGATATGGTTCCAATTCTTGTTTTTGCACTATTCTTCTCTATCGCTTTAGCAAAAGTTGGAGAAATTAATAGACCTTTTGTAAGCTTTTTTGAGTCAATATTTGCAGCGACAATGAAGATTACTGATTGGATTATGTGTTTTGCAGCTCCTGGTGTATTTGCACTTACAGCAGTTTCTGTTTCTGCTTTTGGTGTAGAAATCTTTACAACTATATCTAAGTACTTGGGAGTTCTTGCATTAGGTTTTGCAATACAATTGTTTGTTGTATTTCCAATATTCTTAAGAATATTTTCTAAAGTTCCTGTATGGATGCTTTATGCGGCTATTGCTGAAGCAATGATGGTTGCTTTTGGTACAGCAAGTTCTTCTGCAACATTACCATTGACGATTGCTTGTTGTGAAAAAAGAGGTATTTCTCACAAGGTTACAAGTTTTGTAATACCATTAGGTGCGACTCTTAATATGGATGGAACAGCATTATTGCAAGTTGTAGCAGTAATATTCTTAGCTCAAGCTTATGGTGTTGTCCTAACCCCATTCTTGATTGTTCAAATTTGTTTATTAGCAATTGTAGCTTCAAGTACATGTGCAGGTATTCCTGGTGCAGGTATTATAACAATAGCTTTAGTGCTTAATGGCATGGGTTTAAGTCCTGAACAGATGGTTGCAGGTTTTGCGTTCTTATTTACTATTGAAAGAATTACAGATATGATGAGAACTCTTGTGAATGTGACGTCGGATGCGGTTGTTGCAGCCGCTATTGCGGATAATGAAAATGAGATAAATTACGATTTGCTCAATAATCCCGAAGAATACAATGATGTAATTAACTAGAATAATGGAAAAAAGTAGGATTTAAGAATCCTACTTTTTTTGTTACAAAAATTAATATTATAGCAAAAATATTTATGTTGCTATTTTGGTATAGAAAAGTAGAATGTGTGTATTAAAGGAGGTACCCTGTGAAAACATTACCAATTGGGCATAAGTTCATAAGCTTCAAAAATTTAACTCAAGAAGCATCAGAAGTAAAAGCTACTGAAAACCCTATTAGTGTTGAAAAAGAGCCTCCTATAGAAAAAGAGTCAGCTGTAAAAAAAGCTTTTCCTTATGTAACATCGGCTCTTGCACTAGCTTCTTTATGTGTTGCAGGGTATGCTTTAAAAGGTAAAAAGGATCTTGCGGCTAAGTTAGAAACAGAAATGGGAACTAAGTTAGAAGAAAGTCTTAATAAAGTAAAAGATAATGCAACGGCACAAGTTCAAGCTGTTAAAAATGATTTGATTACAAAAACTCAGGAGGCAGTTGGACAAGTTATAGAAAAAGTTGAACATAATCAAGCTTGGACACAAGGGTATTTAGGTAGTCTTGATAAAGGTGTAAAAGGCTTGCAAGCACAAGTGCGAACAGTTGTACAAAATAAAGTTCCAGAATTTACCAATAGAAGTGTTGTTGTTGCAGGGGCGGGTTTGGTTTTAGCTACAACAATAAATTCAACTTATGGAAAAGATGATGATGAACTTGTGCATTCATTGCGAACAGAGTCTACAAAAAGAATGCTAGGTTTGTCAGAGGGTTTACCTGAATTACCAGAAAACGGTATGATAAGAATCCCAACTTCTGAAGTAAAACCTTATGCAAGCACTGGTGGTATGGCAATTGTGCCAAAAGAAATTGCTGAAAATTTAGCAAAAATTTTAGCAGGTAAGCAGGATATATCTGTAGTGTTAGATATACCTTTATATACTGGTCAGATTGAAAAGAATGCTAGCAAGTCAGTTAATGCTACAATTTTAAGAAATAAAGATGGAAGTTTTGATTACATAAAAACAGTAATAGAAAAAGGTAAAGAACCTCAGACTGAGAAATTAGCAGAGCTACAGCTTATTGATACTATGCATTTGCCAATACATACAGATACATCGGTTGAGACTGAGATAGTTAATATTTATAAAGGCGAACAAATTATAAAATTAGAATATGATAAAGTTTTAGATTCTATGCCTCAAGAAATTAAAGAACAAATGGAAGAAACTTTAGATAATCACAGTGTTTTTGAATCAGGTGGATTAGTAGTTTCAGATAAAAAAGGTACACGAGAAGCATATGCAAAAGTTAGTACTGTGTTCTATGAAAATAGAAAATTTAATTTAGATGCACCAAGCAACTTAGCTACTAATATATATAATGATAAAGCAACTTCAGCTGGTGAAACTGAAAGATTTATATACTTTAGTAAGTTTTTCTATGAGCATTTAGCTAATGGAGGAAAATCTACAGTTCCACTGAAAGCTGATTTGATTCTTGGTAATGATTGGCAAACGGGTGCAATTTCTGCAATGACTCGTTTATTGTCTAAAACTAGAAGCTATTTTGGTGCAAATCCGGAAGAAGCAGAAAAATTACAAAATACGCCAATTATTACTATTATGCATAATGCAGGATTAGCTGGTGGTGCATGGCATTCTCAAGCTAAGCTCTTAAATATTATGTTTGGTGAACATGCCGCAAAAATAGTCGAAAATGCTTATATGCCAAATTTATACATTGCTGGAAAAACGGGTGGACTACAACCTCATTTACATAATGGAATGTTTGAACATGATGGTATTAATCCTCAAATGATGGCAGTAGCTTATTCTGATTATATTGTACCTGTTTCTAAAGGTTATACTGATGAAATTGCAACTAACGATTTCTTTGGTGGACCTAGAAGAGAATTATTTGAATTTAGAGCAAGAAAGGGTGCATATTCTGATCTGAATAATCTTAAAATGATTGCAAATCAAAACGGAATTGATCCGTCTTCTATTACAAAAGTTGAACCAACTTTAGTTGGTATTACAAATGGTTGTGATAAAGCAAATAATCTATTAACTACAAATAGCATTGTTTCCCTTGAAAAGAAATTAGAATTACCAAAAGGTTCTCTAAAACCATTTACAATTGACGTTGATCCACTAAAACGTAAAAATGAAAACAAGCAAGTTTATCTAAATAAGGTTATAGATGAAATCAATAGAGCTCGCTTATCTAATGGTGTGGATAATCCGATGCAAATAGAAATGCCAGAATTAACAGACTTGACTGGTGTGACAAAATATACTCCAATCTTTGTCTCAGCGGGTAGAATTGTTGACCAAAAAGGTTTGGATATTTTTGCAAAAGCAATAAAAGAATTTTATGCAACATATCAAGGAACAGAAAAACCAGTATTCTATGTTCAAGGTATTGGTGGTGATGAGTATAAGCAAATGATTTTGAATGTAAAAAGAGAACTTGCACAAACAGATCCTGTTGCTGCGAACCGTATAGTTTTTGCTAATTTATTCTCAGAGCCAGGACGTTATGATGGTGCAAAACTACTTGCGGATTTCACAGTAATGTCATCTTGGTTTGAACCTTGTGGTTTGGTACATAAAGAGATAGGTTTGTATTCAGGAGCAGTTCCTGTTGCTAATAAAACAGGTGGCTTGTTAGACGGACTTATTGACGGTGAAACTGCTGTTGCATCTGAGTTTAGACCGGGTAAAAATAATATTGATTACAATGCTAAAGAATTTGCAAAAGCTATGCAAAGGGCAGTTGATATATATTCAGATAAGCTAAGGTACTCAGAAATGGTTGGCAAGGTTCTTAATTCTAATTTTGATTGGACAAAAGAAAATGGACCTATTGCAGAATATCTGAACTTGTTTAAACGTTTGGGCGTAGTTTCTAAAGAAATTGATGTTAATAACTAAAAAAATAACCTCCATTTAGGAGGTTATTTTTTATGATTCTTTTTGTTTAATAGCAGCTGTGATTAAACCTCTAAATAATGGATGAGGTTTTTCTGGTCTTGATTTAAACTCAGGGTGGAATTGACAAGCTACAAACCAATCAAGTTGTGGAATCTCTACTATTTCAGATAACATTCCGTCCGGTGACATTCCTGAGAACACCAAGCCAGCTTTTTTTAGCTGTTCAATGTATTCTGTGTTTACTTCGTATCTGTGTCGATGTCTTTCTGAGATTTTGGTAGAACCATACGCTTCATGAGCTTTAGACCCTTTTTTTACTTGACAGTCATAAGCTCCGAGCCTCATCGTACCACCGTAGCCTTTAACATTTTTTTGGTCAAGCATTAAGTCTACAACAGGGTGCGGTGAATGTTCATCAAATTCAGTTGAGTTGGCACCTTTCAAACCTGCAACATTACGAGCAAATTCTGTTACTGCACATTGCATACCTAAACAAATTCCCAAGAATGGCAGGTTATTTTCTCTTGCATATCTAATAACGTTAAGTTTGCCCTCAACTCCCCTAATGCCAAATCCTCCAGGAATGACGACTCCGTCAACATCTTTTAATAGTTCTTTGCATTGAGCGACATCTACGCAGTCTTCTGAATTAATCCATTTGATTTCTGTTTTTGCAGAATGCTCATAGCCGGCATGTTTAATAGATTCGACAACAGAAATATATGCATCAGAAAGTTTTGTATATTTCCCTGCAATAGCAATTTTTATAGTTTTTTCTGGATGAGTAATTCTATTTACTAAATCTTTCCAACTATCTAAATTAGAAGCTCTTTCAGGAGTTTGAAGTAATTTAAGAACAACATTCGCGAAGTTTTGTTCTTCGAGGGCGAGAGGAACCTCGTAAATGCTTTTCATATCACGACATTCTATAACAGCTTCCTTTGCAACTGAACAGAATAGAGCTAATTTTTCTTTTTCAGTCTTAGGAATTGGTTTAGCTGTTCTGCAAACTAATATCTCTGGGTTTAAACCATGACTTCTAAGTACGTTTACACTATGTTGTGATGGCTTTGTCTTTAATTCACCTGATGTTGGTAAATATGGAAGTAGTGTACAGTGTATATTAATAGCGTTTCCGATTCCGACTTCTGCTTTGAACTGTCTAATTGATTCAATAAAAGGTAGCCCCTCAATGTCACCTATTGTTCCACCTATTTCAATAATTTGAAAATCAGGTTTAAATTGTTTTTGGGCCTTTGCTATTCTTGATTTGATTTCGTTTGTAATATGAGGGATTACTTGAACTGTTCCACCAAGGTAATCTCCCCTGCGTTCTTTGTTAATTACGGTTTGATAAACACTTCCTGATGTAACACTACTAAGCTGTGAAAAGTTAGCATCAATAAAACGCTCATAGTGTCCTAAGTCTAAGTCTGTTTCAGCTCCGTCATCTGTTACAAAAACTTCACCGTGTTGAAAAGGGCTCATTGTTCCCGGATCGACGTTAATATAAGGATCAAATTTCTGTATAGCAACTGTAAAACCTTTTGAACGCAAAAGTTTTCCTAAAGATGCTCCGACAATCCCTTTGCCTAACGAACTAACAACACCACCTGTAATAAAAATATACTTTGTCATTCTTTTATAACCTTTGGGTGGAACACAATCCCTTTTGCTACTAACTTATATTCTTTGTTCCAAGTGTTCCTTTGGAACAAGCTACCAGTTGGTTCGCACTGGTTAGTTTATAAAAAAAGAGGGCAGTTTACCCCTTGTGCTTGTAGTTACACTTTGAGGCAGACCCTCTATTTTATTTTTTATTAAATATTTATTACCAATGTCTGCCGACAAAATGTCTACGTGCGTAGCACTTAATTGATTCGTGGAACCCTGAAAAATCCGTCTTCTTCGTACGGCGCATTCTTCATAAGTTCATCTTTTGTTTGTTCGTAGAAGACTTTGTCTTCTCTCATAACGTTTACAAAATCAATAGCGTGTGCCATTGGCTCAACGTTTGAAGTGTTAACTTCATTCATTGCGTCAACATGTTTAAGTACATCACTTAACTGTTTTGTGTACATTTCTTTTTCATCTTCTGTCAATTCTAAACGTGCAAGTTTTGCAACATGTTCTACATCTTTTATTGTTATCATTTTCTCTACTCCAATTATAAAGAATGTTAGCATAAATGTGTTGTGTAAACAATGTTATCTTTGCTAAGAGTTACATTTTTTAATGTATTATATTCACCATCTTTTAAAAGTACATTAATATAGTTCCGTGTAATCCCCTTGTATAATCCAGTTTTGCGGTCAAGCCGTTTTTCTATTAGAACCTCTTGTTCTAAGCCAATATTTGATTTTAAAAATTCTTCAAACTTTTTAGCAGAAATTTGTTTAATAATACTAGCTCGTTCTTCTTTTATTTCGTCAGGTAAATGTCCTTGCAATTTCTCTGCAATAGTCCCTTTTCTTATTGAATAAGGGAAAGTGTGTATTTGACTAAGCTTTGATTTCTTGAGATTTTCAACTGTTATTTCAAAATCTTTATCAGTTTCTCCGACAAAACCTGCGATTATATCTGAGCCCAAGAAAGGTTTATTAAAGCGGGATACAATGTCTTCAATTTGATCTAAATAATATTCCACGCTATAATGTCTGTTCATTCTTTTCAAGGTTGAATTACAAGCCGATTGTAATGAGAGGTGGAAATGCGGGCAAAACTTTTCACTATTTTGTAAGAAATCTAACATTTCTGGTGAGATTTCTAATGGGTTAAGTGAGCCTAAGCGATAACGTGGAATAGAAGTTTTAGCTTCAATATCTTTCAATAAGTCTAGTAAAGACAATTCTTTTCCGTTTATATTTATATCTTTACCCCAAAGTCCAATATGTATCCCTGTAAACACTACTTCTTTATATCCTTGTGAAGCATAGCGGTTAATTTCATTGATTATAAAATCGGAACTAGCACTTCTTGATTTACCTCTCCCATAAGGAATTATGCAATAAGCGCATCGATTGTCACAACCGTCCTGAATCTTTAAGCTAATGCGAGTTTTTGAAGTGTCATTAAGAGTTACATTACAAAACTCTTTTTTGTTCATTAAGTCCAAAACCGCATATTCTTCTTCGTTTTTAATAAGCTCTACAATATTGAATTTATCTTCGTTACCGTAAACAGCATCAATAAATGGTTCTAGTAAAAGCTTCTCCTTTTCAATCTGCGCAACACAGCCCGTAAGAATTGTTTTAAGACCTAAATTCTTAGCGTGGCGAAGATGATACATTGCTTCGTTATCACTTTTATGGGTAACTGAGCACGAATTCAAAATGTAAACATCAGCATCTTGAAGCTTTTTAACTTCTTCAAAACCAGCTTCAACTAACTTTTGAGAAACAATTTGTCCCTCAAACTGATTCGATTTGCATCCCATTGATTTTAGATAAAACTTTTTCATCTAATAAATTTTATCATAAAAAATTTTATTATAAATTTTAATAATTAAAAGCTAGCCCTTAGCCTGAGATAAGGCTTCGTGGATGGTCTTTATGTGCTCATCCATTCGTTCATCATCTGTTCTTGGGTCGCAGAATGTGGCTATGGTTCCACAAACAAGGCCGATGATTCCACCGATTACAAAACCAGGAATTGAACCAACGCCACCAAAGCAACATCCAATCCCTGTTCCAGTTGCTGTACAAGCACCTGCATACTTACCAAAAGTAGCCCAAGTATATTCCTTGTTATTGTCAAAATCTTTTGCGTCTTTTAAATCACCTGTTGCGTACTGATTATAAATTTTTTCTAACGCTTCAACAGATTTTTTTATTTCTGGTAGTTGATGAAGCCCTTTTGCTTTTGCAGCTCCTAATAAAGATTTAACTATGTTTAATTTTGTTTTCATAGATATCGTGCTTTTATTTTCATCATCTAGATCTTCAATAATACCTTCTGAGCTATATTGACGGAATGTTTTATCGCTTTTCGTTTTATAATAGCCATTCAAAAATGGGACAACAGTATCTTTATCAACAGAATCAAGATCTTCAATTATGCCAGCGTATTCTTCTTTTTTAGTGTTTTTATTTATTTTATCAAAAGTAGCTTCTCCTTTTTCCCACGCTTTAGTAAGATCCTCTTGGGTTAGGGGCTTTTTTGCTGTACTTCGCTTACTTACAATAGGTACATTTTGGGTAGAGCTACTAGAAGTAATAGTTGGTGTAAAACTATAATTCCAGCAAAAAGGACTGTTGTTAAAGTTCACATAATTAATAGGTTGTCCATAAAAACTCATAAAATTTTCCCCTATGTTTATTATCCCCTATATATTATTAAAGTCTTTTATTCTGAAATAATTGCCTTTTAGCTCGAATAAAAATTAAATAAACGCTGAAACTGAGTAATAATCAGGGGGAAAAAGTTTACAAAACTTAATAATAAATCGATTAAATATCTAGAATGCTTTCGTGGGTAAAATAAAAAATGCTATCTCTACACCGAAATCAAATACCATGTGACAAGGGTTAGGTAAACCGCTAATCCAATTACGTCGATAGTAGTTGCGATTACTGGACCTGATGCTACTGCTGGGTCAATCTTCATTTTCTTAAGTATTAATGGTGTGCAAGTACCAATCATTGTTGCAATAGTCATGTTTAGAGCCATTGCAGCCCCAACGATTAGTCCTAACTGTGCGTTATTTTGCCAGCCCCAAGTTACAAGTGATACCAATAATCCAAAGATTGCACCGATACTTATACCAGTCAAAGTTTCACGCCAAATGTATTTCCAGCCTGAGCTTAGTGTTACTTGACCAGTAGACATACCACGAACCATTAATGTAATACTTTGTGTTCCGATATTACCCCCCAAACCGGCTAGCAATGGCATAAATGCTGCTATTACAGGCAATGCTGTAAATGTAGTATCGTACTTATTTGTCACTGATACAGCGATAAATTCTCCAATAAGGGTTATGAATAACCAAGGTATACGAGCTTTTATTGAGTGACCTAAGCTACCTGTTAAAACATCATCGTCATTATCATCACCCAAGTCTGTTACGATACCTGAAGATGTCAAGATTTCGTCAGTAGTTTCTTCTTCTACGATGTCTTGAACATCATCCCAAGTAACAATACCTTTTAAGTGATTATACTGGTCAACAACAGGCAATGCGTCAAATTGGTATTTCATGAAAATATCTGCAATATGACCTTGATAATCGTCAACATGAACTTTTACTATATCCCTATCCATTATTTCAGATATTGGGAGATTATTAGGTTTTGTAAGTAATGTTCTTAAAGAAACAACTCCGAGTAAGTGCTCTTGTTTATCTATAACGTAGACGTAATAAAGTTCAATACTGTCTTTTTCAGCATTTACTCTTATCATATCTAAAGCATCTTTAACAGTTGTTGAATAAGTTACGGTAAGAACTTGTGGGTTCATTATACCGCCGGCAGTATCTTCGTTGTATGTTAAAAGTTCTCTAATTTCAGAAGAAAATTTCTCTGGAAGTTTTTCGAGATAAATTTCGGTCTCATCTTCTTCCATGTCACCTAAAACGTCAGCAGCTTCGTCATGAGGTAGTTTTGAAATCAATCTGGAAGCTAGCGATTCATCAATATCGCCTAAAATTTCGACTTGAAGTTGTGGTGGTAGGTATTCGATAACGTCAGCAGCTTTTTCTTCGTCAAGTAAAACAAAACACTCTAAACGTTCCTCCGGCTTTAGTTGCTGGAAGATGTCAGCTAAATCAGCTTCGTGAAAACTATTTAACTCGTCTCTGAGCTGTTGCATAGTATCACTGTCGATTAATTCTTGGATTCTATCTATTGTGTTTTCGATATTTGACATTTTGGGCGCCTTTAATCTAGTAGTTTTACTTTGAGGCAGACTAGTTGTTTAATTATAAAGTTTAGAGTTTTAGCCTATGTCTGCCGACCAAATATCTATGTGCGTAGCACTTATCTGTAATTTGTGAATTGTAGTGGATAATCATATTTATCTTCGTTAGCATGAAGAAGTTTGATTACATCTTGTAAATCATCTTTTGATTTTCCAGATACTCTAACTTGTTCACCTTGAATTGAAGCTTGAACTTTTAGTTTAGATTCTTTAATATCAGCAACTATTTTCTTTGCTAATTCTTGTGTAAGTCCTTTTCTTAGGTTGTACACCTGTCTTACGTTTCCGCCTAAAGCATTTTCAATTGGTTGAGCGTCTAAAATCTTTATGCTTAGTCCTCTTTTTACCAATTTTGATTGAAGAATATCGTATATATTTCTCAATTTCATATCATCGTTTGTTGTAACTGTAATGCATTTATCTGCTTCCAAAACAACATCTGAATTTGAATTTTTTAAATCAAAACGAGAAGTAATATCTCTTTTAACCTGATCAATTGCGTTCACAAGCTCTTGCTTGTCGAACTCAGAAACAACATCAAAACTACAATCTTTTGCCATTATACAACTCCTATTTTGCTTACTCATTTATAATAACATGAACAAGCAAAATATTGCGTTATTTAGTGACAAAGTTTATGTATTAGATTACTAATCCAACCTCTGTCAGGCTTAGCTGGCTCTGCAATAGGAGAAATTGCAACAGGATAAGGTTGAGCGTATGGTCTTGAGCCAAAATCTATTTCTCCGCTACCGTACTTTTGTTGATAATATTGCATTACATTTGGAGCTCCCATCGAGCCATACATAGAACTATACATCATTGGTCCATACATACTAATCATAATTACACACCTAAATTAATACTACACATGTATGTAAAGTATTTAGATGGCAAAAAATTGCTTATATGTTAAGTTTTATGAAGCTATGTTATCTTTTGCTCCAAAAACGTCCCCAAAAATTTCTTGAAGAATGACTTTCCAATTGTTCAATTCTTGCAGAGAGTTCTTTGTTATGATCAAGAAGTTCCTGTATTTGTTTTGCAAGAATCTCGTTATCCCTTTTATAACCACCAGCTTCAATTAATCTTGTTGCCATATCAGAATTAGTTATGTCATCACTTATTTTCTTAGCAACAGCTTCAGCTAGCATCTGAAGAGTTTGTGATGTTACGTCGAGTGTAAAAGTTTTTTCTGGTTTGGGTGTTAAGTCTGTCACTATAGCTTCTTCTACGTTCTCTAGAGCTGTTTCTTCAGGAGTTGCGATGTAATCTCTTACTAGAATAGGTTGAACAGGTTCTGTTTTATTTTCTTTTTCAACTTTAGCTTCCATTTTTTGAAGCTTTACTATGATCTGTTCATCGCTATAGCCTTGTGCTTTTAAAGAAATACCTTTTTTAACTTTGTCTAAAGATAAATCGTCATAAAATTCTAATCCACTTTCATCTTCGTATATGGAATCAATTTTCCAATCATACAAGAATAAATCTAGAGAATGTTTGTCAATATAGTAATTCTCTGCATTTAAACTTTTTAAAATAGTTTCTCTGTTAAACATTCCCCATACCTCATCTTTTAATTTGTCTGGCAATATCTCGATCTTGTGTTTTCTTTGCGATAGCTTCACGTTTGTCGTAAAGTTTTTTACCTTTAGCAAGACCTATTTCTATTTTAGCAAAACCATGAGATAAAAACAATTCTAAAGGAATAATTGCATATCCGTCTTTTTTAATTTTGCCTAGCATTTTCATGATTTCTTGTTTGTTTAATAATAGTTTTCTTACTCTGTCAGGCTCATGATTATATCTGTTCCCTTGTTCATAAGGAGAAATGTGCATATTGTATAAGAATATTTCGCTGTTTTCAATTTTGGCAAAACTATCCTTAAGATTTATTGCACCTTTACGAATAGACTTAATCTCTGTTCCTGTGAGCACTATCCCTGCAGTAAATTTATCAAAAATTAAGTAATCATGAAAAGCTTTTCTATTTGTTGAAATGACTTTCTTGTCCATAGAATGTAATTATAGAATAAACAGTCAATTTTGAAAAGTTGCTAAGTGTTAACAATTTTTAAGTACTAAGCTTGACACTAGGATTGTGCTTGTGATTAAATGATATTTGTATAAATAGTATTAGATAGGTTAATCGTGCCTAAAATCGCTCAAGTAAGCGATTACGATTCCTCAAAAAGAAAGGAAATAAACATGTACGCAATAGTCGAAACTGGTGGAAAACAATACCAAGTTGAAGAAGGACGTTATGTTGACGTTGAATTATTAGGTGAAGAAGCTGATTCAAAAGTTGTTTTTGATAAAGTTGTTATGATTGTTAACGGTAAAAAATCAAAAGTTGGTCAGCCTTATGTTGAAAAAGCAACAGTAGAAGGTACAGTTATCAAAACTGATCGTGCTAAAAAAATTATCGTTTACAAACAAAGACCTAAAAAAGGTTATAGAAGAAAATATGGACATAGACAAGGTTTTGCAAGAGTTATGATTAACAAAATCAGAACTACTGCAGCTAAAAAAGCTGAAGCTACTGAAACAGCTGAAGCATAGGAATGATAAATATCGCACCCATTTAGTTGGGAGTGGTGACTTAAGAGGTCGACCTGTAGATACAAGATAAATTTGTAGTTTAGTCGATGTCGACCGACCAAAGATTATAAAAAAAAGGAGAATAAAAATGGCACATAAGAAAGGTATGGGTTCCACCCGTAACGGTCGTGATTCAGAAGCGAAGCGTTTAGGCGTTAAAAAGTTTGGTGGAGAAATCGTAAAAGCTGGTAATATCTTGGTTCGCCAAAGAGGTACTAAGGTTCATCCTGGTAACAATGTAGGTATTGGTTCTGATGATACTTTATTTGCTTTGATTGACGGTCAAGTAAAATTTGAATCTCACAGACGTGATAGAAAACAAGTTTCTGTATACGCTGTATAAGATTAGTAATTTTCAATTTAAAAAGAGTGTTATATTACAAAATATTACACTCTTTTTTGTTTTAAAAGCAATTTTTATTCTTTAGTTGTTTTATTTAAAATGTGTAGTAGTAATCGAAAGGAATATATTATGATTAAACTCAATGCTGAAAATATGGCAATAGTAGCGGAAAAAATAAAAAACCCTATTACTAAATCAGTTACAATTTTAAAAGAAGGTAGACCTCTTGGAGGTTGTGAATTCGGTAATAATCCAACAACGCAATCAATGAGAGAACACTATGTTACAAAATTAGAAAATTTAACAAAAAATTTACCGGAAAATTGTGGAGAATTGTTTGTTAAAATTGTTTAACTTTTATAAAAAAATAACACAAAGGGCAAAATCATAGATTTTGCCCTTTGTGTTATCTATTAACCTATTCAGATTTTATTTATATAATGGCGCAAGTTTCTTTTCTTGTTGTGGAATAACGCCCTCTGTAATTGATTGATAAACCCTGTAATCAATTTCAGGGAAACAGTTATCAATTGATTCAATTTCAGAAAGCTTAGCTTCATCAATAGAACCTGCTTCAATCATATCAGCGATTAGGCTAAATCTTTCAACGTGCTCATTGAATCTGTCAGTAGCATAATCCTTTGCTTGCCATGTAGTAATTAAGAAAGGCCAGTCTGAAGATTGTAGAAGTAAGTTTTCACGAGCCAACTGGCTTAGAGCTCTTAATAATAGTTTATCTTCAGGTTTTTCTGCGTAATTATCAGTAATTGCACTCATACGTTTTTCGCAAGAATGAATAATAGGCCACATCCATTCTGTCAAGTGGTTCATCCAAACATAGAAGTGTCCACCTTGACCCCATGAAGATTCTGGGATTTGAATTGCTTCTTTTGGTGGGTATTTGGTAACGTATTCACCAGCAGTAAGTCTTTCTACTTCTGGAAGATAATCGTTGAATTTTTTAACAACTTGTTTAATAAATTCAACACCTTCAAACCACCAGTGACCGAATAGCTCGGTATCAAATGATACCATTACTAAACCATCTTTGTTTTTAGCTTTTTTATAATCGTTTAATAAGTGGTAAATCATTGTTGTATAATGATCTGAGTTTTCGTTGATTTTGTTCATAGCAAGAACTGGGTCATAGAGCATCTTGTCACCTAAATCTGTTGTAGGTGAAGTTATTCTCCAGTAGTGCATACCTGATTTATCATCTTTTTTGTGGAATTCTCTAAAACAGCCATCTCCTGGGTAGCCGTCAGCAGCTGACCAAACTTGGTAACCAGCTCTGTCGTTACGTCCCATAACTGCAACTTGTGCATCAGGCAACCAGTATGCTGAATATGTATCATATCCTGTAGCAGGTCTTTCAGGTAGTGGAATGTATTCAATGTTGCCATACATACCAATTACACGTCTATTTCCGATTGAATTTCCACCTTCTATTACATGTGATTCTGTAAAGAAGTAATGAATATCATTATTTTGAAGCGTTACTTCGATAGCTGGTCTCCAATGTTTTTTGCCATCTTTTCCAACATACTCATAACCTTGACGGTATGCGCATTCAGGAAGCCAAGCTCCCATAGCTTTTTTCCCGAACAATCTTGTTGTTGTATCTTGACCAACTTTAAACTGAGCATTCAAGTTGCTATCAGTAGCTAGTAATGGAGAGAATCCATGTGTAGCACCTGATGTTGTAATTTCAATACAACCCAAATCTTGGTATTTTTTGAAATATTTGATTAAGTCCATCTCGTATTTGTTTACGAAATCATCTCTTAACTTGTTCCATAAATCGAAATAATATTTTGCCAAATATTTTAAGTGTTGAGAATGAGCAACCTTAGGATCTGGATATCTTTCCAAATCTTTTGATACAGACTTGATTCTTGAATCAATATATTCAACAAAACCATGTTGTAAGTGTTCATCTGCCAATTGCTCTGCAAGGATTGGGGTAATACCAACCGTTAATTTTGCTTTAATTCCTTCGTCGTGTAACTCAGAAATCGCATTTAATAGAGGAACGTAGGTCTCTGCCATACATTCATAGAGATTTTCTTCTCCAAAAGGCCACATTCCAGCCTTTCTATAATATGGCAAATGGCTATGTAACATAAATACGAATTGTCCTACTGACATTTTTGCCTCCATTCATTTCTACGGATATATATTTTTACGTTATTATTTATAACATAATAGTATCAAAAAAATAATTCTTAAGTATTAGTTATTCTGAATAATGTTACAATTGTTTACTTAGTTTTAGGCATCAAATTATCTCTTTGTCTTTTATATAAGGTTTATATATATCAAAAAAGAAGTATGAGATTTATCCGATTGTAAACATGAAGTTATTGTTTTTTGAGCATGTTGCACAGAAATCAGTTTCTGCGGTAAAAATTTTTGAATAATTTTTGAATGAAGATCCAACTCTTCCTCTGTAATCATTTGCCAAAAAAGGACAAGAATAAATGCCATTCGATGCTAATGTTCTTCCATATTTACAGTCGGTTTCAAGTGCTTGTGTTGTGAAATTTTTGTCTTCGAAGTCTGGGTATGAACATATTATTTGTAAATCTGTATTATGTATTTCATGTTCTTTAAAAATATTGTCAAACTGATTTTTAATATTACAAATATCCAAGTTATAGTGGTTTTGAATGGTTAATACAGAGTTGAAGTTGTATCTTGAAAGTGTTTTTAGTGCAAAAATTGTTTGTCGAAAATTCCCTCTATATTTTACTTTGTCATTTTCAAGTTCATTAAAATGAGTTAATGAAAGCTTAAAGAAAATTTGATTATGCCCTTCTGATTCAACTTTATTAAGAAAACGGATTTTTTTCTCGTTTAAAAAACTTCCATTTGTGCAAATGCAAACATTACATCTTTTAAGACAAAGTCTAAGAATAGAATTGAAATCAGGATGTGTCATAGGCTCTGCGCCTGTTAAGTAAATGCAATGTAGGTTCTCATTTTTTGTTTCAGTAAGAGCTTCTTTAATTTTGTCGATTGAGATAAAATCTTTTACAGTTTTATTTAGGGAAAAACTGTTTTCAAATTTAATGTAGCAGCTTGAACACCTATGGTTACAATTTTTAGCAGTAAGTTCAATAAAAATGTTGTTTAAATCTTCTAACTTATAAACAGGCGCAGTGTAAATACTAGTCATATATCCTCCTCAAGTTTTAACAAAAATATTTTATAAGCGTGATATGCTAAAAAAAATTCTCTTGTTAGGTAAATTATTAATCTTTGAGGATAGTATGGTAGGAGAATTAAAATGAACCTTTTTTAAAATTCCTTTCCATGAAAATCCGTTCCGCCGGTTTTAATTAGGTCTGGATATTTTTCAGCAATTTTTATAACTTTTTGGGCAGAATGGAATTTGAGAATTCCTCTGAATTTTGGGTATGGATAATAAGTTTCGACTCCGTCCAAACCTATGTTTTTTAAATCTGTTATTAGTTTCTCTAAGCTTATTGCCCAACAACAAGCTGGGTGTGCTAAAACAGCAATTCCTCCGGCATGGTGTATTGCTTCAATAAGTTTTTTAACATTTCGTTTTGTAAAAAGTCTTGGTAAAACATCTTCGGTGTCTTTTTTAGTTTTTGCTAAAAAGTTTTTAAGCTCTGGACAATTAATATCAATACCATAAGCTAATAAATGGATATAAACATAGCCAAACCAGCAATCAAATTCAATTCCTGTTAATAAAATCTCATTTTTTAAAATTTTATGAGCTTCAATTGTATTGTGATCAGTAATAGATATTAATTTGTAGTCTTTTTCTTTTGCTGCAGATAAAATATCTCCTGCATTCCCTTCTCCATCAGAGTGCATTGTGTGTATGTGAAGATTGATTTTTCCATTCTCATAATCTTCTTTTGTAAAACTATTTAGTAAATCTCTTAAGTTTTTCATAGTTTTATAATACAATAAGAGGAGAAAGTGGTAAATAAAACCTTATTGTTTACTATTGCAGAGAGGTTTAGTGATGTCAAAAAAGAAAAACTCGCCGATTTATATATTTGCAGAAGCTTTAAAATTATATTTTTCAAATTTTGATAAGTTTGTTAAATACATGACATTTCCTGTTTTGGGGCAGTTTTTAGGCTTGTTGCTAACTCTAGTTCTCTCTTATTTTTACGCGATAAATCTTCCAAACTTAGCTAAAAAAATTCCAGCATTAAATGATTTTAGTACTTTATTATTATTTGCGATTTTAATCTGTTTGCCAGGCCTAACGATTTTTTTGAAAGCTTTTTGGGAATATCTTGTAGCTTATGGGGCTGTTAATTCGATGCTAGAAAATATGATTAAATCTGGTAAAGTATATGACTTTGACGCACATACTGAATTGATTAAACGAAGAACAGTGTCATTTGTTGGACTATGGGCTCTTGTAGGGCTATTTTCGTTACTTTCCCTAATTCCTTTTTTCTGGGTTCCTTGTGCTGTATTTGCAATTTTCTTTGTACTTATATTCCAAGTGTTTACATTTGAACCTGAACAAACTCCTCTTGGTTGTGCAAAGAGAAGTTTGGAATTAGTAAAAGGGCATTTCGCATCTACATTTTTATTAATTGCTCTTGTAGGAGCTTTAACTTATTTTTTAATACCTCAAATTGCTAAAGTTTTTTGTGATTATACGCATATCACTCTCGCTTTATCTAACTTGACTAAACCTTTTATAATGTTGCTTCCTATTGCAGAATGGAATAATATTTTGGCATATATATATTTGCCTCCATTAAAGCTTGATGAAGTTGCAATGTTTGTAGTTTCAAGTTTTATAGCTCAAATATTTATTCAATACACATTGCCTTTACGCTCTATTCTTTGTGGAGTTTGGTATAAAAGCTTGAATGGAGGCAAGCTTGGAGTTAATACAGACTCTAAGAAAAAATCCAAATCTAAACGCCCGAGTGATAAGCTTATGGAAGAATCTCATAAAAAATTAACTTCTAAAAAACTTGATAGAAATATTTTGAAACGAGCGATGGAAAAGGATTCAGAGAGTTAATTTTAATAAAACTTTACATTCTAAGATGAAATAGGCAATTTTTTGACCGATAAATTCTTTATATATATGTAAGTGTTAGTGTTAATTTAAAGGTTGAAAAATGGCAGTATTACCGGGCTCATTAGATTATTTATATCATAACGGTATTATTAATCATATTCCATATGAGGCTTATTATATGCCACCTATGGCGGGAGCTTATGGACAATATCCACAGTATATGAATGGCGTTCAATATCTTAATGCTGCAAAACAAGGATCTTTATATGACACTTATGCTGTAGATTCTTATACAAGATTTAATCCATATTATGGTGAAAATAATGGTAAAAGTTTTAGAGAAAATATTTTAGATTCTGCAAAGAATGCTAAAGATAAAATTTCAAATACTCCAACAATTATAAAGGGTCTAGTAGGGGCTGCAATAGTTGCTGGAACGTTAGCTTGTTTATTTAAGGGTAAGAAACCTCCTGCTGCTGTTACAGGAACACCAGCTGCAACAACTAGTAGTTTTTGGTCAAAGATAAACCCTTTAAACTGGTTTAAAAAATAAATTTCTTATTAACCTTATCAAATACCTTATTAATTAACCAATTTTCAGCTCCGCTCAGGAGCTTTTTTTTGTTTGTGTTAAAATTTTTATATGAAGAGATTTATTATTACACTAACTTTTTTACTATTGAATTATTTACCTGCATATTCTGTAGTGCAGAATCTTGATTTAGATTCTATTATAGAAGTAGCTTTAGAACAAAACCAAGATATTAAGATAAAACGTTTAGAGTTGGATGCTGTAAAAAAAGATATAAAAATAGCTAATAGATTACAAAATCCTCAGATTCAGTCAAATGTTGTAATTGGCAATGTTGCATTGGGGAATTGCTCGCAAGCCGGCTTGGCCTTGCCTATTGAGGTTTTAAAACGTGGGTTGCGCAAAAAAGCAGCTTTGGAAAATTATAGCCTTAAGGAAACCGAGCTAAAACAATTTGAACATAACTTTAAGCTTCAAATAATGCAAGCGTACTTTGATGTTTTATACGCAAAATCAGTCTATAGAATTCAAGAAGAGCGCTTAAAACTTTTTGAAACTTTAGTTAAGATTACAACTGACAGACCTAAACATTCATCTTATGAGATAGATAACCTGAAAGCTGATATACAATATGCAACCCAAAAAATTGCTGTGAATCGAGCTCACGCCAATATGCTAGCTAAACAATTTGAACTAAATAAGATATTAAATACTGGTAATCAAGATGTAATGTATGACACAATAGAATCCTCATTGTTAGATGAAGACTGGAAATTCTTACATTTTAAAATCCCTGATTATGAGTTTTTAGAAAGAACAGCTTTTAAATATAGTTATATGATTAAAATATCAGAAAAAGATATTGCAAAATCTGAGTACGAATTAAAACTTGCAAAGAATCAAAGAATTCCAGATGTTGAAATAGCAGGTGGCTACGCTTGGCAATATCATAGAAATGCAAACCCACACTACGGTGGTGCTTTTGTCGGTGGTGGAATGAATTTACCTATTTTGTATAACTTTACGCCAGATATTCAAAAAGCTGAGCTGTTTTTACAAAGAAGCAAGGCGAATAAAAAAGCTTACGAACACCAACTTAAATATGAGTTAAAGAAAGATTATAATATATTCAAATATTCTGCAGAAAATATGGAGTATTCAAAACAAATTCTTGCTGATTCGAATAAGATTGTAGAACTTTCTACAAAACGATATATTGATGCTAAAAATAATTATTCAGATTTGATTATTAACGCAAATGCTCATCAGGAAGTTTTAACGCAATATTTGGAAACAATGTCTAGACATTTTTATTCTTATTTAGAATTGATGCAAGATATTGGTCATGATATTTTAATTGAAGAAGAAATTCTTTAAGGAAGTTTTTATGATTAAACTCGTAGCAACTGATATTGATGGGACAATTTTTATACCGGAGAAAGAGTTTACTAAAGAAGTAAAGGATTGCATTTCTAGGCTAAACGATTTGGGGATAAAAGTTGTACTTGTTACTGGTCGTATGAATGCTGCAGCAAGTAAAATTGCTAAAGATTTAGGCCTTAGTACTCCAGTTGTTTCTTATCAGGGTGGTCTTGTTGTTGAAAACGGTAAAGTACTTTATGAAAGATATTTAACAGAAGAACAAACTGAAAGAATTTTAGAATGGGCAGGGATAAATGGGGAGAATATACATATAAATTTATATAACGATGACATTCTTTATTCAGAAAAAGATTGTTATGAAATTCAGCGATATTGTAATAATTTGCATACAGAACATACAGTTAAAAAGTTCAGTGAAATAAAAAAAGATAAAATAAATAAATTGTTAGCTATTGAATATTCAGATCCCGAACGAATAACTCGTTATGAAAAGGAATTACAAGAAAAATTTCCTGATTTATATATAGTTAAGTCGACGCCTTATTTCTTAGAGTTTTCAAATCCTGAAGCTTCAAAGAAATGTGCGGTGGAGTTTTTACAACGCTATTGGGGCTTAAAAAAAGAAGAGATTTTAACGATTGGTGACCAAAATAATGATATTGCTCTCCTTCAAGCTGGTGGTATAAAAGTTGCAATGGGAAACGCTACTGAGGAATTAAAAGAGGTCGCTGATTATATTACAAGCTCTGTCTATGAAGATGGTTTTGTGCGTGCTATGGAAAAGTTTTGTTTATAACGAACTTAATGCCCTAATGACTAAATGGCTTAACGCTTTAATTTTGTAAACTTTTGTAAAATTTGAAATAAACTCAAAATCCCTTGTTGACTCTAATTTATGTTTGTTTTACGATTAAAATGTTATAGTGAAAACTATGACTAGCCGGAATTTAAAAGAGGCTCACTGTCTCTTTTTCAGACTGGTCGAAATGGTAGATACAAAAATAAAGGAAGCAAAAATGACAACAGCTAAAAGACAAAGAATTAGAGTTTGTTTAAGATCTTACGAACACAAATTAGTTGACGTATCAGCTGAAAAAATCGTAGAAACTGCTAAAAGAACAGACGCTAAAGTTGCTGGTCCTATTCCTTTACCAACAAAAAGACGTATTTATTGTGTATTACGTTCACCTCACGTTGATAAAAAATCTCGTGAACACTTTGAGATTAGAACTCATAAACGTATTATCGATATTTACGAACCTACTCAACAAACAACTGAAGAATTGAGTAGATTAGACTTGCCAGCAGGCGTAGATATTGAAGTTAAGCTATAGATAGCAACCGGTTTAGCCGGTAGTTAGCCGAAATAGCACATTTTTGAAAACTTAATAAGCATTATGCATATAATGTGAACTACGGCGTCAGGTAAGACGTGGGGGTAAACCCAAAGGTAAAGTAATTAGGTAGCGCTCGCAAGATGTAAGGCATAGTTTTAAGAGGTCACGGCTTTGTGTCCCCGTAAGATTAATGTCGGAAAGGAAAAAACATGACACTAGGTGTAATAGGAAAGAAACTTGGAATGACTCAAATCTTTGATTCAGAAGGTTTGGCAGTTCCTGTAACCGTTATTCAAGTAGGAAAAACAGTTGTTACTCAAGTTAAAACTGTTGAAACTGACGGTTATAATGCTATACAAGTTGGTACAATTGCAGCTAAAGAAAAACACTTAACTAAAGCTGAAATTGGTCACTTTAAGAAAAATGGTTTAGACAACTACAGACATTTACAAGAATTCAGAGTAGAAAATCCTTCTGACTACACAGTTGGTCAAGAAATCGATTTATCAGTTCTTGCTGATGTTCAAAAAGTAGATGTTACTGGTACTTCAATTGGTAAAGGATTCCAAGGTACAGTTAAAAGATGGAACTTTGGACGTGGACCAATGGGACACGGTTCTAAAAACCACAGAGAACCAGGTTCTATCGGTGCAGGTACAACTCCTAGCCGTGTTATCAAAGGTAAAAGAATGGCTGGTAACATGGGTAACGAAAGAGTTACAATTACTAAGCTTAAACTTGTTAAAGTTGATACTGAAAACGGTTTAGTATTAGTAAAAGGTTCAGTTCCTGGTTGTGAAGGTAAATTAGTAACAATCGTTCCAAGCAGAACAAAATGGAATTAGTAACAGTGATCAACTGATCAAGAGATCAAGTGGTCAAGAGGTAGAATCACAATCCGCTATTGCCATATAAAATCGAATAATCGAAAAGGGGTAATCGGAAAGCAAAAGGAAAAAGTAAAATGACAAAACAATTATTAAATACAAATGGTGAAAAGTTAGGCGAAATTTCTTTAGCTAAAGAAGTTTTCGGTGTTGAACCTAACTTACATGTAATGCATTTAGCATTAAGAAGACAATTAAACAACGCTAGACAAGGTTCAGCTTCTGCAAAAACAAGAGCTGAAGTTTCTGGTGGTGGTAAAAAACCTTGGAAACAAAAAGGTACAGGTAGAGCAAGAGCTGGTTCTCTTCGTTCACCATTATTCGTTGGTGGTGGTGTTGTATTTGGACCAAAACCAAGAAGCTTTGAAATCAATATGCCTCAAAAAGCTAGAAAGTTAGCTCTTAAATCAGCTCTTTCTGCTAGAGAAGAACAAATTGTTGTAGTAAAAGATTTCTCAGCAATTACAGAACCAAAAACAAAATTAATGGCTGGTATCATCAAATCATTAGAATTATCAGGTAAGATTCTAGTTATTGCAGATACAATGGCTGAAGAAAATAAAAACTTAAGCTTAGCAGCAGGTAATATTCCATCAGTTAAATTGTTACTTCCTACTAACTTAAACGTAAAAGACTTACTAGAAGCAGATTTCGTTGTTATGACTGAAAACGCTGTTAATGTAATTACAGAAAGGTTGCAATAATGAGTAAAGATAGAACAAACGTAGAAAAATTATATGACGTAATCAAACGTCCAATTATTACAGAAAAATCAATGATGGCAACCACATTGGGTAAATATACTTTTGAAGTTAATATGAATGCTACAAAAGTTGAAATTGCTCAAGCTGTAGAATTAGCTTTTCCTGGTAGAAAAGTTAAGAAAGTTAGCACAGTTTATATGCCATCTCACGAAAAAAGAATGGGTTACAAATTTGGTAGAACAGATTCTTCTAAGAAAGCAATCGTAACTATCGAAGGCGATCCAATCGAAGAATTAACTGCTCTATAATGAGTAAGCCGGTGTAAGTCCGGTAAAGAAAAGAAAATTAGCCAAAAAAAAGATATGAATAGGAGAAAATAAAAATGGCAATTCGTAAAATTAATCCGACATCTCCGGGACAAAGAGGTATGACAAAGAGTGATTATCAAGAAATCACTACATCAACTCCTGAAAAATC
>SUTX01000008.1 GCA_015152465.1 Cyanobacteria bacterium SIG31 | reverse complement strand
GTAAAAAAATAGTAATAAGCAATAAAAAAGAGGGCTGAAACCCTCTTTTTTATTAGCGGAAGACGAGACTCGAACTCGCGACAGTCTGCTTGGAAGGCAGATACTCTACCAACTGAGCTACTTCCGCATCAGTTACTAATCCATGATATATCAAACAGAATTAGATTTCAATATCTTTTTTACTTATTCTCAGGCTCAGTATGAGCATACAATCTTAAGCTAAGTTTTGATAATAAAATCTTTTTATCTTTTGAATACGGTTTTACGTTTATCTCATTAATTTTTATATAGTACGGATATTGATAGATATCTTGAATTAGTTTACCTAGATTAACGTAATTTGAAACTAATTCCATATCAACGTCACATACAAAATAGATGTCTTTACCAAACTCAACAAAAGCATCTGATTGAGGGTTGTATGTATAATCAATAGCTTTTATCTTTATTGAGTTTGAATGTACCATTTCAATAACATCATTGTATAAAGTGAAAAATAATGAATCGTTTCCAATATCAGATTCTATTGGTGAATAGATTTTTTTCTGAGAACCTGTTATTGAATCTCTAATTTTTTTGATTTTATTTTTAACAATATTAAGTTCGCTTTGTTTTTTGCGTAATAAATTTTCTTTTTTTGTTATGTTTGAGTTTAAGCTTGTTAATGATGTGATTTTTGGAGTTATTAAATTGTATGCTAGCATTATTAATACAACAGCACTAGCTATGAAAATTAATATCCCGTAATATCTTCTGTATTGTTCCATTAAAATATATCCTTCACTCTATTAATTAATTGATTCTTTTGGTGCCTTTGTTTGAGTTGTTTTTTTGTTCTTTACTTTTTTTTCAGTTTTGTCTTTTTTTTCAGTATCTTTTACTTCTGGAGCATCTGAAATTTTGAATTCATAAAAATCTGCATTCATTGATGTAAGAATTGAATCAGTATCAAATGCATCATCAGAGTTGATGCTAGACAATTTAGAACTACTTGCTAAGCCAAGTTTTTGAAGTTTGATTGCTGAATTAGTATTGTAGTCTTTTATATTGCGGAAAAAGCTATAAACACTTTCTAAGTTATCAGCTTGACCCTCAATAGTTATGTTTTTACCTAAACTTAAAGATGTTAACCAAACCTTTTGAGGAATTTCTGTTCCAACAATTGTGTAATATGAATATATGTTTTTGTTATGAACCAAACCTATTCTTATTTCGTCACCCTCATCAAATAGCGAAGCTGAAACACTTTTATTATTTTCTAAGAATTTTTCAATATCAGAAATGTTTTTGTTTAATCTAGTAAGATTTGATTCTTTCTGTTTGATACTACCATTGATAGGAATCATTATCATTATAAAAATTATCCCAACCAAAATTGCAAATGCAACAGAAGCTGCTATCATATTTTCAATTGATAATACTAATGAGTAATTATTTATTTTCAAAACAGGTGGTTGGTATAAAAGATATATGTCTCCAAGAGCTTTGTTAAATAGATTTAATGGTGCATTTGAGAACTGAACAAAATCTCTATTTATAGCTGCACCAATAACATCAAGAGATATTAGTTTAGCTTGTTCTGGAGAGATCTCTGCATCAGTTTCTAGGAATGCTTCATTAGAAAAAATGTTTGCTTCTTGGTGAATAATTTGAGCGTTATAAATTAGTTTATTAGCTAATTCTTTGGCACATATAATATTAGTTTTAGAAACCACATATAAACATTGTGATGGAACGTTTTTCAATATAGGGTTAACTGCATTTGCAACAGTTGCATAATTTTCCTCATCACCTAAGACTTCGCCTATACTAATTCTTTCTTCAAAGCTTTCAACGTAACATGAACCTTGCATTGTGATCACTCTGCAATAATTACTTTCTACAAGTAAAAGAACCCAAGAAACGTCAGGAGCAATGTTAATACGCTCATTGTACATCATTGCATTAAGAGTTGAATTAACAGAAGTATCAATTCCAATTAAATTGTATCCAATTTCTCTTATCTGCATCGCAATTTCTACAAGAGTGACCTTTTGAGCTGCAGTATAAGCATATTTATTAAACTGTATGTTTGAATTTGGAAGTTTTACTGCACTAATACTAGGTTCAGAGTTCTGGAATACAGGAAGATTTATTAAATCTTCTTCGATTGCAACATTAACTTGCTCTTCGTTTAATGAAGCTGGATAATCAGAGACTTTAAAAACAACAGAAGGTATGTTTAAAGTGACATCTGAACCTTTTGGAATCTGAAGTTCAAAAAGCAAATCCTGTAGGGTTTCTTTAAAAATATCAAGATCTGCGATATCTTTACGGTTATTGTCGTACGCTAGAGGCTTGCAACCATATTTTAACACTGTTTTGGTAGCAAAATCTATTTGAGCTACTTCTAGACCAACTTCGGGAGTGACTGACACACCAACCACTATATTCTTTTTAAAATTAAGCATGCTATTTCTTCCTATTTTTTTTTATTGTACAATAAAAGTTAAAATTTGTATACAGGTAGAATAGATGAATAGCACAATAGAGAGAATAAAAAGTTTAAAAAAAGAGAAAAACGCAATTATACTTGCTCATAGTTATCAAAATATAGAAATAGACAAGGTTGCTGATTTTGTCGGTGATTCTTTGTATTTAAGCCAAAAAGCAAAAGAAACCGAGGCGGAAATAATAGTTTTTGCTGGAGTTTATTTCATGGCACAGACCGCAAAAATTATATCACCAGAGAAAAAAGTTTTATTACCTAATTTAAATGCTGGCTGTTTGATGGCTGATATGATTAATTCTCGACAAATGGCTGAATTTAAAGCAAAAAATCCGAATATTCCGGTTGTGTGTTATATAAATTCAACAGCTGAAGTTAAGTCTCAATGTGATATTTGTTGTACAAGTTCTAATGCTGTGGAAATAGTCAGAAGCTTGAACTCGCCAAAAGTTTTATTTGTACCTGATGCAAATCTGGGTAAATATGTTGAATCTCAATTGAATGGAGTTGAGGTTATTACTTATGAAGGTTGTTGTCCTGTGCATGATGATGTGACAATCAAAAATATTGATGATGCCAGAGCAAAATATCCTAAAGCAAAGGTGCTCATTCATCCGGAATGCAGGCCAGAAGTTAGTTCAAAAGGTGATTATATTGGTAGCACTAGTGGTATAATCGAATATGTAAAAAATAGTTCAGACAAGCAATTTGTTATAGTAACAGAAAAGGGTGTTGCAGAGAGATTAAGAAGAGACTATCCTGATAAAGAATTTGTACTTATATCGGAAAAAATGCTCTGTGAAAGTATGAAGTTAACAACTTTGGATGAAATTTTAAATTCTCTTGAAAATGAAATTAATGAAATAACTCTAGATGAGGATGTAAGAAAACGTAGTGCAAATTGTATTGAAAGAATGTTGAAGGTGTCAAAATAATGGATAATTCTTTTATTTATGGTAAAAATGCCGTTATTGAAGCTTTAGAATCAGGTACAAGGGAGTTTAACAGAATCCTGATTTCAAATACTTCTCGTTCTGATGAAAAAATTGAAAAGATAAAAGAATTAGCAAAAACTGCAGGAGTAGTTTTTCAGTTCGTAGGAAAAGAAAAGCTAAATCAAATTGCACAAGAAGCAAGGCATCAGGGTGTTATTGCACAAGTGTCTCCAATAAAGTATGTTGATTTAGATGAGTTTATTGATTCTAACAATAATGAATATACATCGGTAGTAATATTGGACGGTGTAGAGGATTCTCACAATTTAGGTGCAATTATTCGTTCTTGTGTTTGTGCAGGGGTTAAAGGGATTATTTTGCCGTCAAGGCGAGGTGTTTTAGTTAATTCAACAGTAGAAAAAACCAGCGCTGGGGCGGTAAATCATATATCAATAATTAAAGTCAATAGTATAGTTAATGCGGTGCAAAGGTTAAAAGAAAAAAACTACTGGGTAATTGCGGCTGATCATCATTCTAAAGATAATTATTATGATATTGATTATACAGATATGAATTTTGCTTTAATAATGGGTGCAGAGCATGCAGGGATTTCAAAATCTTTGCTAAAACTTTCAGATTTTAAAGTTAAAATTCCTATGTTAACAAATTTTAATTCTTTAAATGTTTCTAATGCAACTGCTATAATATTGTTTGAGAGTGTGAAGCAGAAGTGTAAAGGAAAATAATTACGCTTAGAATAAATAGTCTAAATCTAAAGAACAGGAGCTAATAATGGTCAAGCAAGAAGAAAAACTAAATATTATGGTTGATGATATATCTGATGAGGGTGTCGATTTTCATTCTATTGAGCCTGTTGAAGATTTAGATGATGAAGACAATATTTCTATTGAAGAGCCTAAAACTCAAGAAAGCTTGAATTCTGTAAATTCTGATGATTCTGTGAGAATTTATTTGCAACAAATAGGGAAAATACCTTTGCTTTCAGCGGAAGAAGAATTGGAAGTAGCAAAAAAAATATATGAGACACAAAGTCAGTTTGCAAGAAAAGTTTTAATTAATGCAAATTTGAGGTTAGTTGTAAGTATCGCTAAAAAATATATTGGTAGAGGACTTTCTTTTCTAGATTTGATTCAAGAAGGTAATATGGGATTAATCAAAGCTACTGAAAAGTTTGACTATACTAAAGGATATAAATTTTCAACTTATGCAACTTGGTGGATTCAACAATCTATTACTAGAGCAATAGCAGATAAAGCTCGTATAATAAGACTTCCTATCCACTTGATTGAATCTATCAACAAAATTAAGAAAGCTACGGTTGATTTGACAACAGAGTTGGGAAGAATTCCTGTTAAACAAGAAATTGCTGACAAATTGGGGATTCCTGTTTCAAAACTGACATCTATTATAAAATCGACTCAGTCAACTATTAGTATCGATACGCCTACTGGTCAAAAAGATGATGCGAACAAAATTATTGACTATATTGTGGACGAATCAACGTTAGCACCAGAATCTCTTGTTTCACAAGAAAGCTTGCTTGATGATATAAAAGGAATGTTAGAGCAATTAAGCCAAAAAGAGCGAGATGTTTTAATTTTAAGATTTGGTTTGAATAGTGACGGACAAAAGAAAACGCTTGATGAGATAGGCACTTTTTATGGTGTTTCGAGAGAAAGAATCCGTCAAATAGAAAATAGAGCAATTTCAAAGCTTAAAAAACTTTGTAAAAATAAAAATATGACTTCTGGTTTAAAAAATTATTTTGGAAGTTAGCGGAGCAAAAGATGTTAGATTTAAATGAAATTACTGAATTAGTTGGAAATAAACAATTTGACGAAGCAAAAGTAAAAATAGAGGAAGTATTAAAAGACAATTCAAATGATAAAGAGCTTTTAAAGCTTGCTGGTTTAACGTATGTTAATTTGCAATTATGGAGAGAAGCGAAAACTGCTTTTGAATCAATAGTAAAATTTGAATCAGAAGATGCCACCTCTTGGTTTTATCTAGCTAGCTCTTATGAAAAACTGGGTGATTTAATTGCAGCTAAAGGTGCATATATAAGAGTTATTGAATTGCGTTCTGAATATTTTCAAGCATACAGAAATCTCTGTTTAACGTTTCTTAAGTTAAACCAACCAACTGAAGCAATAAAATATGCTGAAATAGCGGGACAGCTTGATAAAGAAGACTTTTTATATGATTTCATTGCAGGGACAGCGTATATGAAATTAAAAGAATTCAGTAGTGCACTTCCATGTTTAGAAAAGGCTTTGGAAAAGGCTTCGGATAATATGGGGACATTGAACAGTTTAGGAACTTGTTATATGGCGTTAAGCAGAACAGAAGATGCTATAAAAATATATAAACAAGTCATTGAATTATATCCTGAAAATCCAATGGCATATTTTAATTTAGGTTCAGCGTATCAGATTCAACAAAATCATTCTTTAGCTATTGAATATTTTAGAAAGGCTATTGAAATAGATGATGAAGATGAAAGTTTTTTAAATGCTATAGCGATGTCTGAGGTTAAGATTGGAGACTATGAAAGTGCTTTAGGGCACTATAAACAATTAGCATTGCTTTGCCCAAGCAAGGAAAATTATAAATACAATATTGCGACTTGTTATGAGGCTATGGGGCAAAATGATATTGCTATAAAATTACTTGAAAACATGGTGTATGTGAATCCAAAATATACTTTGCCAGCTCAAAAACTGGCAAGTTTGTACATAAAAAAGAACGAATTAAACAAGGCAAAAGAGATGTATGATAACATACTTCTAAAAAATAAAGTAACAGCAGAAATAATGCATCAATACGCAATACTTTCTTCTAGTCTATGTGATACTGATACAGCTGAAAAAATGCTTAAAAAAGTTATTAGAATGAAGCCTGAATTTGCAAAAGCTCATAAGGATTTAGGTATTATTTATCTTAATAAACGCTTATTTGACTATGCTGAAGATGAGTTTAAAACTGCATTAACACTAGCACCTAATGATTTTGAAATTCTTTTTGAATATGGTAATTATTTATATTCAATATCAAAAAATCAAGAGGCTGAAAGGTATTATATGGAGGCTCTTGATGTTTGTCCTAATAATGTACTTGCGTTAACATTTATGGGGTTAAATAAGCTTATTTTGAATCAATTAGATGATGCTAAAGATTATATAATGAAAGCTGTGGAAATAGAGCCGAATCATGAATATGTTCAATTCTGTGTTGGTAGAATTCTCTACGCTCGTGGCGAATATGAAGAGGGTAAAAGATTTTTAATTCGTGCTGTGGAGCAAAATCCTGATATTGAGACCCAAAATACTCTGGCTTTAACATATTTTGAACTTGGCGAATATAAACAAGCGTTGAATATTTTCAAAAATATTGAGGCAAAAAGTCCTAAGAGTGTTTCTGTTTTGATGGAAATTGCTAAATGTTATGAAAAATTAGAACAAAACGATGATGCCTTGCAATATTTAGATAAAGTTGTAGAAATATTTCCTGATAATGAAGATGCGCATGAAATGATTAGGCGTTTGTCTTAACCCTTTATATTTTAACATCTATATTTTGTCCTAATTGCAATTTGACAAAATAATTGTAGTAATAGTAGAAAATTCCTAGTCCTGCAAGAGTGATAAAGTAAAAGTTTGCAAGGGTTACGATGAAATGCATAATTACATTTCCTGTGAAGACAGCTGACAATATAGATATTATAAAATTACCAACGAAAATGAGTGAGTAGACCCCAAGAGTTCTTATAAAGTTTTTGCTGAATAAATCTTTTAAAGATATCAGGATAGCTTTAAAAGGATTTTTGCTCTTAAAGAAGATTGCAGGTAAATATAGAATTACAAGAAAATAAGTTAAAGTCATTGAACCAAGAAGATTTAAGTTCCAGCTATTTAGCTTAGATAATTGTTCTGTTGTTAATGATGCGACAAAAACTTTTAATGCTGCAGTAGATTCGAGGGCTTTAGAAAAGGCTTCTGCACTAATTCCGATATCGCCAATAAAATGCATTCCAAGTTGGAAAGAAATGATAAGCATAAAAATGGTAAAAACTAAAATATTTAGCATTGCACCAAGAGAGCTTAAAAAATATTCACCGACACCGGTGGGAAATTCTTTGATTAGTGAGTTTGCATCTTCCCTAATATCATTTGCTACTGCGAGTTTAATCATATTAAACCAGCCCGCAATAAAAGCTCCAGTCATAAAAAAGAATAATACTATAGCGAAAATCATATTAATATATTTACCACCAACGGCAGATGCTGCTAGATATACACTAGAAAATAGAGAATATAAAAGCAATGGAGTTAGAAGTATTAAATATTTATTTGTTAAATTAAAAACTTGTTTCATTATAAACCTCTTTTTGATTCAAAAACAGCTTGTTTAACGATATCGTCAGCAATTTTTATTGATAAATCTTTAAAATTATTTGCAATGTTTGAGCTTGAATTAACTTCTGAGACAGTAATTCCCTTATTAATAGCTTCCATTATTGAAAAATAGTTGTTCGGAATTTTCCAGTAAACTCTTTCTCCCAGAGTATTTTCAATATCTTCAAGGCTAATTTCGTCATTTTCCATAAATCTATTTAGTATTATTTTTACTTTATTGCTATCATAACGTCTTGATTTAAATAAATTTAGACATCTTTGAGCATTTCTAATTGCAGGAATATTAACAATGGTTGTGTATAAAATGATGTCTGATTTATCCAAAATTTTTAGTGTATTAGGATCGATACCGGAAGATAAGTCAATAATTATATATGGAAAGACTTTTCTTAATGTTTTGAATAAAATTTCTATTTGTTGAGGGGTAATACTTTCAGAATGTTCAATATATGTAGGATCAGACAATACATATAAGTTAGTATCTTTGTATTTTTCAAAAGCGTTTAGCAAAGTTTCTTCTCTTTTTTCAATAAGATTTTTTATTACATATGCGACATCAAAAGCGGGATTTATATTTAAAAATGTAGAGACATCTCCTAACTGTAGGTTTAAATCAATAAGTGCAACTTTTTCCCTTGTGGTTTTTGAGAGCTCAACGGCTAGATTTGTTGCAATTGTAGTTTTTCCAATTCCACCTTTGTTTGAGTATATGGTAATAATTTTTGATGCTGACTCTGTTGAGTTTTCTTGTTGTAATAATTGATTTAATGATTTTTTTAACTCATCTTTTATAATTGGTTTTGGTAAAAAATCTTTAGCCCCATTTCTCAGAGCTTTTATTATTGTATCAGTGGAATAGTCTGATGATGTAACAATTAATCGATTTGTCAAAAGTCGGAGCACTTCTAACGTTTCATATGCAACTGTGCTGTAATCTGAAAGGTCAATAAAAACAATGGAGTCTTCGCCCGATTCTTTAATTTCGTTAATACTGCTTTTGTAATCAGAAAAAGATTTGACATCAATATAACCTAAATCTTCAAGATAAGATTTTATGACTTCTCTTGAATTTTCATTGGAATCAAGTATAAATACTCTAGAAGAATTTTCCATGGTAGCCTCTCTTAGTCTTTATAATTTTACACTAAATTAGACTCCGACACAATCTATAGTAAAATTTCTTCTAAATCTTTTTTGACTAAAGTTGTATTTTTTATATCAAATGTTTTTTTGAGTGTGTTCATTAAGCTCGGGTTAAGAATTATTGGAGTACATTTATTTATATAAACCTGTGTTTTTTCGAAATTTGAAAGATAAATCATCTGAGAAATTGAGTGTCTTTCACATTTTGGTATAAAAACAGTTGTCTGAAGATTGAAATTTCTTACATAATTAAATATTTTTATCAAACTATAGTAATCAAAACAACTGTTAATATGTACTAAATTGTCTTTTTCGTTAGAGTACGAAAAAGATATTATTAACACATTTTTAGGGGCTTTTTTAATTATTTTTTCAAAATAGGTTCTATTTTCCAAAGAATAATTATCTAATCCGATTATAAAAATATGTTCGTAAAAACCGTTATCAATCTTGTCTTGAATACTTTTAGTTATGGATTTATAGTTATATCCAATAGTTATAGATTCACATTTTTTTCCTTTTTTAAATCCTTTAGAACTATAAGCAGATTCAATAACTTGGGAGAAGTCGTTATTTTCTATTTTTAATACTCCTTTTGGGGTTGAAGTGTAGTCAGTTGTAAATAATCGACCTCTATAAAGATTTTCAATATTGTGAAGAGAGTTTTTTGTGAGTATTATTGGTCCAGGAAAAGTCGCAAAGTCAAGTAAGCAGTTTTCTAGACCAAGTCCAAATTGTCCTTTTAGCTTCGGATATTCTGAAAATTTTGGAAAAGTATGTGCAAGCATCATATCGTCATGGGTATAAACATCAATTTCTTCATTTTTTAGTGTTTCAAGAATGTTCTCCAATTCTCTTATATTTGACCCAACAACAAGAACTGCTTTGCTCGGGCTTGTGCTGAACGAAACTTCTTTTATTTCTTGATAACCATATTTTTCTTCCTGAGATTCTCTTATAAGTGCCATTAATTCATTATCAATGTTTGTTGCTTCTACAATTTTTGATTTAAGTTTTATAACTTCTTTTTCTCCGATATTAATGCTACTCAATAGTTTTACGATCTCTTCAAAAGCAGGTTCAAAAGTTTGGTCATATTCTTCTAATTCAAGCAGATTGATGCTTAAATTTTTTATAACTAATAGCATGATGTTATATAAATCCCTAACTTCTGTAGAAAGATTAGTTTGTGCGCGATTTAATACTTTTTCTCCGAATTTTATTGCATCTATAATATTTGATGTTGCTTTAAAAAGTTCGGTAGCTTTCTCCTCTTCAAAGTCATTTTTTGAATTATTTTGTTTGTTTAATAATTCGGAAAATTTGGTTTTGAAATTTTTTACAGCAAAAAGGAAGCTATCTTCATTAAAATCTGGGTTGAAAATAGTTATTGAAATGGTGTTAAGTATGAAAATTTGTGTCTCATGATTAATATCAAAATTGTTGGCATAATTTGCAAATAGTCTTAGGTATAAAACTATTATTGTTTGTAGCGCTGTAATGCGAGGGTTAATTGAACAAATGCCTCGAGATATGCAACTATTATATTGATAATTTTCGTATGAAGAATACATAATTATAGAATAAGATAAACTTAACCTTACACAATTACCAAAGAGGCTGTTTTATGGTATAATTCTAGTAGTTTGGAGGATATAAGAAATGTTTAGTACAGAAATTCATTATGAGGTTGTTACTTTTTCAATAGGTGATACAAAAGCTGGAACGAAAATGGGTAAATTACAGCTAAAAGATTTAGAAAATAATGAATTACTAAATTGTATTCTTTGGGAAGAAGCTTTAAATAGAATGGATTCAAAACTATTTAGAAGTGGAAATATTTTGCGTATAGTATCAGGTACTTTTAACGAAAAATTTAATAACTGTCTTATTAATTCTCTTGAACTTATTGAAGAAGCTAAAATGGGGCTTGATGTAAAAGAAAGAGAAAATATTTATAAAGAGTTGCTTGAATACGTCAATAGAATTTCTGATGATAAATTGAAAAATTTTGTACTAGGTATTTATGATGAGAATCGAGAAAAACTTCTTATAGCTCCTGGAGCTAAAATGATGCACCATAATTATATCGGTGGTTTGATGGTACATACTTTGGAGTGTTTACAATATGCAGATGTTAATATGGATGCGTTTTTTCAAAGGGTTAATAGAGATGAAGTTTATGCTGCTTGCTTGCTTCACGATATAGGAAAAGTTTTTGAATATACCATTGACTTGGAATCTGGTTTGATTGACTATGATGAAGATTTTAGAAAAGAGTGGATAACACACTCGCAGTATGGTTTTACAATATGCATGACTGCTGGTTTTAAACGTATCGCAAAAATGATTGCGGCACATCATGCTAGAGCGGATTGGGGTGCAATTGTTGATTTGGATTCTAAAGATTTAGAGCCAATCTATTATCTGATACATCACCTTGATGATTTATCAGCTAAGTTCGGTAAAACTAACGTAAATATGCTATAATTAGCTTATGAATATTAGTCCGTTAAACTTGTTCAATAGAATTTCTTTCAAGAAAATTGGTGAAATTGAGGTTTCACCAGAATTGCCAGTGAAAGAAGATGAAGATATTATTATGAAGGAGCTTGATAAGATGAGTAGAATTAATAATGTTAAGATTGAAAGAAAAAATGCGTATGAAATAAATCTTTCATTAAAAGAACTTCAAAAGCGTACACATAAAGATTATTTAACCACGAAAAAAATGCTTGCTGTTGATGCTCCAGAATATGTAAATCTTGCTGAGGGCGATAAAAAAGCGTTAAAACATTTAGTAAAAGCAGCTATTGTGCTAGATAAAGTTAATATGCAATTAGATAATCCTCACAACTTACCATTCAAAGAGTTTTTGGACAAGGAAATTGAAAAAGGTGGGAAAAAAGCTAAGTTAGCAAAAGTTCTTTTTGATGCACAAAAAGGTGTTTGTGCTCTTGACAGAGAGTCTTATATGATAGAACTCGCTAAAGGTGTAACAGAGAGGGCTGGTAAAGGGGTCTATCCTCAAGACTTAGAAAAAGATGAATTTCATGAAATTTTAATAAAAATGCTTAAAAAGGGTAAGCATAAGGAAGTTGCAAAAATTCTTAACCAACGTTCTGTTGTTGAAAGAAAAGGTGATGAGCTTATTGCAATAGATTATGTTGATAAATTCAAAAAAGATTTTGCTCAAATGGCAGACGAACTTGAAAAAGCTTCAAAAGTTTCTACGAATAAAGATTTCAACGAGTTTTTAAAACTTCAAGCAAAAGCTTTGAGAAAAGCTGATCCAATGTTAGATGCTTATGCGGATAAAAAATGGGCAACTTTGCAAGATACTCCGTTAGAATTTACAATTACTAGAGAAAATTACTCTGATGAATTGACAGAAACTGTTTTTGAAAATGAAGAATTAAGAGAGCTTTTAGAAAAATATAATATTATTCCTGTTGCAAAGGATTTCTTAGGGGGCAGAGTAGGAATAGTTAATAAGAAAGGTACAGATGCAATTCTCGGTGTGAAAAATTACCTACCGTTAATGGCTCAAAATATGCCTTTTAATGATAAATATGAACAAAATATTTCACCAGATAAGGAGTCTAAGCAAACAATGGTTGATGTAGACTTAGTTGCTGTGACAGGCGATGTCGGTGAGTTTCGTGCAGGTATAACTTTAGCGGAAAACCTACCAAATGACGATAAACTTTCTATTATAAAACTTGGTGGTGGAAGACGTAATGTATATCACAGACAAATTCGTTTAATAACATCTGATGATGCGAAAGAAAAGATGCAAAAACGTTTGAATGCAACATTAAAACCTAGCTTGCATAAATATTATAATGATGAAGCTGATCATTGGTTTACTGTAGGACACGAAAATGGCCACTCTCTTGGGCCAAAATCGGGAACAGAAGGTTTAGGCAAATATAAATCTATAATTGAAGAAAATAAAGCAGATATGGTATCTCTTGCAATGGTTGATGTCTTAACTGAAGCGGGTATGTATACGCCAGAACAAAGAAATCAGATAATTGTAACTTATGCTGTAGATAATATGATGATGTCAAAACCGACTATGAGTCAGGCTCATAGGGTTCGCTCTGTAATGCAAAATAATTATTTTATAAAAGAGGGTGCAATAAAAATTTCTAAAGATGGAATTCTTGATGTGAAAATTGACAAGATGGTTCCAACAGCCAAGAAAATGCTTGAAGAAATTATTAATGTTCAATTATCAGGAGACTTTGCGACAGGGGAAAAATATGTTTTAGATAACTTTGTCTGGACTCCAGAAATGGACAAGATGGCAGAAAACATCAAGAGTGTTTCAAAAACCCTTAACGGAAAAGTTGAATCACCTCTTGCAGACGAATTGTTAAAATAAATTATGCAACACCATTGTTAAGTAGGTCATGAATATGAATTACGCCGATAGGTTTCGTACCATCAAGGACAAACAGGTTGGTGATTTTCTTATCGTGCATAATTTTAAGAGCTTCTGCAGAAATCATATCTTTAGTAACTGTTTTTGGGTTTTTTGTCATAAGATTGATAGCCTTTTCCTCTAAGATTGAAGCAGAGAGGCATCTTCTCAAATCCCCGTCAGTTAGCATACCTGTTAGGTCACCGTTTTGGTTAACAAAACCAACGCATCCAAGACATTTAGATGTCATTTCTAGTAAAACTGCTTGCATGCTTGAATTTTCGTCTAAAATAGGCATAGATTGTCCAACATGCATTAAATCTCCAACACGTTTAAGAATAGAGCCAAGTTTACCACCAGGATGACGAACATTGAAGTCTTCTTTTGAAAAACCTTTTCTGTCAATCATTCCGATTGTTAATATATCGCCAAGAACCAATGTTGCAGTGGTTGAGCTGGTAGGTGCAAGGCCTAAAGGGCAAGCTTCTCCGTTTTTAGGGAGTTCTAAAACGACGTCTCCAGCTTTTCCAAGAGTGCTTTCAGAATTTTTTGTTATAGAAATAATTTTTATACCAAATCTTTTGCAATAATTTATAATGTCAGCTAATTCCCTTGATTCTCCGCTGTTAGAAATAGCAATAACAACATCGCCGTCAGTAATCATACCCAAATCCCCATGACTAGCTTCAGCAGGGTGTACAAAGAAAGACGGAGTCCCAGTTGAAGCAAGAGAGGCTGCTATTTTATTTCCGATATGTCCGGATTTCCCCATCCCTGTCACTATTATTCTACCCTTTGCGTTTTGCATAATATCTAATGCAAGAGATAGGTTCTCAAGAACAACAGAATCTTTTAGTTTACTAATAGTTTCAATTTCCATTTCAATTGTTCTAATAGCCGATTCTCTATCTGCTAAATTTTTTTTACTAGTTTCAGATTCTATTGTGATAGTCATTGTTAACTCCTTACTTTATAAAGGTATTATACACTAAATATTATTAAACTAAAAGACTATATGAATATAAAAAATAAAAGCCGAGAATTTGACTCTCGGCATTGTATCCCATTATTATTTAATCGTAGTTTACTTAATCGTAAAGTTTACTCCTTATATTTTCAACCTAACAGGTTGGATTATTTTATAACCATGAAAAATTTGAATTCAGCTGGCATTATCTTACCGAATGATAAAGAGTTAGAGGCTGATACAAATTTTTCTTCTGTGTAATCTGTTCCATCAAATCTAAATTCAGACACAATAGAATAATCGCAAGAAAGTTCTATTGTTTTATCAAAAACTTCACAGCCCTCTCTAACTTCTGTCCAAGAATTGCCATTTTCTTCAATACAGAATTTTTCTGTAGGAGAATTGTAGTTGGCAACAACTAATAGAGAGTTTTTGACACCTTCTTTTTGTATTTGCCAAACAACAAACCCGTCATCATCTTGTCTTATAACGTGAGCTTCGCCGTCTGTTATTATTGAATTGTTTTTTACAAATCTATCAATTGCATCAAATTTAGAGAAGAAATCGTAGTCTTTGTTTCTTTTCATTGATATTTCAGTGCCAATTGTTGCTTCGATACCACCGTTTGTAAACGATTCATCTCCATCAATATACATAGTTGGTCTTTGTGCAAATTTACCACCTGGTAAAAATTTGTATTTAAACCATTTGAATAATGCCCCGTCTTTTCCTAATTGTGCAGGGTATCTATCAATTGCTTCAAATTCACCGTCTTGATTATTGTATGTTTTTAAAACAGAAAGCGGTGAGGATTTTTTTGAGGAAGTATTATAATTAGATAATCTTAAATTATCTTCAGATATTTCTTCAGGAGTTTTTGAACTTTGGGAAACAATGTCATTTCCCCAAAGAACGTCAAAATTCATGTCTCTGTGATATTCGCTATAGTAGTTATCCCATAACATATATTCAGCTAAGGAAGCAAAATATGGTACTTTTTCTTTCATAGCAGAATTAAGCATACCTAAAACTCTTCTTGGAGCACGATAGCTGATAGGAGTATTGTCAGCTTCAGAAACTTCGTCGACAACGTGGTCTATATGGTCAACCCTAAATCCGTCAAAATTATATTCTTCTTGAAGATTTTTCATATAGTCAATAAAGAATTTTATTACGTCATTATTGTATTTTCCATTTTCAAGGCATACAAAATAATAAGGTGTTTGGCAATCTAAATTTGCGAAATGGGTTACATCTTCACCATTAAACTTATAATGCTTAAAAGTAGGATAGCTTGCACCTTCACTCATTTTATCAAAAACAGGAACCCCTGCTGAGCACCAAGCTCCTCCAGGAGCTGGCCACATGCCCTCTGAAATCAAAGTTTGTATTACTTCGCCTTGATTTAATATTTCAGACTCACTAAGTTTTTTACCTCGATTATTTTTCAAAACTTTGTTAATTATCATTCTTGCTTTTTTATGCAATCTTTCTTGAATAGATTTTTCTAGCATAGAATTAGATAGAAAAATTTTTGTTTCTTTCAATAATTCATCAAGCTCATTGAATATATTTTGATAGTGTTCGGTTAGATCACCATAGCTCTCACCTTTAATATCTTTTTTGTAGATACCGCTAACTATTGCAATATCGTCTTGAGAATATTTATCAGAAAGTTTTGCTGATATTGAATCGATGTTTTTTGAAAGTTCTTCAATAAGTGCATTTATATCAAACCATCTTGCACACTCAGGTGTGGTCAAAACTATTTTAGAGAATCTTCCTGTCTGTGGAAGAATGTCATATATTACAGGGTGACCTGCCAATTGAGATAGCTTTATAAAAATTTTTACTTGTTCATCAGCATTAAGCCCAGTTTTCTCAGAGATTTCTTTGTCTTCTAAATTAGGACTTACGCAACTTGCTGTAGGTAAGTAGGCACAGCCAAATTCACGAGGGTGAAATGGTATTAGATACACAGTTGTATTAAATATGCCATTAGACTTATTTCCGGTTGGTAGAATAAGAAGTTGTCTGAGCCAATCCATAAACGTGCCGTTTTTATCAGACTCGTTACCGTTACCAAGCCCAGCTAAATTAATAAGTTTTATGTTATGCCCCTCTTTTTGAAGCCAACTTGAATTTTTTACATTGTTTCTTGCAAGTACACTTGTTTTTTCAAAATCAAATTTTCCGTCTTTGAAAACCCCTTCATTTTCCCATTTTGATTCAAGAGCCCAAAGTACTTCTGCATTAGATAATTCTTCTAAAGCCTTAATATGCGGATATGGAAGATACCCGTATTTAGCCATTGTTGATTTAAGATATTCTTTTCTTTCTTCTGAGATTGATTCAAAAGAATACATTTCTCTAATTTTTGAATAAAAATCATTCAAAAGCTCTGCATTATTAGTCTCTCTCTTAAACAGGAAGTTTAGCATGTTCTCTCCTTGTTAAATATAAAAAATAATTTGTGATTGTTGAATGTAAAATTAGTATATAAGGATAATATCATGCACATATATTTTTTACAAACACATGTAAATGATTGTTAACAGGATTTTTATTTAATAGATTGGATGTTCTTACTCAATTTGTTTAGAAGATTTTCGATGGAATCCTTGTTTAAAAGAGCTGATTGTACAGTAGAATTAATTAAAAAATTGATTTCTTTTTGGTTTTCTTTTTGTTTTAATGCAGGGGTAATTTTTCTGATTTGTTTCGCACTGATAGAACGAGATTTGGAAGTTAGATCAGAATAGTTATTATAAAAGTCATCATTCAAAGCATTTGAATTAGTTGCGATAATATTAGTTAATTTAGCTAGCTTGAGCTGATTTTCTTCATTAGTTAAATAAAGACAAAAATCTAAAGCTTCAGCTTTATGTTTTGCTTTTACTGGTATTACAAAATTCATTATTGAAAAGTCGTTTTGTCCAACAGGTCCTTTTAATTGTTCTGTAACATCAGTTTGGGTATATATTTTGGGAGCATTTTCTTTTATCATATTTAAGAAATTAGCACCGCCTTGATAGAAAACAATTTTACCCGCCATATATTGTTCGAGTGCTTCTCTATGTGTTAATGTAATCGTTTCGGGTGGAATCAAGTTTTTTTGATATAGAGTTTTAAACATTTCAAAAACTTTTTTGCTTTCTTCGCTATTAAAATCTTCTGGTTCAGAAATGCCATATTTATTCAAGATTCTTAGCATTGTATCGTTTTCTGTAATTGTTGGTAAATAGGAATATGCTCCGGTGTTGGTTTTGATTTTTTCTGATACTGAAGAAAGTTCTTTAAAAGTTTTAGGTAAACGAACTAGACCAGATTTATTAAATAGTTCTTTATTGTATATAGTGATTGCGCTGGTTGCGTACCACGGTATTGAGTAAAGTTTACCGTTATATTTTATTGCTTCAATAATTTCTGGTGTGAAATGCGTTAAATTTGATTCTTGAATTTCTTGTAAAGTTCCCTTTTGTGCAAGAAGAGCTGAGAAATCTGGATTGAGATTTATTAAATCAGGCGGACAATCTGTCATTACTGCAGCTAATGTTCGTTTTTCACCCTCAGAAAAAGGTACATCTATCCATTTGATTTTTATATCTTTATGGGTGGATTCATAAGACTGGATGACTTCATTTATGTATGGAGCAAAATCTCCCATTTGGAGAGTCCAGAATGTAACCTCTCTTTGTGATGTATTTGAATTACATCCTGTTAAAAATAATATTAATGTTAGTAAAATAAATATTTTTTTCATAGCAATTACTCAATTATTATACAATTTTATTGTGAGAATACAAACAAGTATTATTCTTAACAAATTGTAATGTTTCATTTTTTTCAAACCCCCGTAAATAGGGCGAATTATTGATGAATATTAACTTATGTAACAATTTTGTGTCTATTGTGTTACAACTTTGTAAACTTGTGGCATTAGGAAGATATAGACAGTACAATGAGGGTAAGGTATATGGATATCGTACAAATAAGAAGAGCAAAACCAAACAGAAAAAATATAGCTACAACCCGCTTGTGGTCATGCTTTGGGCTGACTAGGGGGAGGGTAGAACGCAGTCTTGGCGTACCTTTTGGGAGGTATGCTATGAATGAATTGCAAGTTGCAAGCGAAAAAGCTGTACAAACTTTATCCCTCTCCCACGAGGGGCGAGGGTATAGAGGAGGTGCTTTATGATTTCAATAAACACCAATCTCTCATCTTTAATAACCCAACGCTCACTCACCAAGAGTACCGACGCACTCAATCTTGCGATTGAGCGAATGACAACGGGCTTTAAGATAAACCATGCAAGCGATAATGCCGCAAATTATTCGATATCTACAAATATGACTACCCAATTGAATGCGTATGATATAGCGGCAGATAACGTTTCTAGCGGTATGGATTTAGCTAGTTATGCAAGCGATATTATATCTCAAATGCAGGACAAAGCTGCGAGATTGAATGCTCTTTCTGCCCAAGCACGAAATGGCACTTATGGTGCACAATCTTTAGAAGCAATTAATAGTGAAGCCAATGCTCTAATATCAGAGATAACAAGATTGTATATGACAGCTGAATATAACAATATTTCTTTATTTACTAGAATGCCATATACTGTTGCAGAAGACTTACCTCAAGCTAAAGAAGATGGATTTATCAATGATCCTGCCAATAAACCTATAACTGAAGAAGAGATAAAGAGCGAGGCTGGTAAAATAAATGCTTATAGCAGCAATTTTATCAATAATCCAGTATCATATACTGAAGCAGACCTTGCTAATATTGCATCAATTTCAGAAGTTACAACTAGCTTTACAAAAAGTGAATATAAAATATCTAATGCGCAAGAGTTGGCAAAACTTGCAAAATTGACAAATGATGGTGTTAACACATCTGGTATAACGTTTATTCTTGCTGCTGATATTGATTTAAAACAAATTTGTCAGGATAAAGAAGCAAGTGGTGGATGGGATCCAATTGGGGATACTGCAGCAACATCAAAAAGTTTTAAAGGTACTTTTGATGGTAATGGACATACTATATCAAATTTAACAATAAGTAGAGATAGTGCTCATCAAGGTCTTTTTGGTTTATTGGCGGGTGGTTCTACCGTTAGGAATGTTAGATTGGTTAATGTGAAAATCAAAGGTACAGATTATGTTGGAGGATTAGCAGGTAGAACACAATCTGCAGTCACTATAACAAATGTATCATCCTCTGGAGAAATAATAGGTACTGGTCAACGAGTAGGAGGGCTTATCGGTCGTACACAGGCAGCAATTAATGATAGTTATGCTATCGGATATGTAAGTGGAAACGGAATCTATATAGGAGGTCTTGTTGGTGACACAGAAGCTGATATAATTAATTCCTACTCAAAAACTGATGTTGAAGGTAAAAGCCAATTTACTGGTGGCTTAGTAGGTAGATCTACTGGAACAGGTATTATATCTAATTGTTATTCATCCGGAGATGTTATTGGAGAAGGAGATTATGTTGGTGGTTTGGCTGGAAGCGTTAAGGTGGGCGTTCAAAATTCATATTCAACAGGAGATGTTACTGGTAACGCTAATAATGTCGGAGGCCTAGCTGGTGCTAATTACGGTACTGTTGATGTAACGTATGCTGCCGGTAATGTTAATGGAACAGATAATGTTGGTGGATTAGTAGGCTATACAGAGGGAGAGATTTCAAATAGCTATGCTGAGGGTTATACGGAAGGCAATAGTACCATAGGAGGTCTTATTGGTTATGTCGAAGGCGTTCCTATATATAATTGTTTCGCTATTGAAAATGTGAGTGGGGCAACTTATGTAGGAGGGTTAATTGGTAATATTAAAGCTACTGGTTCAAGTGTCGAAAACTGTTATGCGGTGGGAGATATTTATTCTATGGGTGATTTTACTGGTGGGCTTATTGGTAGAGCTGGTTCATATCCAACAATAACTGACAGTTACTTTATTGGTAATGTTACTAGTGAAGGTAACTATACTGGGGGGCTTGTTGGACGAACTCAAGCTGAAGTTAATAATTGCTATTCTGAAGCAGATGTTAAATCAACCCAAAGTTATGTTGGTGGTCTTGTAGGCTCATCATCTGGTGCCATAGTAAATAGTTATGCCAAAGGTAATATTGAGGGAAATGTGTATGTTGCTGGTCTCGTTGGGCGTACTACTAGTTATATATCAAAAAGTTTTTCTGAAGGTGTAGCTGTTGGTAAAAAAAATGTTGGTGGTCTTGTTGGTTTTACAAATTCTAATATTAAAGACAGCTATTCTACTTGCGACGTAAAAGGTGAAGATTTTGTTGGTGGACTAGTTGGACAATTTAGATTAGCTTCAGGAAGTGCCACATTTGACAACAGCGTTGCATATGGTAAAGTTTCTGCTGCGGAATCTACAGTTCCAAATTCTAGCGGTATGTTGGTTGGTGCTGCAACGCTTACTGATGACGGTGCAACGTATAGCACTCTTAACATTACGGATTCAGAGGCCATAAATTATGGTTTGGATGCTATAGGTGGAGTTTTTGATTATTCTGGATCAGTGCATACCTTACTTCCAGATTATGACATGGCTGATATGTTGGCTGGTGTATCTTTATTTGCCCCAAAAATAACATCGACTGATCTTCAAGTAGGAATTTTTTCAGATGATTCATGTAGAATAAGTTTTGACAGTAATTTCCAATTTGATTTATCAGAAGCAAATAAAGGTATTGAAAGTGTTGAAGCTTTTGAGTCAATTGTAGCGTTTGAGAATTTGCTAAGCGAAAAAGCAACTCAGCTTGGCGCAGTACAAAACAGACTAGAATCAGCTCTTGAATCGATTGAGGTGAATATTAATAATTTAACATCTTCTCGATCTACAATTCGTGACGCAGATATCGCAGAGGTCTCAAGTCAATATATCCAACAACAGATTTTACAACAAGCAAGTGCAACCTTGATGACAACAGCTAACCAAACACCAGCAATAGCGTTACAATTAATCTAACCACCTCCTTGGTGAGGAGGTCGCAGTTGTTTGTGTGGCTTAGCCAAACAATACAAATGCGGGTGGTGGTTGAACTTCAATGAACAAACCCACACCCGAATTTCTAAGCTCCAATGTCGCTAAGAAATTCTACCCTCTGATATCTGTATTAATATTCATTCCAACGTATTTGAACATTCCTAGAATAACTCCAGGAGGGAAAAAGTAAATATCATTACACGGTGTTATTTTAAGAATAGAATTATTTGCATCAATTCCTGCAATAGTTGCTAAGTATTTGTTATTTGCAGCAGTAAAAATGATATATCCGTTCGAGGTTTGTATTTCTTCTACTGCAAATCTATTTGCGCTCACAGCACCAAGAGTTAAATAAAATAATTTTTCCTTATTTACTGCAAACATTTTGGTACAGTTTTCAAAAGCTATATTTTGAGGTTGGGTTATTGGTGGTGCAGGAGCTTGTGGTTGTGACACTACTTGTACAGGCTCAGCACAACAAGTGCAAATACTCATTATAAAAAATAAAATCAAAACTCTCAATTTCATACATTTATTCTAGCATAATTCCTCATAATGTGCTATAATTGTCTTAATTAGTATATATCCACCCTTAGGGGTAAATTAATATAGGTTGGCCTTACTAAGCTAGCAAAAAATAAAAAAGGAAGAGAAAATGTTACAAGAGGCAACAAGAGCGATTAATTCTGCATTTAATAATAGTTTTATCAAAAAATTGAGCCAATACTTACACGATTGTGTTCGCGAAGAAGTTAAAAGCTCAACTTTTAGAAACTTAAAGGCTGACAGAGATAATAAATGGATATTTTTAGACCAAGAAGATACTTTATTTACTCAAGGTCTGGAATATCTTCGTCTTGAGGGTTCTGACTCAAAATTAACTGAATTAATGATTCAATCTGAGACAAGTCAAAAAGACAAATATCTTATTTATGGCTATCTTTTCCTTGTAGGTAAAGCTAAATCTGGAAAGAAGAATGAATTCTTGACCCCACTTTTATATTCACCTTGTCGCTTGGAAAGAAACGGTGTGAATATTAACTGTATGATTACAGATGAGTTCATCTCTCTTAATACTGGCGCACTTACAGCTTTGATGAAAAAAAGTGATGACGAGGATGAAACAGAACAACTTCTAGAGGGGCTATTAGATGTGGTTCCATCAATGCCTATTACTAAAGAAAAAATGGATATCTTTTTAACAACTCTTAAATCAATTGTTCCCGATATTGATATTTCGCTAAACCACGAAATGGATGTTAAAGAAGATAACATTACCAAAGATTTTTATAATACGCAAATTAATGCTGAAAACGTTGATGAAATAATTGAAGAAGAGGAAGAAGAAAACAATAAAAAAGCTGTTGTTGCTTTAGAAAAAATTCATTTAACAAATCAATGTGCAATAATTTTAACAAAACGTCCATCTGTTACAGCAGGTGTTCTACACGAGCTAACTCAAATTGCTGAAAAACCAAGCGGAGTTTATCGTGAGACAGTTTTAAATATGATTAATGAGGAGTACACACAGTCAAAACCTACTGATTGTCAACAAAAGACATTAGCAGATTTTTATCCTGTAACTCCATTATCTCTATCAGATGCTCAATTAAATGTTGTTAAGAATGTTGAGAATACAAAATTAGTATCTGTTTTTGGCCCTCCAGGAACAGGTAAGTCTCAAACAATTGTGAATTTAGTTGCACATTTAATTGCGAATGGCAAAACTGTTCTTGTTGCATCAAGAATGGACAAAGCTGTTGACGTTGTTGCAGAAAGACTTAATGAGCTTGGAGCACCATTCTTAGCATTAAGAGCTGGCCGTTTGAACTATCAAAGAGAGCTTTCTATGCAATTGCAAGATTTGCTTTCAAATAAAGTAGATTTAGATGATGGTGTAGAAAATTCAATAATGTGTGATGTTTCTGATATGGAAGCTTTATTAAAATCTGTAAAAGAAATGGAAAATAAAGCTGAGCAGATTATCAAGCTTGAAAATGAATGGACTGGTGTAAATGAAGAAATAAAATTGGAAGAGCCTAACCATAGAAATCATCAATACATAAAATCAAATCTTAAAAACGATGAAATAAAATCTGTTGAAGAAATTATTAATACATTAACTTCAAATCTAGAAAAAGCTGGTTTCTTTGCATCTTTAAAAAATAGTTCATCACTAAGTAGATTAAAGAAAATAATTAAAACTAATTTTGAGGTTAATAACGAAAACTTAATGATTTTAAAAACCGAATTAGAATTTGCAAAACTAATTTGCAAAGCTCGTATGATTGAAACTCAAATTCAAACTATCGGTAATATTCATGTAATTTCAGAACAGCTAAGAACAATGCGTAAAAAACAACGCAAGCTTGCAGTAGATATATTAAAAACAAAACGTAGAGAAGCTCTTAAAGGTTTGATGAGAGATTCTATCAAACGTCAAAGGTTATTTGTTCATTCAAAATCTTTAGTAGAAAGAAAGAAAAATCTTCAAAACAGATTGCTTGAGACAGAAGACTTTAAACCGCTATTAGAAGCTTTTCCTTGTTGGTGTGTAACAACTTATGCTGTTTCAGGTTCTTTGCCGTTAAAACCTGGATTGTTTGATGTTGTAATTATTGACGAAGCTTCTCAATGCGATATTGCAAGTTGTTTCCCAATTTTATATAGGGCTAAAAAAGCTGTTGTTGTGGGTGATGATAAGCAATTACCGCACTTGTCTTTCTTGGAAAAAGCTAAAGAACAATCATTTATGTCACAATACGGTATCAATGATAGATATCAATTGATGTGGAGATTTAGAACAAATTCTATGTTTGATTTAGCAAACTATTATTCAATGCATCCAGTATTATTGGATGAGCATTTTAGAAGTTTGCCACCAATTATTAATTATTCAAACAAAGAGTTTTATGGAAATAGAATTAAGGTTATGCGCAGAAATGATAACTCATCAAAAGTTATTGAAGCGGTTGTTGTTCCTGATGGTAAAGTAGATTCTGATGCTACAAGAAATCTTCCAGAAATAGAAGCTCTTGTAAAACGATTACACGAAATAGTTGTAGAAGACGAACGTAAAGCGACAAACAATCCAGAACACAAGCCTGTCAGTATTGGTATAATTTCACCATTCAGAGCGCAAGTTGAACAACTAAAAATATCTGTATCAAAGGTGCTTTCAGAACATATGATGGAAAAACACCAAATTGAAATTGGTACAGCTCACACTTTCCAAGGTGATGAGAGAGATATTATGCTTATTTCTTGGGCTTATGCACAAAATAGTTATCCTCAGAGTTTGATTTTCTTGCAAAAACCAAATTTGTTTAACGTGGCTATTACTCGTGCAAGATATAAAACGATAAACTTTATCTCTAAAAATCCAAGAGAATTACCAGAAGGTATTTTAAGAAGCTATTTTGGATTTATTGAAGAATATGAAAATAGGTATTCTTTAATAAACTCTGATGAGTTTGATGAAAATATCTATAAAAATTCTCTTGAAAGAGAGGTCGCACAAGCTTTTAGAGACTTAGGTCATAAGGTTTTATGTGGTGATGAAATAGCAGGCATGAGTGTTGACTTGTTGATTGATGATAAGTTTGTGGTAGAATGTGATGGTGTGGAAGACAAAATCCCTGCGAAAGTATCCAACATGAAAAAGCAAGCAATACTTGAACGTTCAGGATTGAAAGTTTCAAGAGTCACTGCAAGGGAATGGAGTATTTCACCAAAAGCGTGTGTCGATAGAATAATCAACAGTAATTTATAGGAAAAATAATGCAAGTATTATCCATTCAAAACAACAAATCTTTGTCTCCAAGCTTTAATGGGAAAGTTACTATTACGAATTTTAATACCAAAAGGTCTACGTCTCATAAGCTTACAGGAGCTGCTGACAGACAGTTGTTTGATTGTTTTTCAAATCTAAGAACACAATGCTCGAGTTCCTTACAAGAAATGTGTGGTGCAAGACTTGTTACTTTGAAACCTTTTATAGAAAAATATTTAGATAAAATTCATGAAATTACTGGTGATAAATCTATTAAAAAATTGACTTTGCCAGTTGAATCTAATCCAGGTTCTATATTTTCATCAGATTCATCTTTTTCTGTATTTAGTGCGGGTGGTAGATATACAGTTATTAAAACTAAAGATTTTTCAATATCACATGACCTCACAAAATAATTTTAGAGTATAATAAAACTAATGAAGTATGCGTTAGTTTTAGTAAATATTAAGGGGCTGGGAGTAAAAACTTTTAGCTATTTAATACCTGATGAAATGCAAAATATAATTCAGGTCGGTCAAGCTGTGCTTGTACCTTTTGGTCGTCAAGGGCTTATTAATGCTTTTATTGTAGGTTTTTCTGATTATGTGCCCGAAGGTATTCGGGTAAAGAAGATTAATCGTATTCTCGACGAAACTCCACTGTTTTCTAATAAGTATTTGAAGCTTTTAGAATGGGTGGCTAATTATTATTGTACAGATTTTGTTACAGTATTAAATGCTGCTATTCCGATGAAATTGATAGAAAAAAATTCTAAAACAGAACAATCGGTAGAGCTTATAAATGATGATTTTACTGGCTTAACTAAACGCCAAAAGGAAATATTAGAGCTATTAAAAACTGAGGGTAAACAACCTCTAATTGAGTTTGAAGATAAAGCTAAAACAACTAGAACAACGATGAAAAAGCTCGAAGAAAAAGGCTTTGTAAAATTTAATCTTGAGTTGATATATAGAAATCCCCTTACGATTTTTAAAGATGAAAAAGTCGAGCCGTTGTTTGAATTATCACCAGAACAGGAAGAAGTTTATCAAGGTATTAAGGGCAAATTGAAGTCTCAAAATCCAATACTCCTTCATGGTGTAACAGCATCTGGTAAAACTGAAGTTTATTTTAAGCTTATCAAAGATGTGATTGATTCGGGTAAAAATGTTTTATTTTTAGCGCCAGAAATAGCTTTGGCTTCACAGCTTACAAAACGTCTAGCTAAGAAATTTGGCATAAACGATATCGCAATTTGGCATAGTAGTATTTCTGACGGTGAGAAATATGATGTTTGGCAAAGACTTTATAATAATGAAATAAAAATTCTTGCAGGCGCTCGCTCTGCAGTATTTGCGCCTTTGCAAAACATTGGTTTGATAATTATTGACGAAGAACACGAGGGTGCTTATAAACAAACTAATCCTGCTCCAAGATATGATGCGAGAGTTGTCGCAAAAAGACTTGCGCAATTCCATCAAGCACCGCTACTTCTAGGTTCTGCAACTCCAGATGTTTCTACTTTTTACTATGCGCAAAATAATAATAATTTATTCCAAATGCTTAAACGTTTTAATAATGCACCTCTTGCTAAGCCAGAAGTTATTAACATGCAGGAATATGGCAAAGCAGCTTATCGTGGAATAATTTCAAAACCATTGCAAACTGAGATTAAAGAAGCTGTAGAAAATGGTAAACAAGTAATTTTGCTGATGAACCGTAGAGGTTTTTCTACTTATACGCAATGTAAATGCTGTGGAACAGTTGTTGAGTGCCCAGATTGTTCAATTCCTATGGTTTGGCATTCAGATGGTAAAAAACTAAAATGCCATTATTGCAGTAAAGAGATGAGCTTCCCTGATTACTGTCCGCAATGTGGTTCTGATGCTCTAGCTAATTCTGGTAGTGGAACTCAAAAAATTGAAATTTTGGTAAAAGAGCTTTTCCCTGATTATCGTGTAGAACGTATAGATAGTGATATTTTGACTAAAAAGAATGCGCATATTGAGCTTTTAGGTAAATTTCAGAAAGGCGAAATCGATATCCTAGTCGGTACTCAAATGATAGCTAAAGGTCTTGATAATCCTAATGTGACTTTAGTTGGTGTAATAAGTGCTGATACCGGATTTTCGGTCCCTGATTTCAGAGCTTCTGAAAGAGGTTTCCAACTTCTTACTCAGGTTGCAGGGCGTGCAGGTAGGGGTGATTATAAGGGAAAAGTTTTGTTCCAAACATATAATCCTGATTATTATGCGTTTCAGACTGCAAAATCACAAAACTTTGAAAAGTTTTTTGAAACAGAAATTAAAGCTAGACAAGAATTCGATTATCCGCCATTTAGTCAAATCGTAAGGATTATCTTATCATCAATGAATAATTTTAGAGCAGAAAAATCTGCGATGGAAATTGCTTTAAGATTAAATACTATGACAGAAAAATTTGGCTTTGGTGAATATTTAGAAACACTTGGGCCAACGCCATGTATAATTTCCAAAATCAATGGTTTTTATCGATATCAAATCTTGATTAAAAATAAACTTTCGCAAAAAGGACACGATTTTATATCTAAGTTTTTAGATAAAATAACCTTACCGAAAGATATAAAACTTGCAATAGATGTTGATCCGCTGGATATACTGTAATACCGTTACATTTATTTACATAAGTATTCAACCCTTTGATTTTATTAGAATTTATGTGTATAATTATTAAGTGTAAAAAGTACAATGTTGGATGAAAAAATGAGTTTAAATTTTCAAGATTTAATATTAAATTTATCAAGATTTTGGTCAGATTACGGTTGTATTATTCAACAACCTTATGATATTGAAAAAGGTGCATCTACGATGAACCCTGCGACTTTCTTGAGAGCGTTAGGCCCAGAACCATGGTCAACTGCTATGGTAGAGCCTTGTAGAAGACCAACTGATGCTCGTTATGGTGAAAACCCTAATAGATTAGGTCATTATTTTCAATATCAAGTTATTCTAAAGCCATCTCCAGATAACGCTCAAGAGCTTTATTTGAAGAGCTTGGAAGCTATGGGGATTGATTTGTCAAAACATGATGTAAGATTTGTCGAAGATAACTGGGAATCACCAACTTTAGGTGCCGCTGGTGTAGGTTGGGAAGTTTGGCTTGATGGTATGGAAATCACTCAGTTTACATATTTCCAACAAGTTGGTGGTATTGAAGTTAAACCAGTTGCTTTAGAGATTACTTATGGTCTTGAACGTATTGCTATGTATATCCAAAACAAGGAATCTGTTTTCGATATTATGTGGAATAATACACTTAAATACGGAGACATTTACCTACAAAATGAAATAGAACAGTCTAAATATAATTTTGAATATTCAGACGCTGATAGGTTATTTAACTTATTTGATGCATATCAAAAAGAAGTTGACAATTGTGTAGAGGCAGAGTTGGTACTTCCAGCGTATGATTATGTTTTAAAATGCTCTCATACATTCAACTTGCTTGATGCAAGAGGCGTTATAAGTAAGGATGAACGTATTAACTTTATTAACCGAGTGAGAACAATGGCTTCTGCTGTAGCCAGCTTGTATGTCAAACAACGTGAAAAGCTTGGTTTCCCACTTTGTAAGTAATTAATAAAAAATATTTATGAATTGAAAGTGGGGAATTGTACAAGACAGTTTTCCACTTTCAAGTTTGAAATGAAAGGATAGCAAATGACAATAAAAAATATACTAGCCAAAATGGTAACAAGAAAAAATCCTGATGATGCTTTAGCAGGAGCTAAAGAGGGTGGTTTGGAAAAAACACTTGGCGTATGGGATTTAATTATTCTTGGCGTAGGTGCTATTATTGGTTCTGGTATTTTTGCTGTCGTTGGTACTGCTGCGGCTGCGGAAGGAACTGGTGCTGGGCCAGCTTTAATGGTTTCAATGGTGATAGCAGCAATTGCTTGTATCTTTTCAGCTCTATGTTACAGTGAATTTTCAACCATGATTCCTGTTGCTGGCGGGGCTTATACATATACTTTTGCAACATTAGGTGAATGTATGGCTTGGTTAATCGGTTGGGTATTAATGCTTGAATATGCGATTGGTTTTATTGCTGTAGCTTGTGCTTGGACGAACCACTTTATGCAATTTATAAAAGGGTTTTCTAATATATTGCCAGCTTGGTTTGTTAATCCTCCTCATTGGCTAATCAGTGATTACAGAAGTGCTGCACATTATTATCAAGCTCATGGTATGGATCCAAGTTCTGTAATTCCGCATATTGCAGGAATTCCTGTTTCAATTAATTTACCTGCTATTATTATGATTATTTTAATGACTGCAATTTTGGTTAAAGGTACAAAAGATTCAGCTAAGATGGCAGGGATTATGGTTTTTGTAAAATTAGCTGTAATTGCTTTATTTGTTATTGCAGGTGCTTTTTATGTAAGACCTGAAAATTGGACACCTTTTGCACCGAATGGTTTTGAGGGTGTGTTTATGGGAGCTTTTATTATCTTTTTTGCATATATAGGTTTTGATGCATTAGCTACAGCAGCAGAAGAATGTAAGAACCCTCAAAAAGATTTACCAATTGGTATTATTGGTTCGTTAATTATAACTACGGTAGTTTATGTTTTAGTTGCTTTAGTTCTTACTGGACTACAGCCAACTAGCGGAGTAGCGATTCCAGAGGGCTTATTAAAAGCACCAATGGCATTTACAATGTCGGTTGTAGGTCAAGACTGGATTGCAGGTTTGATTTCAATAGGTTCTCTAGCTGGTTTAACTTCAGTTCTTTTGGTTCTTCAAATGGCTGCAACTCGTGTTCTATTTGCAATGAGTAGAGACCATTTTTTACCAAAAGTTTTCCAAAAAATACATAAAAAATTTAATACACCACATATTTTAACAATAACTGTTGGTTTGGTAGGTATAATTGGTTCTTTATTCTTAGATTTAGATGTTGCAGCTTCTCTTTGTAACTTTGGAACGTTTACATCGTTTATAATAGTTTGTGTTGCAATACTTATTTTGAGAAAAATTGACCCAGATAGAGAACGCCCTTTCAAAGTTCCATTCTGTCCTTGGTTTCCATTATTAGGAATAATTTGCTGTGGCGGATTGATGGTTTATTCAATGGTTGTAGCTAAGGGTGAAACTGCAGTGTTATCTTCTTTATTGTTTATCGTATGGATTATAATGGGAGCTTTGATATATGCAGGTTATGGATATAGAAAAAATAGAGAAGCTGAAAAAGTGGAAGTAGTAGAAGATGAACAAATTACAACAAATATTTAATAATTTACTTAAATGCAAATCTCCAGAGGAAGCTATTGAAGCTGGTACACAGTCTGAATTAAAGAAGACATTAAGTATTTTTGACCTAATAGTTATAGGTATTGCAGCCGTAGTTGGAACTGGTATTTTTACAATTATAGGTTCTGCTGTGGTTGGGACTTCAGATGCACCTGGTGCAGGTTCTGCTATTGTTGTTTCAATGGTTTTAGCTGCTGTAGCAAGTGTATTTTCAGCTCTTTCTTATTCTGAAATTGCTGCTATGATGCCTGTTGCAGGAAGTGCTTATTCATATACTTATGCAACTATGGGCGAATTAATGGCATGGATGGTTGGTTGGGTGTTAATGTTAGAATACGCAATCGGAAATATTACTGTAGCAAGTGCTTGGACTGGATATTTTGTTCAATTTTTGAAAGGTTTTGAACATGTTTTACCTACTTGGGTTGTTAACTTTCCGCTATGGTTGAGAAATGATTATCGAACAATGTATGAATTGTGTAATCGTTATGGTTGGGATGTACATGACAAAATGCCTTTTTTACAGCTACCTTTTGGTTTGGAAGTTCCTATAGCTGCAAATTTACCTGCAATTGCTATTGTTTTAGTTTTAACCCTGTTGTTAATTAAAGGCATAAAAGAATCAACAAAAGTGGCTTCAATAATGGTAGGCGTAAATATGACTATTATTTTATCTTTCGTTATTGTTGGAGCTTTTTATGTGAGACCAGAAAACTGGGTTCCTTTTGCACCAAATGGTTTGGAGGGAATTTTTTCTGGAGCATTTATAATTTTCTTTGCGTATATTGGTTTTGATGCTATTTCAACTGCAGCAGAAGAAACTAAAAATCCGCAAAGAGATTTACCTATTGCAATTATGGGTACATTATTGCTATGTACTATTTTATATGTTTTTGTTGCTTTGGTTTTAACAGGAGTTGTTCCTTTAAATGCTATTGATATTCAAGCACCACTAGCACATGCTATGAGATTTGTTGGTATTGATTGGTATGCAGGTTTAATTTCTGTTGGTGCTTTGTGTGCGTTAACATCAGTACTTTTGATTTATCAATTAGGCACAACAAGAATTCTTTATGCGATGAGTAGAGACCATTTTTTACCAAAATCTTGGAATGCTATACATAAAAAATTTAAAACCCCGCATATAATGACTTGGGTTTCAGGACTAATTGTTATTCTTTGTGGCTTGTTTATGGATTTAAACATTTCTGCTGAGTTATGTAATTTTGGTACGTTTACATCGTTTATTGTGATATGTATTGCAGTACTTATTTTAAGAAAAACTGAACCATTAAGGGAAAGACCATTTAAAGTTCCTTTCTGTCCATTGTTTCCTATACTTGGTGTATTAACATGCTTGGCTTTGATGTATTGTAAATTTAGTGCAAAAGCGACATCAGCCTTATATTTTGTTATATGGTTGCTAGTTGGTATCCTTATATATGCACTATACAGTTATAAAGAAATTAGACGTTCTGAAAAATAAAACATATACAGTATGAAACCTTTATAAAAAGTGTTATAATAAGTTTATGAGAGTTATAACTACTAAAGAATTGAGCACATATAAAATTTTGCCTTTTGATTTGTATAATGAATCAAACCATAAGGTTTTGAGTGCTGGAGAAGTTTTAACGCCAGGTAAGCTTATAATGTTAAAAAACTACCCTAAGCTTTTTACAGAAGAAATTTTCTCTGATAATGAAAAAGGTGGCAAAGCTTCTTCTGGTAGAGCCAATGCAAAAAAACTGGCTAATTTTTCATATGATACTCTTGATGCAACTGAGTTTGAAACTGTTATAAATAGGGAGGGTTCGCTTCGCTCTGAAGCTCAGGTGAAATTAAAGTATTACTATCGAAAAACAATGGATTTATTTTCTCAAGGTTTTTATGAAGAAGGTATTTTAAAACTTAATTCATTAGTTACGATTATAATTTCTGACGTATTTAAGCAATTAGGTAAATCTAAAAAAGGTTCTCAAGTAAGGTTTTTAGGTGAATATGAAATTTGTCACCCTTTGAATGTTGCTATTATTTCAGGTTTAATTGCAAAAAAATTAGAATACACTACTTTATCTATAGAACAAGTTGTACTAGCGGGGCTTTTGCATGATATTGGTAAGTTTTTAATTAAGAATTCGGATATTTCTCCAATTTTGACTATACATGAAGATGAAGTTACAGAACACGCAAGACTTGGTTACGATTTAATAAAAAATGAGCTAGGATTAGATGAAGTTGTTGCTAAAGCTGCTCTAGAACATCATGAAAATAATGATGGTTCTGGTTATCCGCAAGGTTTATCTAGTGATTATATTTCAGAATTGGCTCAAATAATTAATGTGGCAAATTATTATGATAATTTGGCATGCAATAGAACACCAACCCCTGTATTAAGTAACAGAGATGCTTTAAGGGCAATGTTAGAAGTAGGTACGAAACGTTTTTCTGCAAGAATGCTTTACACTTTTATTCATATGTTTAACTATGATGATCACAAAGAATTTAATGATATGATTCTTTAGTCTTGTGGGCAGTAGTCTATTTTGTTTTTTCATGAAATCCTATTTTTAGTAATAGGAGTTTAAGTTTATGAATAAAATAGAAAATTTTAAAAAAATAATGAAAAAAAGTGAAACAAATAGAGTTCTTTTGTTGACGAATCATTACCAAATTATAGGTGACGTTTATGAGTGTAGTGATTGCAATAAGGAAAATTGTGTTAATTTAACTAATGTTAAACTCTGCAATGTTGAGGATGTCTTTGGTTGTGAATGTGAATATGAAAGCAACTATGATTGGCTACATATTAATTTAGATAAAGTTGTTGCTTTTAGTTTTTTAAAATAATTAAACTTTTAAATATTTTTCCAAGTGTAATTTTTTTAAGTTTTTTTCAATGAAGTTCAGCTCAACACTGCCTATTGGGAGCCTACCTTCAATATATTTTAACCACTGTTTTTTGGTGAAATATAAAAAAGATTTTACAGATATATTTGTGCCGGAATGAAGCCTATAAATGTTTTTTTCGTCAAGTATTGTGGTATTGTATGTAGAAAAATCTTTTATAATTTTATTTAAAGATTCCAAATGCTCATCGGCAAATGGATAATAATCTTTGTTTGTATAACTGTATATATCTGTATGTAATTCATTTTGAGTTACTTTATTAATCTTTTTTGTTTCTCCCCATAATCCTTTGAATGAATTTGTTTGGTTAATTGCTTTTATGTTCACGAATCCTCCTTTGAAAACTTTTATATAAAAGAAAAGCTGAGAATGAATCTCAGCTTTTCAAAAAATAAATATTAAATGCAAAATCTGCATACCAAAAATCTCTCTTTTTTATTGAATCGAATGTAAATTTCATTTTTCTCCTCAAAAATTCATTAGGACGATTATATCAAAATTAAAAAAAAGAGTCAAATGTTTGACTCTTTTTTTTAATTAATTTTCTACATATTCTCTTAAGCGTTTACTTCTATTTGGATGTCTAAGTTTTCTTAACGCTTTAGCTTCAATTTGTCTGATACGTTCACGAGTAACACCGAAAAGTTGCCCAACTTCTTCTAATGTTCTTTGGCGACCGTCATCCATACCGAAACGTAATCTTAAAACATCTCTTTCTCTAGGAGAAAGTGTGCAAAGAACTTCAGCAAGGTCTTCTCTAAGAAGTTCTGATGCAACGGTTTTAATTGGTGCATCTGCTTCTTTATCTTCAATAAAATCACCTAATCTTGAGTCTTCTTCTTTACCGATAGGAGTTTCTAAAGATAGAGGCTCTTGAGCGATTTTAACGATTTCTCTTAATTTAGAAATAGAAACGCCCATTTCAACTGCTAATTCTTCTTCGGTAGGTTTTCTAGATAGCTCTTGAGCTAATCTGCGAGTAACTTTTTTAAGTTTATTAATAGTTTCTACCATGTGAACTGGTATACGAATTGTTCTAGCTTGGTCCGCAATAGCTCTTGTGATTGCTTGTCTAATCCACCACGTTGCATAAGTTGAGAACTTAAAACCTCTTTCGTGGTCAAATTTTTCAGCGGCACGAATAAGACCTAAGTTGCCTTCTTGAATAAGGTCTAAGAAAAGCATGCCACGACCTACATATTTCTTAGCTATACTTACAACAAGTCTTAGGTTTGCTTGAACTAATTTTCTTTTTGCAATAGCTCCAGGAGTACCACCTTGCATAATTTTGCGAGCAAGTTCAATTTCTTCACTTGTAGATAGAAGTTTAATGCGTCCTATTTCACGCAAATAAAGTCTTACGGGGTCTTCTACTGCTATACCTTTTGGTACTTCTGTGCTTAAATCTGAATCGTCATCAGAATCATCAGAGTCCATCATATAAAAGTCTTCACTTTTTACGCCACTTAGTTTTGAGGTTTCGATAATATCTTCGATATTATCAGTGCCCAAATCTGTTTCTATGTAATCAGCGCCGTCTTCATCTTTGTCCGCATCGAAATCTAGTAAATCAATATTTTCATCTTCCATGCTGATTACTGATGATCTTGAATTTCTTTTTTGGGTCATTTATTTATCTCCAGTCCTTAAATTTATTTTATCTCTAAGTTGTACTTGTAATTTTAGGGCTTCTAAATCGTCACTATTAACTTCTCGGTATTGTTTACGAATTTTTTCTGATTCAGGTTCGTTATAGCACCTTTTTAGTCTTGATATATTTTCTCTAACTGCTTGTTCTAAATCATCTTCTTCTAAAGCGTTAAATGCCTCAGACATGTCTATTAAATCAGTTAGTATTTGTGTTAAGTTATTATCCTCAATGAATTCTGTATACAAATCTCTTGTCAATTCGCTAACATTATTTACTGTACAAGCTAATTTGTCAATTGTATTTTTTACAATTATTAATGTTTCATCTTGAATAATATCTTGAGGTAACAATTCTTTTAATTTTTGGTAGTTATTTGAACTGTTGTTTGACAGAAAAACGCTCAATAAATTTTTTTGCGCTTTGATTTCAAATTGTGAAGAATTTGTTACAACTTTTTTATGTGTATTATAAGTTGGTTGTTGGTAATCGTTGTATTTGTTGAGTTCTTTGAGCATTGCATTCTCATCTATCTCTAGAACCGAAGAAACCATTTTTACATATTCTGATTGAATTATTTTGTTATTTACATCTTTTAATATTTCAATTATTTGTGTAACCAACTCAGCTTTTTCTTGTGGTGTTTTAGCAGAACTTTTTTCTCTAAGAATATTGTTTAAGAGAAAATCAATTAATAAAGGTGCATCTTTAACGAATTCTTTAAATGCATCGCCACCCATTGTACGAATGAATTCGTCTGGATCTTTTCCTTGAGGCGGTGAAATTACTCTTATTTCGCAAGCATATTTGTCTTCTGTAGAAGAAATATGGCTTTCGTCAAACTGTTTAATATTACCTAGAGTGGATAATGTTTCTTTTATTACTTCGCTGCCACGTTTTGTTGCGTTAATGCCGGCTTTATCTGTATCAAAAGAAAGGAAAATTCTCCTTGATTTTGTGTATCTTGAAATAAGTTTTACATGTTCTGCGGTCATTGCTGTACCACAAGAGGCTACTGCATTTTCTATGCCGTTTGCTTGAGCAGAGATTACATCAAAATAACCCTCCATGATAACAACAGAATCTTCGCTCTTAATTGCATCTTTGGCAGAATTAAGCCCGAACAAAATTTTACTTTTGTTGTATATTAGTGAATCTGATGAATTCAAGTATTTAGGATTTTGGTCTTTGTCAACTGCACGAGCTCCGAAAGCTACGAAATCTCCATTTTCATTTTGTATAGGGATGATTATTCGGTTTCTAAATCTATCAATCCAACCGCCTTTATTTGATTTTAGGATAAGCCCAGCTTTCTCTAAAATATCATCTTTAAATTCTTTTGATAATTCCTTGTATAAAAGATCATATTTATCTGGAGCCCAACCTAGAGTAAACTTAGAGATGATATCTTCAGTTATTCCACGAGTTTTAAAAGCAGAATTTGCTTTGTTTGCATCACTTGCTGTTTTAAGCTGTAGATTATAGAATTTAGCTGCTTTTTCACAGGCTTTTAGCATTTCTATTTTTTGGTTTTTGTTTTCGTTACTCTGCGCAAACTTCTTCGGCATTTCTATACCAAATTTATCAGCAAGCTCTAAAATTACATCTTTGTACTCTCTATTTTGAATACGCACAAGAAAATTTAATGCATCTCCGCCGGTTCCACAAGAGAAGCATTTATAAATACCTTTAGTTGGGCTGACTGACATTGATGGTTTTGTATCATTATGAAACGGACATATGCCCCAATAGTTTGCGCCAGTTTTTTTAAGCACAACATATTGTGATACAACGTCTACTATATCCAGCCTGTCTTTGATAAGTGATATAACTTCGTCAAACGAATTTGCAACTACCATATAGAACATTTTAGCATAAAAAAACAAACTATCAATTTTGTAGGAAGTGGTTTATAATTTTTTTATGAAAAAGATTTGTTTTGCATTTTTTTTGGTTTTAATGACAACACTTGGGTGCGTTTATTCTTTTGAGAATGAAAAACCTAGAGAGTTTGTACCAAATTATAAATACGGTTATAAAAAGGCTTATTATATAAATGATTTTAACCTTTCTTTTACAAATCCTAAAAAAAATTATTATCCTCAAAATTCTTGCGAAAGTGATAATTGTAAAGCTTTATTGAAATTAATAAGAACATCAGAAAAAAATATTGATTTTGCAATTTATGGACTTCAAGAACAAGATGCTATTTTAAATGCATTAATATCAGCTCAAAAACGTGGAGTTAAAATAAGAGGTATTGTTGATAAAGATGAATTAAATTTCTATAAAGATTCACATCTATTATTCAAATATTTTGAAGATGTGAAAAATGATAAATACTTGCCAATTGCTAAACAAGAACAAGATGATAAATTTACTCGTGCAAAACAAGCTTTAATGCATGACAAATTTTTTGTTGTTGATAATAAATATGTCTGGACAGGTTCTACCAATGTTTCGGCTGCTTGTATGACATTTAATGCAAATACTGCAGTTACCATAAAATCATCTGAGGTTGCTGATATCTATACAAGAGAATTTGAGCAAATGTATTTGCAAGATAAATTTCATAATGAAAAAGATTTATTAGATAATACAGAAAAGATTTCTTTAAATAAAGGTAAAACTTTAGTTTCAATCTATTTTTCTCCAAAAGCTGAGGTCCTTACTAATCAAATAAGACCATTAATTTGTAACTCAAATAAATCAATACATATTGCTATGTATTATTTAACTCATAAAAGAATTGTTGACGACTTAATTGATGCGAAAAATCGTGGAGTTGATGTAAAAATCATACTTGATGGAAGTTTTGTTAGAGATGGATATGCTCCTCACGAAAAATTAAGAGAAGCTGGTGTTCCTGTAAAAATAGAGAATTGGCGTTCAAAACTTCACTCAAAAAATGCTATTTTTGATGGCAAAATTGCAACTTTAGGTTCAACAAATTGGACATCAACAGCAGAACTTGTTAATGATGAAAATATGATAATTGTTTATGATGAAAAAGTTGCTAAAGAAGTAGAACGAAATTTTCAAAGAATGTGGAAGTTGATACCTGATGAATGGTTATATAAAACCCCTAAATACAGAAACAAATTAATAAAATAAATGTCACCCTGAATTTATTTCAGGGTCTAACCTGCTGATAATTGTTTATGAAGCTTGTAAGATTCTGAATCAAGTTCAGAATGACAAAGCTAAATTAAATCTATTAATCTACCAGCGTTTCCCTTGTTTTTTTTATTACTCATTTTAGCGTAATTTTCTTTGATTTTTTTGATATTTGCAGGCTTTATCATTTCTTCAAGTGTAATATCTGAACGCCACCCAAAACTACCATTTCGAATTTCTTTACAGTTTTTAAACTCATAATCCATAGCTTTTTTATAAAGATCAGGATGTCTTTCATATAAATTAATCCATTCGAGTTTTGATTGATAAAAACAGAAAAAACATCCTGAACGAGACTTCCATTCCAAATAACGAGGGAGTCCAATCCCTGATTTGTTTAAAATATCAATAATATCCTTTTTAATTAATCCATCCTTTACAAGTAAGAACTGTTCTTTAATGTTGGGATTATTACTTGTTGCTGTTTTTGTTCTTTGAGTTTCATCAGCACGAATGCCAATATATAAATTAATAATGCAATCTTCTGAGGGTGTTAAATTTTTTATAAATTTTTGCATTGTTTTAGTTTTTAACTCAACAGTGCACCAACGATTTTGTGGCTTTGGTAAAATTTTACGAGTATCATAGATATGTTGAAAACTAACTTCTGGTTTTAAATATAGTATAGGTTTATTTAAATAAAGCTCTAATTTATTTAAGTATTCATAGACTTCTGGTACTTCAAGTTCTGTATCACAAAAACAATATTGAATTTTTTTGTGTATATCGGGATAATTATTCTTTATATATAAAGCTAAAGCTGCAGAATCTTTTCCTCCGGATAGGCTTAAAATATGGTATTCTTTCATTCTACCTCCAACTGTCATCCTGAACTTGATTCAGGATCTGTTTGTTTTAAATGTTTTAAAATGATATTTTTATTATAGTAATTCGCCTTTTCTTCCAAAATAATTATTACAGCATTTTTACATCTAAATCCAAAAACTATTAAATTGTTGTTTTGTGCTACACAGCTTCACTCCGAGCTAACGCACGTCCTGAAATATTGGCGGTTCATAACTCTTACACTTCGTTTATGTTTTTCTTGCGTAAAACAGCACTTTGTCAAGTTGTTCATAGGGACCTGACTAGCCCTCAATTTGTTCGGTCGTCACACTTGCTAAAATTCGCAAAAAAAAACCCGACTTAGAAAAGTTGGGTTTGGAATCTTTTTCATTAATTCCTCATGTGTAGAAGGTTAGTGTGTAGGTTGTATGAAAGGTTGTGTTATGTTTCGTGTTTATTTAATGCTTACTTATATATAAAGTCGTATTGAAATATAAAATTTCAATACAACGTATATATTGTTACAAAAGTTAATACTAACCTTATTCTTTTATCCAAATATATTTATTGAAAATAGGTTTTAATCCTTGTTTTTCGAGGGCTTCGTAAGTTTCGTTGCCTACGATAAATTCGTGATCTCGTGGTAAATTTCCAAGAATGAAAATGCCGTTTTTACTGAGAGCTTTGCTTATTTGTTTTGCAACTCTATTAAGAAGATTTTTTAGTTCGTGAGTTGGTATCATATCTGTTTCACCATATGTTAAGTGATATAGTGAGTTTTTAAAAAATAATGCATCAACAGTGTTTGGTTCAATAAATGTATCCATTTCTAGTAAGTTGCCAAGAATAAACTTTACATTTTCCTGTTGTTCTTTTTTTAGTCTAACATTTGTTTTTTGTGAAATGAGAAAATCATTTGTTTTATAAATGTTATGATTATTTATTACAAAATGTTCATCAAAAATTCTTTTTAGTTTTTTTTCCTTTTCACTCATGTTTTTGATATCTTTAAAAACCAAAAAACTGTCAGAAAAACCTGGCATATCTGCATATCCGCTCTCCTTTTTTGGTAGAAGTATGCTATAGTTGAAACTTTTAGCTTTTTGAATGGCGTTTTCTCCTAAATCAAAGCCTATACAATTAACTTTTAGCCCAGCATTTTCGGCTAACATTTTTGCGCTCAAGAGTTCAAACCCCTCAGAGCAAGCACCAGAAACAATATTTAATACTGGTTTTTTGAGCTTTTTAAGATGGTTAATTGTAAACTCTAGTAAATCTAAATCTCTAAAAAAAGCTGATTCATGTATTAAGTAACTACAGAGTTTCTTATTTTTAAAAGCAACAGGTAAACTCTCGGAGCTAAAACAGCCTTTAAAACTGGTTTTATATGAGTAGTTTTGATTTATTGGACTAATGCGCATGCTTAATTAAAACTTCTAAATAAAAAACTTGCGTCTTGTTTTTATTTTAATAAGAAAAAGAGACTTGATTTTTTATATTGAGCGGGCATAATAGAACTTGTAAAGAGTTATCGCGGGATGGAGCAGTCTGGTAGCTCGTCGGGCTCATAACCCGAAGGTCGTTGGTTCAAATCCAGCTCCCGCAACCATTTCACTGGAAGTTTCAAATGTAGAAACTTCCAGTTTTTTATAAAATCTATACTTTTGAGTTATGTACATATAAGGTAAGTAAATATAAAATATTCTTAAGGTAACTTGTGGGGTGTGTATGGAAAAGATTATTTCTTGTTCAGAAAATACTAATATTTTTTCTTATAAAGGAATATTGAAAAGGAAAAATTATTTTATATTTACTTTGGTAGTAATACTTATAAATACTTTGTTGAATCTAATCACAAAAAAAATTATTGATGCTGATATGTATTCTTTTTTTCAAGGAATGGCTTTTGTTATTAGCATTTTGATAGTTGTAGCATCGGTTTTTGCGACAATAAAACGTTTGCGTGATATCGGTTGGTGGAAGTGGTTAGCTATAATTTCTATTATGCCAATATTAATGCTCGTTTTGTCGTGCATACCATCAAAATCGTTTGATGAAAATGGTAGAAAGCCTATATTAGAAAGATTAAAAGACTTCTCGGTGAATACTCTAGGTGCAATATTAATTATCGGTTATTGGGGAATAGGTTTGTTGCAGTGGGCTGCAATATATGCAGGTGTTTATGCTTATACGGAAAACTGGATTATTTCTCTAATATTGGGTGGGTTCGTTGCTTATATTCCGATTCTTGGAACAGTTGCAGGAATATATGGAGCTCATGCTTTTTGGAATTTTCCGCTCTGGGCAGCAATATTACTATTTACTTTCCATTATATTTTCTGGTTTTTATTTACAATTTTTCAAATGATTCTAGAATGGATAGAATCAAGGAGAAGAAATGTTTAGCAAAAATTATTTAATTTCTACTAATATCCTTATTGTTTATTTATTTTTTATTGTAGGGGCTAATCTAATGGATATTGGTTTAGGCTATGGCCCATATGCCCTGCTTAGGCTTTTTGTAACGGCTTATGCGGTTTGGAGTGTTTATATTTTAAATGATAAAAAAGAAGACTCCAAGTCTTTTGTTGCTTTTGTAATTATTGCGCTTCTGTTTAATCCTATTTTTAAAATATATTTGGCAAAAGGCTTGTGGACATTTATTGATATAATACTTTTAATTTATTTATTTCATTGGCGTAATTCTGTAATAAAAGATTAGAAGTTTCTATATGAAAAAAGTCCAAAAATATGTTATAATATTAATATAAGTCGTGAAAAAATCTGCAATCCAACAAAAACTTTATTTCCTAAAAACGGCCCCAAGAAGAATAGCTAAAAAGGGTAATGAAGTACGTCAAGATGAACAATTTACTTTACCGGCTATTTATTATCCTTGTAGTACAATTCTGGGGATAGCTAATGCTGGGAAATTAAAATTACTTTTTGCATATAATCTTCCGTGCATGTACTCAGGTATTGAAATGATTGACCCTAAAAAAGTTCAAAAGTTGTTAAAAAATAGGGTTTTTGAGGGTGAAATTACAGAGGTTTTGGAGAGAATTAAAATTTTTGAAAAAAGTATTCAAGGAACGGAATCTATTGTATACGAGATTTTAAAAGAACAAGCTAAAATAAATCCAAACAAAACAATTAGTGAGACTTTTAAAGAGATTTCGCCATACTATCAAGGTTTTTTAAGAAAAGATCAGGCTCCTATTTTATGTGATTTGAATGTTTTAGCTAAGGATTTACCTGATAGTTATAGAAGTGAGTTTATCCAATTAATGAAAGAAGCAAGAGATAAGCTTGCAGAGCGTCCAATTATAAACCCATTCAGCACAAATGAGTTTAAGTATCGCTTACGCAAGATTAAGGAGGATGTTTCAAAAAACAAAAGTTTAAAAGCTAAAAAGGTTATGACGAAGCTTTTGATGGAAGCTGATAAATTGCCAGAAAAAACAACAAGTTTTACAAGGATTAATCAATTAAAAACTGTCAGATTTTTAAAAATAATTTTAAGTACTTCAATTTTGAAAGATAATGAATCTTTGGTTAATCTTTTAATTGATGCAGAAAAGCGTTTAAAAGGAGAAAAAGTAATTGCACCTTTCAGCCGAAAAGCTTTTATATATGATTTAGCGAAAGTTATAGAATATTTACCTGACAAGAAGTTAAAGGAAAAAATGTTGGAAACAGCTGAAAAGTTGCCAACATCAAGAGAAAATGTTTCAGCATACGTTATGAAATATGCAAATGAGCCCTCTGAAAAAATAATTTATCGTCTTCTATGGCCGTCAATGGCATCTATTGAACATATTTATCCTCGTTCTTGTGGTGGTGTTGACGATATTTCAAATTTTGGCGGTGCTTGCACTAGAGAGAATTCCGATAGAAAAAGTATTGATTTTACTGAGCAAATAAAATTAAAGCCTGAGACAAAATATAACTGTCAAAAATATGTTGATAGGCTTATTGAACTTGCTAAAGAAGGTATTTTTGATGAATACAATATTGATATTAAATACATTGAAGAATTTAAAAATACTGTATACGAAGAATCGCAAGGTGTAATTTGTTTGGATATTTCAAAGCTTTACGAATAAATTTTTATTTCGGATAAGCTGTTCACGACAAAGGGGCTTGTTGTTTCAAGCTCTTCTTTTTTTATTTGGCCTGTAGCTACTAAAATAGTTATATTTACCCCAGCATTTTTAGCGGAAATATAATCCATTGGTGTATCGCCTATCATAATTGTGGTTTTAGGAGTTGCATTCAAAGTTTTTAAAGCTAGTTTTGTAGGCTCTCCACTTTCTTTTGTGAATTCCGAAGACTCTCTACCGATTACAACATCAAAATATTTTTCCCAGCCAAAATTTTTTAAGGTTAATTTTGTAGATTCAATAGAATCTGAAGTAACAATACCGAGTTTTACTCCCGCTTGATGCAATTCTTTTATAAAATCAATTGCTTCTTTAATTGACTTTGTGTATTCTGACATATTTTTATAGAATTTAGCACTTACAGAGTCAAAAATATTTTCAATTTCTTCCGTTGATGAAATTATTCCAAATTCTTCTAATTTTTCACGAAATATTTCAATAATTTTAGAACGTGAATAAATAGCGGTAATTCCGTTAGGAAGCATTTTTTTTGTATTTAAATCATAGCCTAGAAAAAGGCAAATTTTTGAGAAATTTTCTTGAGGGATTTTATATTTTTTTATTACTTTATTTGCCCTCATTTCAGTCATTTTCCCCCAAAAATAGTGCAGATCAATAATCGTTCCGTCTTTGTCAAAAAGGACTGTTTTAATATTGTCAATTTGCCAATCAGAAGTTTTTAGATTAATCATTTTTCATGTTCTCCAAAGAAGTATTAATCAATGATTTTGCGATTTTAACAGCTTCGTTTAGGGCTATTTTATTTTCTAATAAATCATTCATTTGGAGATATTTTTTCACAATTTTTCTAGCATAAGATCCGACTGCTAAACAGTGTGGGTAAACATTACATTGTTTTGCTAGTTCTGTTGATTTTGTATTTGTTCCACCAGACATCATGATATAAATAGGCATTTTTGCGTTTTGAAAGAGCTGTGCTGTTGCGATTGCCTGAAGAGTCGTTCCGTATTCATCATCGTTTCCGCTCATTGCAATGCCATCAGCTTGAATAATCGTAGAATATGGTGCTCGAGCTTTAATCATTCTTTCAACTCTAGCTTTAAGTTTTTTATCACCAAGTTCTGAACGATCAAGCGAAATGCAAAGCATTCCGTTAAACATTTTATTTATTTGAGCCCATTTTTCATCAACATCAGCTTCATCTTCTGTAATTGCGTGAAATTCAATACAATCAATACCTTTTTGTATAAGCTTTGGTAAAACTTCATTGTAATCAATAAGTTTTGATTCCATTGAAATAGCGTTAGCTGGACAGTTTTTAGCACAAACAGAACAGCCTAAACAACGCTCAGAGATTACTTCAATATTTCTGATTGCATCGTGAGGACAAATTGATTCACATTTTCTACATTCTACACATTTATTTTTATCAATGTAAGCTTTTGTAATATGCGGATCTCCATCAATTCCTACGCTCACGCAGATATATCTGTTTTCTTTTATTCCTGCTCTTTCTAGACCTCGTTTTGCGGCATCTACAATTTCTTCTTTTGCACATACGTCAAAAAAATTACAACCGGCAAGAGAATATATTGTGACTAGTTTCTCTACTTCAATAGTATCTTCATTTCCTGCGCCACAAACAAGTTTAAAACATTTTTTTTCTTTGAGTAAATCTTTTAGCATAAATTATTCCTAAACAAACGATAATAGATATATGGTTAAAACTAAAACCGTTGATATAATACCAGAAATTCCAACAAAAATCCAAAACAAAGAATTATTTTGGGGCTGGCTTGGTTTCATTTTATGACTTTGTTTTGTAGGCTTTTTTATTTTATTTGAAGTCTTTGCTTGCTTTTTCTCGGCCTCTTTATATCTGTCAGTCAATGTTTTTTTAGTTTTTTCTCCAGTTACTAGCAATTTTGTGTCAAACCTAAGTTTTAACAAGTTATTTGGAGCTTTTGCATGAAAAACAGCGTAATTTATAGAAACTTCAAAAGCTCTCTGTAAACACTCTAAAGCTAGCATTCCCTCTTTTTTTACTGTTGAGGAATGTACAGAATTATTTCCTTCACGTTTTAGAAAATACAAATCATTAATGAATTCTTTTTCTTGTTCTGACTGATTCGATTTATCTTTTAATGTTGCTAGCATATCATCAAAAGATTTTTCCGTAGTGCGAGCAGAACCCAAAACTTGCTTACAGATATTTTCCGCAAAACGTCTGCTTTGTGCTATACATTGTTCAAAATATTCATCACGATACAGTTTTTCTGCATCGGAGATAATAGCATAAAGATTTTTATCCAAATTTTTTAGAAAATAAAAATTACCCATTATGCAATAACTTTCAACCAGCCTTCTGGAGCTTCAATTCTACCCATTTGAATACCTGTTAGAGTGTCATAAAGTTTTTTAGTAATTTCACCCATATTTTCCATTCCAGATGGGAATAAGATTTCTTCTCCGTGATCAACAACCTTACCAACAGGTGATAAAACTGCTGCTGTACCACAAAGAGCGCATTCTTTAAATTCTTTTAATTCTTCTACAGGGACTTCTCTTTCTACAGCTTCAAGCCCCAAATAATGTTCAGCAACATACATCAAAGAACGTCTTGTAATTGAAGGAAGGATAGTATCAGATTTCGGTGTAACAACCTTGTTATCCTTAGTGACAAATATAATATTTGCTCCACCTGTTTCTTCAACTTTTGTTCTTGTTGCAGAATCTAAATACATATTTTCGTTATAACCTTGATTATGCGCATCAACAATTGCGTGTAGGCTCATAGCATAATTTAGTCCTGCTTTAACATGACCTGTACCACGAGGAGCAGCTCTATCAAAATCTGGAATTCTAAGAGTAATAGGTTTTACTCCTCCTTTGAAGTAAGGACCTACTGGCGTTGTAAATATTCTGAATTGGTATTCTGTAGCTGGTTTAACTCCAATAACAGCGTTTGAACCAAACAAATATGGTCTAATATAAAGAGTTGCACCTGAGCCATAAGGCGGCACAAAGTCTAAATTCGCTTTAACAACTTTTTCTACAGCATCAACAAATCTATCTTCTGGGAAAGGAGGCATTTCTAATCTCTTTGCTGTGTCAGACATTCTTTTAGCGTTCATATTAGGTCGGAAACAAACAACTCTATTGTCTTCTGTCCTATACGCTTTAAGACCTTCAAAACAGGTTTGGGCATATTGAAGAACACAAGCACTTTCGTGAAGAGTAACAGTTTCATCAGTTGTTAATGTGCCGTTGTCCCAAGCTCCGTCTTTGTAATTTGAAACATATCTATAATCTGTTTTGATGTACCCAAAACCTAAATTTCCCCAGTCGATATCTTTTGTCATAAATCTACTCCATCTTAATTCCAAACAACTTATACCATATTATATTATAAAATTATTACGAAAAATAACAAATAGTCATGAATTTGCTTTGATTTTAATAATGTTTAACATATAATAAATTCAGTAAAAATTACGAGGGAGTAAAAAATGAACAACGAGAGCGTAGGGAAGAAGATTGTTGAAGCCTTAAAAAGACAGGCTGAAAATATGGATATGGAAGAACAAACTGTAGATACATCTCTTTTTGAAGAGCCTGTAGCTGAAGAGTCTTCAGAAGATATATTTGCATCAGATGAGAGCTTTTTGGCTGAGCCTGTAGCACAAGCTACTTCTGGCTTTTTTGATGATTTAGAAGAAGAGGAACCTATGTTTGCAGAGCCAGTTGCTCAATCTATTACAGATAATTCTAGTGAAAATTTTGAGATGCCAGCTAATATAACTGTTTTGAAAAAGCTTATCTCTCAATTACCAAGTGGTGTTTCAAGACACACTGGTGCACAAATCATCAAGCAAACGATGGAAGCTCTTGGAATATCAATGAAGAGTGTTTTACAAGATGCTCAGCAAGTTCAGGAAAGTTTAAAAGTTTCTGCTAGAGAGTGTCAAGGAACAATTCAAGAATACAAAAAACAAATTTTAGCGTTGGAAAAACAATCACAAAATTATCAAAAACAATATTCAGCGCTAAATGATTTGATAAGTTTGTTTATTCAAACAACAAGATAAGATTTGAATAGAATACTAAAAAGAGCGGTTGATTATCAGTCGCTCTTTTTATTTTAATTCATTAAGCTTTTGATATATTGCGGAATTTAGAATATATAAGAAGTCTTTTTTTATATTTTTGATAATTAGATTTTCATTAAGTCCCATTTCAAAGCTTATGACATGCCAATCATTTTTTGCCCATATCAACTCTGAGGAAAAGAAACCGATAAAATTGGGTTTTTCATCGCCAAACATGAAATTAAACTTTGTTTTTAATAAATCAAGCCTGTCCTTTTGTACCTCGGTTAAATTTATTTCTGAATCAAAATGATATAAGCTTTCGCCATCCCACAAGCTAAGTAGCGATTGACAGTTTCCGTCTAAATATTCTTCTAAAAAATATTGTTCACTAGAAAGATTTTTCATTAAATCAATTAGTTCGTCCATATTTTTTGCAATTTTGCGTTTATTTGAAGAATTTGTCCTTATTACTAAAGGGAATTCTTTAGGTGCGAGAATAATTTTGGGTGTGTTTATGGAGTAATATTCCAATAATTTTTTAGACACGGCTTGAGAAAATTCTAAGTTGAACCATTTTTTATTTGGTGAAATTACGTTTATATAGTGTGATTTTAAAAAATCTACATAGCCGTTTTTAATAAAAGTTTTATCTGTAACAAGTACAACATCAATTTGTAAAGCTTTAATTTTATTTGTTAACTCTTTTTCATCTTCAAAATCAATATTTGGGATATTACTTTCAGCAGAATTTCCAGCCAAAAACATTTTATCAAAAAGTTTTGATGTTTTTAGATAATTATAAAAATCTTCTGTGCAATTCCCAAGAATAAGTATATTCAAAATACCGCCTTTTGAACTTTCTTAAATATAATTCGTTTTATAAAATGATACCATATTTTGAGATATTAATGTAATATAATAAATGGAGGATTTGTGATAAAACTTTCTAACAAAAAAATGCTAAGTTTATTTTTATCAGCAGCTTTGCTGTCAAATCTTTCTGCCTTTGCAATAGAAGATACCCCTAAGAAATTTAGCTTTTTTAAACGTGAAAAAAATGAAGTTAAGTTAGAAAAATCTAAGAAAAATAAACGAGTTGAAGTAACTGAAATCGAACTTCCAGAAGTTATTCCTTTTAAAAAATCTCAACAAAATTTTATCACTTTATCTTTAGAAGAATGCGTTGATTATGCAATAGCTCACAATCCAAATCTTGCAGTTGCAGAACAACATATTAAAGCTGCAGAATCTGGTATTGGTCAACAAAAAGCCAGTTTTGCGCCTCGCTTAACAGCAAGAGTCAACTACAATCATTTAGCTAATAGTGGTACTAGAATTGCAAATACACATACTGATTCTATAGGGTTTAATGCGGGAATTTCACAGTTAATTTGGGATTTTGGAAAAACAACTGCTAGAATCAATATGGCAAAATATGATACACAATCAGCCCAATTTGATTACGATTATGATATTTTAAACATTGTATATAACGTTAAAATGAATTACTACAATGTTTTGCGTTCATTAGCAAATCTCGATATTTATGAGCAAAACGTAAGAATAAATACTCTCAACTACGAACGAACTAAAGCAATGTTTGATGAGGGGTTAAAATCAAAAATAGATGTTGTAAACGCCGAAGTTAACCTTGCAGACTCTAAAATACAACTTGTTGATGCTCAAAACAGTTTAGCAACAAATGTATTAGCACTCAAAAATTCAATGTATTATAACGAGTCTAAGCATTTTGTAGTACAAAATACCGAAAATTTTGGGTTTTTAAAGGCTGATTATAAAAAGAAAATGCAGTCTTTAGATGAAATTAAACCATCAGGTTTTAATCTTAAAAAGAATGAAGATGGGCTTATAATGCTTACTTCTGGAATAGAACACAATGATATTATTCAAGATTATGAGCTTTCTCCGTACAAATTAACACGCCAAGAGGCTGTTGATAAAGCATTAGAAAATAGACCAGATTTAAAATCAAACAGAATGCTTGCTAAAGTTCAAGAAGAATCATTAAAAGCAATTAAGCGCTCTTATGCTCCAGAGCTTACAGCAGATTTGACTTGGGGTTATACAAAAAACGAATCAACATATTCAAGTCCTCTTCAAGTCGGAGCTAGTATGGGGCTTGGCTCAATTAATCCTGTAGGTATACATTACCAAATTAAAGAGGGTGAAGCATATTTAGATATTGCCAATCATAATGTTAATATTGCAAAACAAGATATTTATTGGGAAGTTCAAGAAAATTATATTAATATGCGTCAACTTGAAAGAAAAATACCGCTAATGAGCCAAAAAGTCAAAGCTAGCTTAGAAAACTTTGAACTAGCTGATGGCCGCTATAGTGTAGGATTGAACAATTATGTTGAGCTTCAAGATGCCTTAGCTAGTTATAACAACGCACAGCTAAGCTTTGTAGAAGCTGTTTTTGAATACAACGTAGCAAGAGAAACTTTGCGAAATTCTATGGGGATTTTAAAATATGAATAAAAAATTATATTTAATAATAGGAACTGTTTTAGCACTAGTGCTTTTGTTTAGTTTTATTAGCTCAAAAAAAGTTAAATACATCACAAAACCAGTAACACAAGAGACAATTACTCAGTATGTAGAGGCTTCTGGTACAATTAAGCCAATCAATACAATTGCAGTTGGTACGCAAGTCTCAGGAACGGTTGCTAAAATTTATGTTGATTATAACTCTGTTGTAAAAAAAGGAGATATGCTTGCAGAGCTTGATCCAAGTTTGTTCCAATCAAATGTTGACCAATCTACTGCAAAACTAAACAATGCCAGAGCAAGTCTTTCACGAGCAACAGCTTCTTTGAACTACAAAAAAAATAATTATCAAAGATATAAAAATTTATATGCGAAAAATTATGTTTCAAAAGACGAAGTGGAACTTGCTTATTCTAACTACCAACAAGCACTTGCAGAAGTATCTTCCGCTACCGCAGAAGTGAATGCTGCTCAAGCAACTTTGAATAATAATTTAACAAATTTGGGATATTCAAAAATTACGTCACCTGTTGACGGTACGGTTATTTCAAGAGCTGTAGATGTTGGTCAAACTGTTGCAGCTAGTTTTAATACCCCAACACTTTTTGAAGTAGCTAAAGATTTAACTCAAATGCAAATTGAAACCAGCGTGAGTGAGGCTGATATCGGAAAAATCAAAGTCGGACAAGTTGCAAAATACACACTTGATGGCTATCAAGATAAAACTTTTGAGGGAACTGTTACACAGGTGCGTCTTGCTAGTACAACGACAAACAATGTTGTAACTTATACTGTTATCGTTTCTGTCGATAATTCAGAAGGTTTTGTAATCCCTGGCATGACTGCTAATGTCTCAATTATTACGAGCGATATAAAAAATGCGCTTTGCGTTCCAAACCAAGCATTGAAATTTACTCCAGCTGATAATACACAAAAATACGAAAAACAAGGGGTTTGGATAAAGACAAACACAGGCTTGAAGCGTTTTAATGTAGAGCTTGGAGCTTTTGATGATAATAAAACACAAATTATTAGTGATGAAATAAAAGTTGGTGATAAAGTTTGTGTAAGCTTAACTGGTAGCGGTAAATCTAAAAAGCCAACCAGTATGAGACCACCAAGAATTTAGGAAATAACTTAATGGCACTTATAGAAGTAAAAAACGCAATAAAAACATATCAAATGGGCGATGAGCTTTTCTATGCGATGAATGATATTTCATTTGAAATTGAGCAGGGCGATTTCGTTGCGATTATGGGTGCATCTGGTTCAGGAAAATCAACTTGCATGAATATGTTAGGAACACTCGATAAGCCAAATTCGGGTGAATACTACCTCGACGGAGTTGATGTTTTCTCACTTTCGCCTGATGAGCTTTCTGATATAAGAAATAATAAAATAGGTTTCGTTTTTCAAGGATTTAACTTAATTTCAAGAACGTCAGCTTTAGATAATGTTCAATTGCCAATGATTTACAAAGGTATACCAGAAGAAGAACGTATTGAACGAGCTAGACAAGCGCTTAAAATTGTTGGATTAGAGAAAAAAGAAAACAATATGCCGTCGCAAATGTCTGGTGGACAACAACAAAGAGTGGCAATCGCTCGTGCAATTGTAAACGACGCACCGCTAATCCTTGCCGATGAACCAACTGGGAATTTAGATACGAAAACAAGTATTGATGTTATGGAGTTTTTTGTAAACCTTAATGAAAAACTTGGAAAAACAATTGTGCTTGTAACTCACGAGCCTGATATTGCTGAATATACAAAACGCACATTGCGTTTCAAAGACGGAAAAATTATTGAAGATACTAGAAAGAGAGGCTTGTAGTGATTGACTTCAAATCTACTCTTAAAATAGCTTTAAACTCTCTCAAAGTCAATAAAATGCGTTCGGCTCTTACAAGCTTGGGGATAATTATTGGCGTTGCAGCTGTGATTGTAATGCTAGCTATTGGTGAGGGCGCGAATAAACAAGTACAAGCCAATATGGAATCTATGGGCTCAAACCTTTTAACTATTCGTTCAGCTACTGCAAAAACGGGTGGTGTTTCTATGGGAATGGGAACAAAACCAACCTTAAGCGTAAAAGATGCAGATGCGATTAAAAGAACCGCTCGTGGAATTGAATCTGTTGCACCGCTTATGAACTCATCAAAACAAGTTATGTATGGTAATCAAAACTGGTCAACAACGGTCTATGGAATCACAGCATCTTATTTGTATGTAAAAAATTATGAGATGGATTTAGGTCGTCCAATCAATAGAGATGACGATAATAATGCTTCAAAGGTATGTATAATAGGTAAGACTATTGAACGTGAATTGTTTGGGGATGTAAACCCTATTGATAAAACTATTCGTGTTGGAAATGTTCCATTTCGAGTTATTGGAACCCTTAAAGCAAAAGGACAAATGGGGCCAATGGATCAAGATGATTTAATTTTTATCCCACTTACAACGGCGCAGAGAAAAGTTTTTGGTACAGATTTCCCTGGTGCAGTGAACCAGATTATTGTGAAAGCATTATCAATAGAGGATACAACTATTGCACAACAAGATATTAATGATATTCTACGCAGACGACATAGCTTGGGAAAAACTCAGGAAAACGATTTTGAAATCCGTAATAGCGCAGAATTTCAAGAGAAAATGAAATCCACTGTACAAACTTTTGCAATTTTGCTTGCCTCTATTGCTTCGGTATCTTTAGTTGTTGGCGGAATAGGAATCATGAATATCATGTTAGTTTCAGTTACTGAAAGAACAAAAGAAATAGGGATTCGTATGGCAATAGGTGCTCGTGCAATGGATATAAGAATGCAGTTTCTAATAGAAGCTCTTGTGTTATCTCTACTCGGTGGATTAATTGGCGTAATTTCAGGAATTGCTGTTGCACTTTTTGTAGGCTTTGCGTTTAGTACTAATGTGGTGATTTCTATAGCACCTATTTTATTGTCTTTTGGGTTTTCAGGACTAGTTGGAATAGGTTTTGGGTATTATCCAGCTTATAAAGCCTCTCTTTTAAATCCAATCGATGCTCTAAGATATGAATAGCTCTTGTGTGTAATTTTTTAAATTTTATATTCCAAAGAGAATTATTTTATGAATAAAAAATATATTTTCTTAGGAATAATTACAGTTATTTTATTACATTATTTGTTTTATTTATTAGGCACAATCAAAATAACCGCAAGGTTTAAAGAACTTGAACCTTTTAAACACAATATATCTGTTTATTACAAAGGTTTTAGGCTAGGAAAAACTACTAAAGTTCATCCTGGTGATGATTATCAAACAACCCTTATTGATATGCGAATAAAAAATAAGGGCATACAGCTACCTGCAAATACAGAGATAGTTATACGAAGAAAAGATAAAAAAGATTACATAGAACTTGTTTATCCAGATTCACCTTATATTGCAACATTGAAGCACGGCGCTGTGCTTGATGGCCATTTGGGGGTAAATTTTGAAAACTTTTTAGAAGACCAAGCAAGAAATGGTGGGTTGGATGAAATAAAAGAGAATGTGAATAATACTGTTAAATCTGCAGGAGATACGTTTGAAGCGTTGACGATGATGCTTTATGTTATGACTGATATTTTAAAAGATGTTAGACCTGCTATAAAAGAAACTGTAGACAATTTTAATTCTTCGTCTAAGGATTTAGCGAGAATGTCAGAAACTTTGCGAGAATCTGTTGACAAAGGATATATTGATACAGCATTGTATAATTTACAAGAAACGAGCGGAAACTTAGTTGTTACAACTAAAAACTTTGGTGGGTTTAGTGATAGTTTAAATAAGCAAAGCTCAGTATTAACAAATTGCCTGTTACAAAGATTAAACACACTTGTCTGTAATATAAATCAAATTGTTGTTGGAGTAGGAGAAACCCTAAAGAAACGCTTTGGAGGAATTAGATTGTTTTTTGGAAAAATTGATTAAATATTTATTCTACAGAAATACCCCCTTAACATTACGATACACTTTATTGAATTCCTAAAAATTTTGGGATATTCTCATGCATGTGGTAGTTTATATTGGGTATTAGCAATGGAAAAAGGTTTTGTAGAGAACGGTTTTATTATTGATTTAAGCAATACCAAGAATACAACTCAATTGGTATTTGAACTTAGTTCTGTGATGGAACATCCGGATGTAAAGGGTAAAAGAGTTTGTCTAAAACTAGGTGCTCTTGATTTAAAACAATCTCAATTATTAAGTATTAAAGCGCTTATTGAATCTATGGATGCAGAAATTGCTTTTATAGATACCGCTTCAGAGCAAACTGAAGCTTCCGCTGTAAGCTTGGGTATTATTGTTTCAAAGCTTGAATCAAATCTTGATGTCGCTTCTTACACTGCAAAAGAAAGTGAAACAGTTGAGAAGTCTGTCGAGGTAAGAGAAATAGAAGAACAAGAAGTTTTACAAGTTGAAGAAAAAGTTGTTGAAGTAAATGCGGAAAATGTTGAAGCTATAAGTACTATAGATGGAATTGAAGACACTTATACAGAAGAATCTACTCAAGAATTGTCTGAAGTTATTCCATCAGAACATTTTGAAACAGATTTTGAATCACTTGCTGCTAGTGAAGGTTTGATTACTAGAGAAGAAGTAAGTAAATATATATTACTTGATACAGGTGATGTGCTCCCTGAAGGTGCAGAAGAAAATACAACAGATACAAAAACTCTGCCGACTTTATACTTACATCAAACTTTACGTTCAGGTCAGACTGTAACTTATGACGGAAATATTTTAATAATTGGTGATGCTCACCCAGGTAGTGAAATTATTGCTGGTGGTGATATTACAGTATGGGGTATTTTAGGTGGAATTGCACATGCAGGTGCGAAAGGCAATGTTTCAGCTAAAGTAAGAGCTTTAAAATTAAATGCTATTCAATTAAGAATAGCAGGTTTGTACGCAAGAAGAAACGATACTTTAAATGTTCCTTATGTACAAAAAACAAACGAGTTCACTCCAGAAGAAGCTCAAATTGAAGAAAGTAAAATAGTTATTTATAAAAAGTTAAGGAGAGATTAATGACTGGTCGCGTAATAGTAATCACATCCGGTAAAGGTGGTGTAGGTAAGACAACAACAAGTGCGAACATAGGTACAGCTCTAGCTAAAGAAGGGCATAAAGTTGTTCTTATCGATACTGACTTAGGATTAAGAAACTTAGACCTATTGTTAGGTTTGGAAAATAGAATAGTATACACAATAGTAGATGTTATTGAAGAACGTTGTAAGCTAAAACAAGCTTTAGTTAAAGATAAAAAGAACCCGAATTTATCACTTTTGGCTGCTGCACAGACAAGAGATAAATCTGCGGTTAATGCAGAGCAATTAAAAGGTATTTGTGATCAATTAAAAGAAACTAATGATTTTGTCTTAGTTGATTGTCCCGCTGGTATTGAACAAGGATTTCAAAATGCTGTTGCTGGAGCTAGCGAAGCGATTGTTGTTACAACTCCAGAAATGTCGGCTATAAGAGATGCTGATAGAATCATTGGTTTATTGGAAGCAAAAGAAGAAATTGAAAGTTATAAATTATTATTGAATAGAGTTCGCCCAAGTCTTATCAAATCAAATGAGATGATGAGTGTTGATGATGTAGTAGAAATTCTTTCCTGTCCTTTAATTGGTATTATACCTGAGGATACAGGAATTATTACTTCAACAAATAAAGGGGAACCGATTGTTAATGACGAAGCTGCTTTAGCTGGTAAAGCTTATAGAAATGTTGCTCAAAGAATTTTGGGTGAAGAAGTCCCATTCTTAGATTTGGATGAGCCAAAAGGTTTTGTTGCAAAAATTAAGAATGTTTTATCTAAATTGAAAGTGAAGGTGTAAGATGGGGCTTTTCACTGATATTTATAATACAGTTGCAAAATTCTTTAGACAGTCAGAAGAACCTGTTATCGGTGATGCGTCTAAAGCTGTTGCAGCGAATAGATTAAGACTTGTTTTAATGCAAGATAGAACAAATTTAACACCAAGAGTTCTTGAACAAATGAGAAGTGAATTGGTAGATTTACTTTCTAAGTATTTAGAAATGGATAAAGATCTTTTGGAACTTAATTTTGAACAAGAGGGCGATCAAGTTGCTTTAATGCTTTCTATACCTGTTATTAGAGCTAAGGATGAAGAAGAAATTGAAGCTGCTTTAGCTGCAGAAGCAGAAGCAACTGATGATTCTGATGAGTCTGAAGACAATGAAGAAGAAACATCTGAAGATGAGCCTGAAGAAATTGTCGATGAAATGGTAGAGGAAGAGGCTTCAGAAGAAGTTAAAAAGCCAAAAAGGAGAAGACCTAAAAAAGTTACTCCTCCTGAGGAGATAAGCAGTTCTACAGAGGAAGCTCAAGTGGTTCAAGAAGAGAATCAAGAAAAAGCCGAAATAGAGGGCTAAGGAGTAAGAATAGTTGATAGCTTGTGGCGAATTTGTCTTAAGACAAATTCGCCACATTGTTACTGAAAAATATTAATGTTATTTTTCAATACCTTTTATTAAGAATATAAGAGGTATAATTACAATACAAGCAATGGCAAAGACTCGAAAAGCGTCTATAAAGGCCATTAAATTAGCTTGTTGCATTAATTGTCCGTAAATCATTTTTTGTCCCATATATGTAGCGGTGTTTGGATCTACTGTTGTCATAAAAGCACTAGACATAGCCTGAAGTCGCTCTGTATATGGTTGGGTGAAATCATTTAAGTGCTCTATCAACATAAATTGATGTTTTTGTCCACCCCTTGAAAGTAGTGTTGCAACAATTGATGTTCCAAAAGCACCACCAATATTTTTTAGTAAATTTTGAAGCCCGCTGGCATTTGTCATTTGTTCATTTTTTAATGTTGCCATGGAGAGTGTTATAATTGGAATCATTGCTAAGCCTAGTCCTAAACCATATAAAATATTAGGAATTGCTATGTTCACTGGTGCGATTTGTAAATTTAGTGTCCCTAGCATCCAGCCAGCCCCTCCCATTATGCTTAAACCGATTACGACAAGTAACCTGTTATCAATACTGTTAGCTAAAGTCGCGCAAAGTAGCATCGCACAAAGCGCACCAATGCCTCTTGGCATCATTGACATGCCACTCTGTAAAGCATCATAGCCTAAAAGAGCTTGTAAAAATTGAGGTAGTATTGCTAATGAAGCAAGTAAAACTCCTTGCATAACTATCTGTACTGCTGTGCCAATAAAGTAGTTTTTATCTTTAAATACGCTTAAATCTGTTAAAGCCTCTTTGTTTTTTATTTGAGAAACAAAGAAAGCGATTCCTGAAAGCAAAGCAAGTGTTGATAACCAACATATCCATGGTGCGTTGAACCAATCGGCATTGTTTCCTTTATCTAGAACTATTTGCAGTGAAGCTAAAAATATTGTTAGTAAAAAGAAACCTAAAAAATCGGCTTTAACACCAACTTGTTTCTGTGCATAAGGTGGATCGTAAATTAAAGCTTTTGACAGGCTAAGAGCGAGAACACCTATTGGTAGGTTTATGAAATAAATATATGGCCATGACCAGTTTTCCGTAATCCAACCACCAATAACTGGACCAATAATCGGTGCAATAACTATGACTAGACCAAATGTAGCCATTGCTTTGCCTCTATCTTCAGGCTTAAAGTTTTCAAGTAAAATAGCTTGAGAGACTGGCAGAAGCCCGCCGCCACCAAAGCCTTGTAATATACGAGCAAAAATCATTACTTCCATGTTTTGTGCGAAACCACAAAGTGCAGATGCCAGAGTAAATAAAATGATAGAGAACATAAAGAAGTTTTTACGTCCCATAACTTTACTAAACCAACCAACCATTGGGATAACGATACCACTTGCAATCAAATAGCTAGTGAGTATCCACATGGATTCTTCTCTGCTAACGGAAAAACTTCCAGCCATGTGTGGTAATGCTACGTTTGCTATTGTTTCATCTAAAACAAACATAAACGCTGAGGCCATTGTAGGTAAGCAGGCAAGCCAAGGGTTTATCTTATTGTTTTCTTTAATGATTTCTGCAGCCACTTATATCCTCCAGCAAGAGAATGATAGCACACTTATGTTGCAAATGCAACATGTTGCATTTACACCTTGTTGCGAAAATTACAATACAAATTTGTCATTAAAATTTATTATATGAACCAATTATGCGGGTGTTTTTACACAATAGTTCTAAATCTTTGATGAGGTTTTGGACTAATTCATCCTTATAGTGTCCATCGAAATCAATAAATAAAGCTTGTTCATCTATACGATTATTCATCATTTTTGAATTTATTTGAGTGACATTTATATGATATTTAACGAACACTTCAATTATTTTCATCAGCATTCCTTGTTTATCTTCAATAAACAGAACGATACTGGTTTTATCATTTCCGGTTGGCTCGGTTGTGCCGTCTCCTATTACTATAAATCGTCTATGGTTATCTTTATCGTCTTCTATATGTTCTTTGAGTACATTCAAGTTATATAGTTCTGCAGTTTTATGGGTTCCTATAATTGAATATGTAAGATTGTAATTACTCAAAAGTCGAGCTGAATCATCCATGCTTTCAGCCATTACTACATTCAATTGTCTAGGCATTTCATCTTTAACAAATTTTTTACATTTTGCTAATGCATTTGGGTTTGCTATGAGCCCCATAATACTGTAGAATTCAGTTGTTTTTGATAATATACAATCATTTACTGGAATAATAGTTTCGGCTAGAATTTGTATGTTTTGATTTTTTGTCATAATCAAATTATCCATTGTTTCGCGGATAATTCCTTTATAAGACGTTTCTACGGGTAATATTGCAATAGCATTTGAGAATTCATCAACATATTCAATGCACTCTTTGATTGAATTAAGTGAACGTTGATAAAGGTATAAATCATGTTTTTTAAATAGCTTATCTTTTGCTATTTCAGAATATGAACCACCCATGCCAAGGCATACAACTTCATTAAAATCTCTAAACATAATAAACTCCAGTTTTTTATAATTATACTACAAAAAGGCTGTTGAGTTTAATTATGTATTATATGTCGCCTTTAAAACTTCCATCTATGCAGTTAAATTTATCTTGATAAATAGCATCTAAAACAGTATCAGCATCTAATGTTTTTATTTCTGCTGGATTAATTTTGTGTGGAATAAGCATTTTATTAAGAATTTTTTTAGCTTCAATGGCTTTGTTGATAATAAATTTTGTTAAAAGTGACGAATTCCCTTTTTCAAAGCATTCCTTTTGTGCCGTTTCATAATTGTATAAGTCTCTTTGAAATTTGTGTAATTCATTAATGAAGCAATTCTTCATCATTTCCAATTCGGCTTCGTTAAAATCTTCAATATCGTTTAGAAATTGAAAGTTACCTTCTTTAATCTGGTATTCATCAACAATAGGTGTGTGTTCGTTTGTTGCTATAATATTTTTTACCAAAGGTTGTTTTTCATCAAAATATCCGGTAAGAGCATGATATGTAACCCCTAAAAAATTAGGTATTATATTTTGGGGATTATATTTAACTCCAACTATTTTTGCCTGTTCTCTTAAAATTTCTTGCATAACTGGATCTGAGCATTTTTCGCATATTAGGCTTGTAGCTCGAGCTACTTTTTTACCAGTTCCTTTGATGATGTATAAGCCTTTAAATGACGGATTAATTGAATTATTTACTTGCATATTTACTCCAGCTAAGAATTATTACTTTTATTTTAAACCCTCAAAAAAAATAATTTGCCAATCTCTTAAACGAATTTACAAGCCCCAACAGAAATAGGCAATAATTATATTTAAAAACAATTAATTGTAGTGTGTTTGTTAAGAAATATAACCAATTGTTAAGCGAAAATAAAAATCTTTACAATAGGCTGAAAGCCTTGTAAAATCTGCTATATGATATGATATGATATGATATGAGTCGAATTGTGTCTTGCCCCTAAAGTTTTTTAAAAAGATGCCGTAACAGTAAACATAGAAATTCAAAATTCAGAGAAAATTTTTAAGAAAGGAAACTATTATGGGAATTAATTTTGAAAACAACTATGGGAAAAAATTATCGGCTACTGGGTGGGGTATGTCAGTGGCAAAGCAAACTGAATCTAATCAGCAAGAAGTAAAAGCTCAACCTATTTTAACAGGCAGACAAGTTTCAGCAGATACAATTCTTGAACAAATGACATTAAGTGCACTAAATTTCAAAGTTCAAGTGCCAACACATTTAAACATAAAAGCTGCATATAACAAAGCAGCTAATGCTTACGAAGCTGCAACAAAAGCTTTAGCAGAAAACAAAGACACTGCAAAAGCAGAAGATCTTGAAAAAGCGGTAGAAAAAGCTCGTGCAGAATACGAAGCAGCTATTGATAAAATGGCAAATGCAGGACTTATGCAAAAAACTGAAGAAATCCAAGATTTATCTACCAGAGCTACACAAATTAAACAAAAAACAGAAAAATTCTACGAAAATGGCAAACTTGTAAAAGAAGTAATAACAAAATTTGAAAACGAAGAATTAGTTCAAACAGAAACAGTTTTATATACATATGATGAAAACGGAAAATTAAAAAATAAAGAAGCTGATGTAAAAGATGCTGACGGTAAAAGAATAAATTATACCGCAACTGTTTATGAAAATGATACTCCATCGCAAAAATGGGAGAAAAATTATCACTATGATTCAGACGGTAAAGAATTAGGTTATTGTGAGACAGCAAACTCCTATGACAGTAAGAAACAAGAATGGGTATTATGGTCTACAACAGAAAAAGGCTGTGATAAAAATGGTAATCCATTAATTGGTAAAAATGGTAAAGAGCTCAAAGAAAGATGTACTGGTGCTACTCGAGACTTCCCTTTTTACATAAATAGCAATCTTGATGTAGCTATTGATGGTAGAACGAGGGAAATAGACAAAAACGATAATATATATATTTATGATAAAAATGGTAATCTTGTTGGTAAAGTAACTCAAAATCCTACGCAAATTACTACGTATGAGTTTGATGAAATGGGCAGAGTAACTTTTGAAGTTCAAAGAACTGAAGAATCTGGGGAAATAGTTAATAGTCAATATGAATATAATGTAGCTGGATTTGCGGTCAGAAAAACAACTACAGTAGTAGACGTTAACGGAAAGAAAACTGTAACTATTGAAGGTTTCGACGAAGAAGGAGATTGTCTAAAACGTATAACTAAAGAATTTGATGAAAAAGATAATTTATCCAAAGAAACAATTGAAGAATATGAAAAAGTTGTTAATGCAGACGGAAAAACCATATTAGCATTAAAATCAGATACTGAAGAAAGCACAATTGATAACAAAACTATGGCAGAACTTCTTTCCGGCTTAGGTAGCGGTGTAAGTTTATCAGGCTGGGTAAGAGGCAGATCTAAAGACCCTAAAGGTGCTATACAACAAGCAATCGCAAACATTTCAGGTCAAATTGATGGTGTGGCTGCAAAACTTAAAGCTGTTGTATTCGACACTGCTAAAGTAGACCAAGCTGCAACAACACTTAAAAACTACTACACAGCATTATTGAGCAATGTATATGATGATGATAATAGACTTCAAAGAAATGGTGAAACTTGTCGTAAAACATTCACATATACTGATGCTAATGGTAATGTATGCAAAGCAAGCTCTAGTTTTAGACACTATGCACTTGGCTTAGAAAAAAATGCTAATAAAAAAGCAAACAGAGGTGCAGAAGCGCAATCAGGTATCGTATTGCTTGAGAACACCGGTATTAATCACGCATATAAAATCACAATCGATATGAGAGTCGTTGCTCAAAAATTAGTTGAATTTTTCAATCAATTAGTTTAATAATCTCCAAAACAAGAGTCGCCTCGTTATTAACGAGGCGACTCTTGTTTTATATTGTAACCTAGCTTCTACCTATTTCTGTTGCTTTACTTGCCATAGAACGAGAAATATTTATTAATGCAAGGTTAGCTTCGTATGCTCTTTGAGCCATTATAGCATCAGCCATATCAACCATTGCATTAACGTTTGAAGATCTTATATAGCCGTTTGCGTCGGCATCAGGGTGGCCTGGAGAATAAATTCTCTCTCCCACAGTTGGGTCTTCAACACAACCGTTGAACACGACTCCGCCTTGTAAATAAGGTAATGTTCCTGTGCCAAAAACATCATTCTTCATTGTGTTCATTAGGCCGTGAAATGAAATGTCTTCGCTAGCATTCAATACTGGAATCCTACGAACATAGTTTGGAGTATCAATATTCGCAATGTTTTTTGCGTGGATATCTAGTCTTAAGCCATGAGCTTTAAGTGCATTTGATCCGATATTTATTGATTCTAGAATAGACATAGTTTAATCCTCTTTTGGTTAATTTATAAGCTATTATTTACCTACATTTATTACAGTTTTCATTTCTGTAATTATATTTGACATCCTTCTAGATGCCATAGTATACATCAATGAGTTTTTTTGGATTTCAGCAAGTTCTTCTGCTATATCAATTTCTTGATTAATACGATCTTCCATAACGCCTGATGGCCCTAGTGCAGTTGACAGCTTTGTTTCTATGGGGCTATTCATACTTCCTATGTATTGCGAAAAGTCAATATCTTTTCTTACATAGCCAGGAGTATCTACGTTAGCAACATTTGCCCCCAAAGCTCTGTGTCTTTGTGAAATCAAATCTAACATTAAATGTGTTTTGCCCATTGAGTCTAAGCTTGTAAATGTCATTTTAGCCTACCTTTATTCTCTTATGTTAATTGACTTACTATACATATCATCAGCAACTTTCATCAAGTTTAAGCTTGCTATCATAGATGTATTCATTCTCATCAAATCGTTTAATTCATCATAGATGTTTGTATTTGATGCTTCAATTGCGTGCTGACGAATTCCTTGGTTCTCTTTAACTATTCTTGGATTCCCAGAGTCTTCTGTCACAACCATTTTATTATTATGTCCTTGTTCAAGTGATTCAGGAGAATCAAATTCGACAAGTGGGATTGTTCCGATTTTTTCTGGTAATGAGCCGGCATTATCGTAATTTATTACGTCTCCATTTGGACGAATTTCAAATTTATATGAATTTGCAGGTATTTTTATACCGTCGCCTACCATCCAATCATCGACAGTTACAAGGTATCCGTTAGCACCTCTTTTGAAAGAGCCGTCTCTGGTATATTGAATCTCTCCATCGGGAGAAACAACAGGGATATATCCTTGTCCGTCAATAGCAATGTCATAAGGGTTTGATGTGATTCTTATACTGCCTTGTAAAGCATTAGTACGGATTGCACCGTTAACATAACCGTCTTCGTGGAGCATTTGCTCGAAGCGATTTGTTTTAAATCCTATGGTATTGTAGTTAGCAATGTTATTTGCAATATGACCTAGTCTTTCAAATTGCATTGTTGTATTATTTATATTTTTTCTTATAACTGCTTGCATGTTATACATTTTTTAAGCCCTCCTATGAAACTGAGCCTAATTGGCTAATTACTTTTTGTAGATTTGTGCTTTCTATCAAAAATATTTGTCTGTTAGCATCAAAATTTCTCACGACTGGTTTTACTGCCAAAAATTCATTTTGTAAGACAACGTTTGAGTGTTCGTTGAAACCTTGTTTTACTTGAGGATCTAGAACTGCTAAGCCGTTAGAGTCAACAATACCTAAATTTCCAGCTTCATAAACCTTTTCAGAGTGAGCATCATACACGCTAATTTTACCCTTTGAGTTGATAGTAACTTGATCAACGCTATATGGTACAATAGGTAATTTTATTGGCATTCCGGCATCAGATAAAACGTAATTGTCTTGTAAATCTAGTAAATGTCCATATTTATCAAGTTTAAACCTGCCGTCACGAGTAAGTTTTACGCCCTCAGGTGTTTGTATTTGAAAGTAACCTTTATTAGCCATCGCTATATCTAGCGGGTTTTTAGAAACCATGATACGACCGACTTGATCGTCAATTGTGGATGAAAGCCCATGTATTCCGATATATTCAGAAAAAGAAGATACTACTGGTTCTTTCCTTTGATAACCGATTTTATCAAATCCAGTTACGTTCTCGTTAATCATTCCAAGAATTTCGCTTTGTACATGCATTGCACGAATTGAAGCTTTCATTCCTTGTTCACAAAATCTTACGCCGCCGTTTATTTGCATACGATTTACCTCATTTCTCCCATGTTAATCGGTATATATATTACTTACTTTAGTATTTTTTTCTAAAATCATACGATTGAGGGAGTATGGTTAGTTTTTAATTATTTTTTTTCTGATGTCAATATTTTGTGTTTACTAGGAGCATTCTTTTTGGTATTATAGATACAATATTTTTGAGGAATTAATCAGATGAATACAGCCGAATATTTGGTCAAAAAACTGGAAGAGCTTGGTGTTAATGATTTTTTCGGCCTGCCTGGTGATTATAATTTTAATATTTTGTATGCTATTGAAGAAAACCCTAAGACAAAATGGATAGGTTGTACTAATGAGCTTAATGCTGGATATGCAGCAGATGGTTATGCTCGTGTAAAAGGCTTTGGGGCTATAGTTACAACGTATGGCGTGGGTGAACTTTCTGCATTGAATGCTATAGCAGGAAGCTATGCAGAGAATATTCCTGTTATTAATATAGTTGGTGTGCCAAGTTCAATTACTATTGATGAGAAGAAGTTAGTTCATCATAATTTTCAAGAAGCGAATGTTCGTGCATATGAGAATGCTTTTAAAAATGTTTGTGCAACAACAACTTTTTTAAATAGAGACAATGCAAAACTTGAGATAGATAGAGTGCTTAAAGTTTTTGTAAAAGAGAGAAAACCGGTTTATATTGCACTACCTATTGATGTTGCAAAAATGGATATTTCAGTAAAACAATCAGAGTATAACTGGATAAGCGATAATAATAAGCTTTGTGAGGTTGTAGAAAAAATTATAAAAAAGGTTGAAATTTCAACAAAACCAGTTATTTTAGGCGATTCTTTGATTAAGAGATTTGATTCATTAATTGAATATAGAGAATTTGTAGAGAAATCAGGGATTCCTACTACAAATTTTTTAATGGGAACAGGTCTAATAGATTCAGATTTATCAAATTATGTAGGTAACTATTATGCTTCATTTAAGAATCTCAATGCACAAAAAGCCCTTGAAGAGACAGATTGTTTGATAGCAGTTGGTCCTATTTATAGTGATTTAAATTCATATGGATTTAATTTGCCATACAAGATAAACGCTCATATTGCAATCTATGGAACATATACCTATGTGGACGGTATCAGGTATGACAATGTTAAAATGTCTGACGTTTTAGAATCTTTGACAAAAAATATTTCTTCAAGAAATTTTAGCGTTGAAAAAGATTTTATTGGGTATCAAAAGACTCAAGAGTCTAGCAAAGTCCTAACTTCTGAGTATATTTATCCTCGTATGCAAGAGTTTATTAAAGAAAATGATATTATTTTTGCAGAAACTGGTATTATACCGCATGGCCTTTGTCAGATAAAGTTTCCTAATAATGTGCATTTTAATACTCAAACGCTTTGGGGTTCAATAGGTTGGGCTACTTCTGCGGCTTTTGGAGCTTGTATTGCAAGTCCACATTCAAGAGTGATTTTATTCTCTGGAGAGGGTTCTCATATTGTTGGTGCTATGGAATTAGGTTCTATGCTTCGATACGGTGTAAAACCTGTTATTTTAATACTTAATAATGGTGGTTACACAATTGAACGTTTGCTTTCAGAAGAACCTGATGACGAGTTTAACGACGTTATGCATGTGAATTATTCAAAATTTGCGAGAGCTTTTGAGGGAGATGTATGGTCTACAAAGGTTCAAACTGAAGACGAGTTAGATAAAGCATTACGAGTAACGCAAATCATGAATAAGTTATGTTATATTGAGATTTGCACTGATAAAATGGATATACCAGATTTATCTAAAAAAGTTATTGAAAGTTTTAAAAAAAAGACTCAAAATGAATTGAAAGGCACATCAAAAGTCAATGTTTTGTCTGAAGAAAATTTTTCATTAAAAAAGGTCGATGATATGATATTTGAAACAACTGTACATACAAGTCTAAAGAATATTGGAGAATAAATGGGAAAATTATTTGTTATTTCTGGATCTTCTGGTGTAGGGAAAGGTACTGTTATTAAAGAATTTTTAAAAAAGAATAGTAATTACAAGCTTTCTGTATCTTGCACGACAAGGAAGCCTCGAACAGGGGAAGAGCATGGAGTTAATTATTTTTTCTTAACAAAAGAGGACTTTTTGCTAAAGATAAAGAATGACGAATTCCTTGAGTGGGCAGAATTTTCGGGAAATATGTATGGTACACAAAAAGAATATGTAAAAAACAAGCTTGCAGAGGGAAAGAATTTAATACTTGAGATTGATACGCAAGGAGCGTTGAATGTAAAAAAACTTATGCCAGAAGCAACTTTGATTTTTATATTACCACCCTCTTTTGAAGAACTTGAAGCTAGGCTTAGAGGACGTCATACTGAAACAGAAGAAGCTATTCAAAAAAGGTTAGAGTCTACAAGGTTAGAAATGGAAAACTCTAAGAAGTTTGACTATCAAATTGTCAATGATTCTATTGAGAATGCCGTTTTAGCATTAGAAAAAGTTTTGCTATAATAATTTTCCACCAAAATTGAAAAAACATGTTATAATATTTGAGCAAGGGGTAATAAGAAAGGATTTAATTATGTTAAAAAAAACTTTTTGTACATTACTAGCTGTAGCTGGTTTGACAGCAGCAGTTTATGCGTATAATTACGATACCAATTTACCATTACCTGGCAAGTCTATAGCAGATACAAAATTACAAGAAAATACATTATTTACTGCGTATATGTTTGCACATAGAGTTGCAGCTCCTGATTGTAAGGACTTTGCGATTATTGATACGGCAGTTTCAGCTGAAAAAGTTGATAACAAATGGCAAGAAATTTGGACAATCCAAGCTTGCTCAAGAACAGCAACGGTTCCTATAAACTTTGAATTAAAAGAAGCTGGTGGAACATATGCTATTGACCCAATGGGTGTAAGAGTTACTAATAAGTAATAAAGAAGAAAGGCGGAACACCGCCTTTTTCTTTCAGATATCAGTTAATTAACTGATTACTTTTCTGCTAAATAGGATATGATATATAAGTATGAACATAGATTATAAAACATTAATGGATAAAGCAAAAGAAGCTTCTCAAAATTCTTACTCGCCTTTTTCTAGATTTGCGGTTGGGGCGGCTGTACTTACGTCTACAGGTAAGATATTTTTGGGATGTAATGTTGAGAACTCATCTTTTGGGCTTACTAATTGTGCGGAGAGAACAGCTATTTTTAAAGCTGTGTCAGAGGGTGAAAGAGAGCTTGTTGCCGTTGCTATTTATTCGCCGAATTCAGATTCCTGTTATCCTTGTGGTGCTTGTAGACAGGTGCTGTATGAATTTCAAGGTGATGAACAAGAAATTGAAGTTATTACAGAAAATCTTGGTAATTTAGAGATAAAAAAACTAAGTTATTTTCTGCCAAATGGATTTAGAATTTAAAATTATAGACTATCATGTATATATTAGAAGTATTTGTAAAGTGGCTCAATAAACGCCAAACAAAGGAAATAATACCTGACAAACCAACGTATACCGATATTGACGAAGCATTGTTTTGTGAACACAATTTTATGCCGATAGATAGTACGGGCTTAACATTAGCTTGTACAAAATGCGGGTTTGTTGTAAAAAAGGATATGGACAAAAATATTAGCTAAAAGTCCAGTAAATATGAGGTAAATCATGCAAAAATTTTTAGATATTATATCATCAAAAAAATTTAGAAATATATTTTGTTTTATTGTTTTTACAGTATTAATGACAACAGCGATTTCTTCTCAAAATTTCTTTTTTCAAAAAGTAATTGAGAATGGAATAAGCAAAAGAGATATTGTTGCTCAAAAAGATATTAAAGTTATTGATACGAAAAAAACGGAACTGCATAAAAAGGAAGTAGCTCAGTCTGTTGAACCGATTTTGACTCAAGCAGAAGACGATTTTATTATGTCTAGCTTAGAAATGCTTCATAAAACAGTTGTGAAGATAAGAGAAAAAAAGGTCTCTGATGAAATTAAGGCAGACGAGCTGACGATTCTTTTTGACGAAAGTGAACGTAGAGGCTTAATTGAATTTATGATTAAGTCTAGTAATAATGACCTGAATACAATTTTTGATAAATCTAAAATTGTATTAGCGAATGTTTTAAATACAGGTATTTCTGCAAAGGATTTTGATAATAATAATGTCTCCGCAATAATTAGAAGAAATATTCCAAATACTACTCCTAGAATACAGATGAATTTGATTACAGGGGTTTTAAATCAAGTTATTGTTCCAAATCTTGTAGTTGACGAATTCGCTACAGAAATTGCGAAAAAGAATGCTCAAAATGCAGTTAAGCCTTATGAAGTTGTGTTTAAAAAAGGTCAAAAAATTGTATTTGAGGGTGAGCCTGTTACTAAGTTGAAAAGCGATGCTCTTAGAGCCGCAGGTTATAATGTATTAGAGGTAAATTTTGGCGGTATTATTGGAATTTATATATTGGTGGCATTCTTTACTCTGACATTCTTGCTTTATGAGAAAAATTTCGAAAAACAGTATTATAATGCAAAATATTTAGTATTAATGTCTTCGTTTACATTGGCGCTTGCATTTGTTGCAACAGTATTGCCTACTGGTTTTTCGCCATATATATTACCGATACCTGCGTATACAATACTTTTATCTATATTTACAACACCTAGAAATGCGTTTTTTGCTTCAACAATAGTGCTTGCGCTATTAGCGATAGGTATGCATTATAATATAGAAACGGTAGTTTCTTTTATGTTGCTGAATACTGTAGTAATGACAGCTATCTCAAAATTGAAATTTTCTAAACGCTCTGATTTGTTGATTACAAGTTTGAAAATTACTTTAGCAGGTGTTCTTTTAGTGGGAGGCATATATTTCTTAGAAAAATATATGATGGATATAAATAATTTAATGATTGCAAGGGATTTAGGATATTTAGTTTTAAATTGTTTTGTAATTAGTGGTGTTGTAATTCTTGGTGTATTGCCAATAATAGAAAATATGTTTAGAATAATGACACCATACGGACTAGCTGAGCTTGCGGACCATAACCAGCCATTATTAAAAAAGCTACTTTCAGATGCACCTGGAACATTTAATCATAGTTTGATTGTTTCGCACTTGGCAGAAGCTGCGGCTGAAGCGATTGGGGCAAATCCTGTGCTGGCAAGGGTTGGTACTATGTATCATGATATTGGTAAATTGTTGAGACCAATGTTTTTTGTTGAGAACCAATCTTTTTATGGCATAGAAAACCCTCATAAAACATGCACACCTCGATTTAGTAAAATGCTCATAACTGCTCACCCTAAAGACGGTATTGAACTCGCTAAAGAATACCATTTGCCGCAGGTTATTCATAACTTTATACTTCAGCACCATGGTACAAGTCTTGTTAGTTATTTTTATAATGAGGCTATAAAAGAGGAAGGTGAGGATAATGTAAAAGAAGAACAATTCCGTTATCCTGGACCAAAACCTAATATGAAAGAGACTGCAATCTTAATGATTGCTGATGCTGTAGAGTCTGCGGTTAGGGCAGCAAAAAATCCTTCAAATGAAGAAATTGATGCGATTATTCAAAAGATTATTAAAGAACGTTTAAATGACGGTCAACTTGAAGATTCTCCTTTAACATTGAAGGATTTAAAGACCATAGCAGAAACATTCTCTAGAATGCTAAGAGGTATGCACCATAAAAGAATTAAATATCATAATGATTTAGTTCAAGAGTTAGATAAAAATAATAAACAACTTATTATTCCTACAATTGAAGAGGCTATGCCTGCTTTGGATGCAGATTTGGAATCTAAGATTAAAGAATTAGAAAGTAAAAAGAATGACAACAATTAACATTTTTACTGAAAATATTTTTCAAGGTTGGAAGCTAAATGAAAAAGATGTAATAAACAAAACACGCAAAATGCTTGAATTTATTATTTCTCATAACAAAGAGCAATCTTGTCTTAATAACAGAGAATATGAATCTATAACATTAGATATTGTCTTTTGCGATTCAAAAAAAACGTATGAATTAAATAGAGATTACCGAGATAGAGATAAACCTGCAGATATAATAACGTTTGCTATATTTGCAGACGATGAAAAAAGTTTTATATTTGATGGTGACATTAATCTTGGAGAAATTGTCATAGCTTTAGATAAGGTTGAAGAGCAAGTCAACAAGGATATTAGCAATTCTAAAAACAGAGAACAAGAACTTTATTTTTTAATAAGTCATGGTTTGATGCATTTACTTGGATTTGACCATCAAACAGAAGAAGAATACAATTTTGTTATAAACGAGCAAAAAAGGGCTTTGGAGAGTATTGATTATGACAAAATTTAAGGCACAAGGTTTTAATAATACATTTAGAAATGCAAGAAAAGGCTTTAGGCTTGTGTTAAAAAGTGAGATGAATATTAGGATACATGTTGTGATAGCCTTGCTGGTGCTATTTTTTGCTTATTTATTAAACTTTTCTGCTTTAGAATATTGTGTGTTGTTTTTTGCTATTGCGATTGTCATAATTTCTGAAATGTTCAATACTGCAATTGAATTTACCTTAGATGCTATTTTTCACAATCGTTATTCGCGTATGGTAGGGATGGCAAAGGATATTTCTGCAGGTGCGGTTATGTTTGCATCTTTTATTAGTGTTTTTGTTGGACTAATTTTGTTTGGAAAACATTTGTTATAAATTAGGTTTAATCAGAAACTTAATTGCATTTCCCATGATATGTTGTTCCATAGCATACTGAACTTTTTCTAATGGTAATGTATCTGTAATAAGTTTTTCCACTTCGACTTTTCCAGTAGCTATTAAATCAAGGGCTTGTCTAAAAAATTCTGGTGTATGGTGAAAAACGCTTAGTATTTTGACATCGCCGTAATGCATTTTAGTCGTATCAAGATTGACTGTAGAACCAGATTTGCAACCTCCAAAGAAATGTACAGTTCCACCTTTTCTTACGCAAGAAAAAGCAAGTTCCCAAATTTCTGGGAGACCAACACATTCAATAACAACATCTAGTCCTTTTTTTTCATCAGAAAAATCTTTGAAAATTTTTTCAGGGTTAGGGTATTTTTTTAAATCCACAATTTCATCGACATGCGCAAAATCTTTTGCTAAACGTAATTTTTCGGAATTTCTACCTGCAACAATTACTTTAGCACCTTTAAGTTTTGCAACCCTTGCAAACATTAGACCAATAGGCCCAATGCCTATAACTCCTACGGTTTGGCCTGCTTTGATATTAGTTCTCTCTGCACCGTGTACAACATTTGCTAAAGGTTCACAAAAAGCAGCTTTATAAAATGGTAGCTCGTCAGGTATTATTAGTGTGTTTTTTTCTACAATTCTTGCAGGAACAACAATGTATTCAGCGTACGCTCCATTTAGTAAATTAAGATTTTCACAAAGGTTATATTCCTTACGTTTGCAATAAAAACATTCACCACAAGGTGCTGAATTAGCACAAACAACTCTGTCTCCAACTTTTATGTTGCTAACTCCATTTGAAATTTTTTCAACAACACCCGCAAATTCGTGGCCAAACCCTGATGGAATATCCTTTATTAATACAGGATGGCCTCTCCTGAAAGTTTTAACGTCAGTCCCGCAAGTCAAAGCTGATTCTATTTTCACTAGAATCTCACCCTCACTAAGAGGTTTAATCATTGTATTTTCATATCTGATATCTTGAGGACCGTAAAATAAGACAGCTTTCATCTATTGAACCCTTTTAAGTAAATTTCGTAAGATTAATATAACTAATGACAGTAATATTATACTTGCAGATACTATTATTGCAATTGGTATTCCTTGAACGTAAAGTACGCTGTCTATCCTAAAATGTTCAACAAAAATTCTGATGATTGAATATAAAATTAAGTAGATTAGAGCAATATTCCCGTCTTTTTTAAATTTGTTGTTTTTAGCTAAGAGTAAAAGAATAAAGAAAATTAATAAATCAAGAATGCTTTCATATAGGAATGTTGGGTGAAAGTATTCAAAATTTGTGTAAGGAATAGGCCGATATTGCTCGGCAATGAAAAGCTTCCAAGGTAAATTTGTAGGCGTACCGAAAGCTTCTGAATTAAAGAAATTTCCCCAACGGCCAATTGACTGAGCAAGTATTAAACCTATTGAAGTGACGTCACAAAGTTTTGGAATAGATAATTTATGCCGTTTCGCAAAAATAATTAGTCCAACGAGTCCGCCTAAAATGGCTCCATGAATAGAAATGCCACCATGACGTATAGCAAGAATTTCTGTTGGAAATCTTAAATAAAAATCGTGGTTTAATAAACAATAATATAAACGAGCTCCAATTATCCCAAAAACTATAAGATATGGAGATAAATCAATTATAGTCTCTTTTTTAAGATTATAAAATCTTGTGCCGAAGTAATCTGCAATCAATGTGCCTGTAATAATTGCAAAAGCTAAAATTACACCATAAAAATATATGTGTACACCAAAAACTGTGCAAATGATTTGTGAATGAGATTCAAACATATTAGCCTTTCAAAACAACTGGCTGTTCTTCTTTTTCTTCTTTGTTTAAATCTTCCAGAAGTTGTTCTACAGTTTCTCTATCTTCGGCTTCAGGTGCGAGCTCTAAATATTTTTTTGCGTTTGTAGTTGCAAGAAGCTTGAGCTCTGCTGACTTTTTCTTTTCATCTTCCGATACTTTATCTTCATCGGCTGTTTCTAATAATTCTTCGGCATATTCTGCTTGTGCTACAGCTAGTGAATAATAAAAATTTGGATAATCTGGTTTTATTTTTATGCCGCTCTCAAGTGACTCAATAGCTTTTTCATATTTTTTGGCGTTTGTTGATGCAATGCCTAAATTGTAGTAAGTCTCATACATGGTTGAATCTAAATCGATGCTTGCTTCAAGTCTATTGATTGCTGATTCAAAATCACCTTTTTGCATATACTCTGCGGCTTTGTTATTTAATTCTTGGACTGCAATATTGTTGATGCAAGCTGTTGTAATAACTGCAATAAACAGCACAGATGCTATTAATAATGCCTTTTTCATATATTTCAGATATCCTCAAATCTCTCAATTTATGTCAATTTTAATACAATAGAAACAAATAATCAAGTTCTTAACATTTTGGTAATTTTTGTAAAGTAAGGTTTTAATGTTAATGCGATTGTTTTTATAATAAGAGGTTTTATTAAAAACTTTTAGGTTTGGTTGTGATGTAGCCTATTTGCTTGCTCTTACCATGCTTTTTGAGAAGTGTTTATATAAACGGAATGAAACCAAAAATTATAAAAACACTCATTAATAAAAGTTTACATTTAAGCCCGAAATCTAATAAAAATGCTTGCAAACAGAAATTTAGCAAATATTATTAGATAAGATGCCAAATAGTGGCATTACATTGAAAGCCGAAAATAGAGGAAAATAAATGGCAAAAGACGTAATAGAAATTGAAGGTACAATTCTTGAGTCAATGCCGAATGCAATGTTTAGAGTTCAGTTAGAGAACGGACATGAAATTCTGGCTCATATCTCAGGAAAAATCAGAAAGAATTTTATCAGAATTCTTCCAGGTGACAGAGTAAAAGTTGAAATGACACCGTATGATTTAACAAAAGGTAGAATTACTTTTAGATTGAAATAGTACTTGTTAAAAGATTTAAAAAGTAGAAACACTAGATAAGGAAAAAGAAAAATGAAAACAAGATCATCAGTAAAACCTATGTGCGACAAATGCAAAGTTATTAAAAGAAAAGGCAGAGTTGCAGTTATTTGCGAAAACCCAAAACATAAACAACGTCAGGGTTAATAGCAAAATTTAATTAGTAGTAAAGTACAAAGAAAATAAAGGAAAGAAAAACATGGCAAGATTAGTAGGGGTAGACTTACCTCGTAACAAAAGATTAGAAGTAGCTCTTACATACATTTATGGCATTGGACCTGCTAGAGCTACAAAAATTCTTGAGAAAACTGGTATTTCTCCAGACTTAAGAACAGATGATTTAACAGAAGATGATATCAGAGAATTGCGTAACGCATTATCTGAATACAACATTGAAGGTGACTTGAGACGTGAAGTTGCTATGAACATTAAACGTCTACAAGAAATCAACTCTTATAGAGGTATGAGACACAGAAGAGGTCTTCCTTGCAGAGGTCAAAGAACAAAAACTAACGCAAGAACAAGACGTGGTAAAAAGACTGGACCTATCGCTGGTAAGAAAAAATAAAGTTTTGCGTAAGCAAGTTAACTTAAAAGACGAAATAAATAGTAATTAAAATTATAAGGATAAAGAAAAATGGCAAGACCAAAAACTACAAAGAAAAAAGAAAAGAAAAATGTATTGCAAGGGGTTGTACACATTCAATCTACTTTTAACAATACAATTGTAACTTCTACAGATATGCAAGGTAATGCTATT
>SUTX01000028.1 GCA_015152465.1 Cyanobacteria bacterium SIG31 | reverse complement strand
GCATACCTCCCAAAAGGTACGCCAAGACTGCGCCCTAGTCAGCCCAAAGCATGACCACAAGCGGGTTGTAGCTAGTTTATCTTTATCTAATTTTGCTCTTCTTATTTGTACGATATCCATATACCCTGTATTTATTATACTGTCTATATATTTTTATTGCCACATGTTTGCAAAGTAGTAACGATGTTAAGCAGAAATTGTTACATAAGTACATAAATCTTTACAATAAAGCAATTTTTTCAAAAAAAAGGGTTTTATATAAGTAAGTAAAGTGTGAAGGAGTGTATCTATGGTTCAAAATGTAAATATGCAAGGTAATAGTCCTTTTGGTACGATTGATAAAATCGGAACAACAGAAAATGGCAGGAGTGTTTATCAAATAAGTGACGGTTCTGGCAAGGTTGCTGGTAGAGTTAGTGTTGCTGGTAAGGATTGTGACACGTTTGAAAAGTCGTATGAGACAATTATTAATGCAGCACCTAAACTTCAAAAATTTGCAGAGAACACAACTCCTGAAAAGATGAAGAAGAAACAAAAAACTGCATCTTGGACTATCGGTATTCTGTCAGCTGTAGGAACAGGACTTGCAATTTTCTTCACTCGTAATGCAACAAAAACTTGGAAGCAATGTCTTGCTGCTTTAGGAGGTTTAGTCGGTGGTTTTGGCGTGGGTGTATTTTCTGCAAAAAAAATGCTTACACCTCCTGGCGCAAATGAAATTAACGAAGCGACAAAAGCTATTTCTCAACTTGATATACAACCTCTAAAATAAATCCTTTTTTATTTACAGTACACCCGATTTATGATAAAATAGATTTAGTAAAAAAGTTTATTTTAGAGAGGGTTATATATGAAAAATAAGGGTTTCACATTAGCTGAAGTTTTAATAACATTAGCAATTATTGGTGTTGTTGCTGCGATTACTCTGCCAAGTTTTTTATCAGACACAACAGCAGCACAAATAGGTCCAAAGCTATCAAAAGCTGTTTCTGCTTTTGAACAAGCAAACGAAGCTCTTTTGGCAGCAAGCTCAGTAGATTTATTAACAGATACAGACGTGTTTCCAGCTGATAGTAATGGGAGTGTAGATTTGACAAGTTATGGAGAAGAGCTTAGCAACCATTTAAAAATTACAGAGTTTACTTATCCTGAAAATGGATATAATGCGATTGATAATTCAGAGGAAGATAGTTGCGAAGTAGGAGCTTCTTTTGATGAGGCAAAAGCATTTCTTTCAAAAGACGGAATTATGTACCTTATCAATAAGGATCAAGCTCCATCAGATCCATCTGCTGCACCTCATAAACAAAGGATTGGTAATGTCTATATTGATATAAATGGTGTTTCTACTCCAAACGAAATGGGAACCGATATTTTTGTGTTCACTTGGTGGAATGACGGTTCGCTAAGACCTGTTGGAGCTCAGAACTGGAATGGATTATCAACAGCGCCTACTTGGAGAACGCTATGTCCTGCGAACGATATACCAACTGATTATAAAGCTTGTGCAGGTCACGTTTTTGAGAACAATTTAAAAGTAAGTTATAAATAATACTAAAAAAGGCTCGTGTTCTTACGAGCCCTTTTTGTTAAAAAATGTTTTTATTGTATAATTGTAAGCGAAAAGATTACAAAAATTTAATGGAAGCGTCCGGCTTTCGAGTAGCCGGAAGAAAGAAGGAAAAATGGTACCGGAAACAAAAAGTTTTCAACTAGAGATTGGCGGAAAAACCGTTACAATCGAGACTGGTAAGTATGCTCAGTCTACTAATGGTAGTGTTACAGTAAGATGTGGCGACACAATGTTATTCGTTCATTGCGTTGTTTCAAAAGAACCTAGAGTAGGGATTGATTTCTTCCCTCTTCTAATTGATTACGAAGAAAGAATGTCTTCAATCGGCCGTATCCCAGGTGGTTACAACCGTTCTGAAGGTAAAGCAAGTGACAAGGCTATTTTGGTTTCACGTTTAATCGACAGACCAATTAGACCTTTGTTCCCTAAAGGATATAGAAACGATATTCAAATCGTTGCTCAATTATTCAGCTATGACCAACAAAATCAACCTGATACATTAGCAATGTTAGGTGCTTCTTGTGCTTTGATGCTAACAGGTGCTCCTTTTGAAGGTCCTATTGGCGCAGTAAGAGTTTCTAAAGTTGATGGACAACTTGTTGCTAACCCAACTCACCAACAAGCTGACAAATCAGACTTAGATATCGTTGTTGCTGGTACACACGATAGCGTTATCATGGTTGAAGCTGGTTGTAAATTCGTTACAGAAGACGATATTATGGAAGCTGTTGAATTCGCTCAAGTAGAAATCGCTAAACAATGTGAAGCTCAATTAGAATTCGCTAAAGCTTGTGGTGTTGAAAGAGAAGAATTCGTTAATCCATACGATACAACAGAACTTAAAAATATTATCGACGAAGTTGCTGGAGCAATGATTCACGATGCTTACCACAACTTTGATAGAAAATACAGACAAGATAAATTAGAAGAAGCTAAAAAACTTGTTAAAGAAAGAGTTGAAGCTCTTCCAGAAGATCACTACATTCACCAAATCATTGAAGAAACAGGCATTGACTTTGTTGCAGAAGAATTCAAAGCTGCTGAAAAGAAAGTTATGCGTGCAATGATTACAGATGAGGGTGTTCGTGCTGACGGTCGTAAGCCAAATGAAGTTCGTCCAATCTGGTGCGAAGTTGGTGTTATACCAAGAGCTCACGGTTCAGCAGTGTTTACTCGTGGACAAACTCAAATTCTTTCAGTTGCAACTCTTGCAGGTCCTGGCATGAAACAAGAACTTGACGGCGTTGACCCTGAAACTGAAAAAACTTATATGCACAAATACATCTTCCCTGGATTCTCTGTTGGTGAAGTAAAACCTCTAAGAGGACCTGGTAGACGTGAAGTTGGTCACGGTAACTTAGCAGAAAGAGCTAACGTTCCTGCACTTCCTAGCCAAGAAGAATTCGGTTATACAATTCGTGTAACATCTGATGTTCTTGAATCAAACGGTTCAACATCAATGGGTTCAACTTGTGGTTCATCAATGGCATTAATGAACGCTGGCGTTCCTGTTAAATGTATGATCGGCGGTGTTGCAATGGGTATGATTACTGAACCAAATAAAGAACCTGTTGTACTTACTGATATTCAAGGTATTGAAGACTTCCTTGGTGATATGGACTTCAAAGTAACTGGTAACGATGACGGTATTACAGCTCTTCAAATGGATATGAAAGCTAAAGGTATTGCAAACGATACTCTTAGAAAAGCTTTAGCTCAAGCTAAAGAAGGTAGATTACACATCTTAGGTGAAATGAGAAAAGTAATTACTGAACCAGCTAAAGAACTTTCACCATTTGCACCAAGCATTACAACAATGACAATTCCAACTGAAGATATTGGAACAGTTATCGGACCTGGTGGTAAACAAATTAGAGCTATCATTGAAGCTTCAGGCGCTGAAATCGATATTCAAGATACAGGTGTTGTTACAATCACTTCTAACGATCAGGAAGGCGCTAAAATTGCTAGAAAAATGATTAGCGACTTAACTTTCAAACCTGAAGTTGGTATGGTTATTAAAGGTAAAGTTGTAAGAATCATTCCTATCGGTGCTTTCGTTGAACTAGGCGGTGGCAAAGACGGTATGGTTCACATTTCTCAAATCTGCCAAGAAAGAATTGAGACAATCGAACCTCACGTTAATATCGGTGACGAAGTTGTTGTTAAAGTTATCAAAATCGATGATAAGGGTAGAATTAACTTAACAATCAAAGGCGTGACAGATGAAGATAAAGCTAAATTAGAAGCTTAATAAAAAGGAGAACCGGTTTTAAAAGCCGGTTCTTTTTTTACATTAAATATAATATTTTAAATAAAAATGTTTAAATCTATGATTCCGAGTACAACTGCTTTCATTGCAGCTTGTACTCGGTTTTTAACCCCAAATTTTTCATATATTGCTTCTAAATGAGCCTTTACTGTATGCACTGATATATGTAATTTGTCAGCTATTTCTGAGTTTATAAGCCCTTGTGCTACATAAAACAAGACACTTTGCTCTCGCTCTGTTAAAATATCTTTCATTATTAAAACCTTTTCATAAATCTCTCTTCTTCTATGTTGTACTTCACATCTGGATTTATTACTATCGGTAATTTGGCTATTTATATTTGTAAATTTTTGTAACAAAACCCAAACCCCTTGAAATCAGAGAAATTTAAAATACTTTTTATATATAAGATAGTAAGACAGGATATTAGTAAGATGGTATCAATATCAAATTCTTCAGAACTTAAAACTTGTTTAGTCCAAGCTCGATCTGCCTTTGGACAAATTGAGGGTTTAGGATCTTCTTATATAAATTCTGTATTTGCTGCTGGTGAGGATGTTGCAGCTTTAGTTACTGGTGATGATTCTCAAAAAGCATCTGCTATTCAAGGTTTAATCAATAATGCAATGTCTTTAGTTAAAAAAATTATTGCACAAGAAGCAGAGAATGTTAAGCGAGAAGTTAAACAGCAACAGAAAAAAGCTATTGATTTTACAAAAGCTACAGAACATACACAAACTGAATTACAAACTGGTTTAGAACAAATTGGAGCTGAAATAGAAAACCAATCAGAAGTAGTTAATAATTCTGTTGGTGATATTGAAAAAGCTCAAAAAGCATTAGATGAAAAACAACAAGAAATCAATGAAATAATTGAAGAAATACAAAGAAAGCAAGGCGAGTTAGCTAATGCTACAGAACCTAAAAAACAAGCTAAATTATTAGCTGAAATACAAAGTTTATCAGGACAAATTGGAGCTGTAGTTGGTAGTATTTCTGAAATCGAAGAAACCGTAAAAACAGCTAGCGAAAATGTTGAAAGTGCAGTTACTGGAATAGAAACTGCTAAAGGCAATGCTGTTACTATTCAACAAGATGGACAAATGAAAATCCAAGAACAAGCACAACAAGCTGTTCAAGGGACTCAAGAAGCTGTAGCAACAGAAGTTAAGGGTGCAGGTAACCAAGTGGCTGCTACAACAGCTCAAGCATCAGCTGAAGCAGCTTCAAAAACTGCTTTTACCGCAGGTGCTGCTCCTAAACTATACCAAGTAGCTAATGACCAAAGAAATGCTGCAACAACAAGAAAAACAGGTTCTGTAACTAATTTAAGAACAGTATTACAAGGTATAGGTAAGATAGCAAGTAATTCAAACTTGTTAGCAACATTTAATACAAGTATTGGTGGTGCTTTAAGCAATTTTGACAGTTTAATAGGTAATAGCTGGAATACATTGTTACCTTCAGTAATTACAAGTATAGGCTCATTTACTCCAGCTGGTGGTTCATTAACAGCAGAGCTAGATAAGGCTGTTGAGAGTGATATGCAAACTATTGGATACGAAATTAATGATAAAGGCAAAGCTAAACCAAAAAAAGAAGCAGGTGTAAATACTGATAATACAGTTCCTGAAGAAGGTTCTGCAGAGTGGCGAGCAGAATATCACGAAGATGATGAATTGCTAACACCAGATGTTGAGCTAAAAAAATTTGAAATCAAAGCTAGTGCATAATATCAACTAATTAATAATACCAAGAGGCTTGAATCGTAGATTCAAGCCTCTTGTTCTAAAAAACTATTTTTGTTATTATCTAAACACGGGGGACATTTAAGGGGGCTTAATTTGATTTACGATAGCATTCTTGATTTAATTGGTAAAACACCATTGGTCAGATATGATGAAAATATATGTTTAAAATTAGAGTTTTTGAATCCGTCAGCCTCAATTAAGGCTAGAGCTGCATTTTCAATGATAGATGAGGCTATCAAGCGTGGTGATATAGATAACGGAACTGTTATAATAGAACCGACCAGCGGAAACACAGGCATCGCTTTAGCAATGGTCTGTGCATATTTAGGACTTGAGCTTATAATTTGCATGCCGGAAAATATGTCCGAAGAACGCAAGAAAGCAATCTCAGCTTATGGTGCCAAACTTGTTTTAACCCCTGCTTCTGAGGGGATGGCTGGATCTGTAAAAAAATCTCAAGAGTTAGCTTCTCAGCATGAAAACGTGTTTATGCCAATGCAGTTTTCTAACCCTGATAATCCTAAGGCTCACAAAGCAACAGCGGATGAAATTATGCGAGATACAGACAGAAAAGCTAAAATTGTTGTTGCTGGAATTGGAACTGGTGGGACAGCATTTGGGCTAAAAAAGTTTTTACCAAAAGGTGTAAAAGTTATCGGTGTTGAACCAACAGAAAGTCCTTTATTTACACAAGGATTTACTGGAGCTCATAAGATTCAGGGAATTGGAGCTAACTTTAAACCGGAAATTTGTAATACAACTACTCTTGATAGAATTGTTACAGTGGATAGCGATATGGCTATTGAAGAAGCTAAAGTCTTAGCAAAAGAACAAGGAATCTTTGCAGGAATTTCAGCAGGGGCAAATTTAGCCGCAGCAAAAGAAATCGCAAAAGAATTCCCAAATGAATTGATTGTTGTAATAATTCCTGACTCTGGAGATAGGTATTTATCAGTTTGGTAGGGGTAAATTAATCCCCACCCAAGCTCCCCTTTATAGTGGATGTGAAAGGTTAATTATGTTAATACGTGCAATAAATAAGATAAAAGAAGATATCAAAGTAATTTACGAAAAAGACCCAGCTGCAAATAATATTGCTGAAGTTATTTTTTGTTATCCTGGTTTTCAAGCATTACTATGGCATAGAGTTGCACATAAGTTAGCATATTGGAAAGTACCATTTATTCCACGTCTAATATCTTATTGGACAAGAATTTTTACTGGTATTGAGATTCACCCAAAAGCAAGTATAGGTAATCGGTTTTTTATTGACCATGGCGAGGGTGTTGTTATTGGTGAAACTACAATAATTGGCGATGATGTACTTATTTATCAACAAGTAACACTTGGCGGAACAGGTAAAGATTCTGGTAAGCGTCACCCTACCATCGGTAATAATGTTATTATAGGGGCAGGAGCAAAAGTTCTCGGAAATATTACTATAGGAAATAATGTTCGTATAGGGGCAGGCTCCGTAGTAGTTGACGATGTTCCTGAATATTCAACTGTTGTGGGAATTCCAGGACGTGTTGTCCATCGTCAGTGTATTGGTGAAGATGGTGTTCTTATGCATAACAGAATCCCAGACCCAATTGCTTGTGAACTCAATAGACTTAAATATGAAGTTCAAGAATTAAAAGAAAAACTAAAATAAGAATAATTTATTGTATATTTAAACCTCTTTATAATATAATATTTACAAGATTTAAGAGGGAATAACATTGGGAAAATATCATTTTATAGCTATTGGTGGAATTGGGATGAGCGGGCTAGCTAAATATCTTTTAGAAGATGGGCACACCGTTACAGGTTCTGACATTGAAGATAGCAAATATATTAAAGCTTTGCGAAATTTAGGTGCAGTAGTAAATATAGGTCATTGTGCTGACAATCTACCAGAAAATGTGGATGCTGTTATTGTAAGTACAGCTATAAGAGAATCTAACCCGGAACTTCAAAAAGCTAAAAAGCTTGGTTTTAAAATATACCACCGCTCAGATCTGCTAGAAGAAATCTCTCGTTTTGCACAAGACGAAGAAAAATGTTTTATAGGTTTTTCTGGTACACACGGGAAAACTACTACTAGCGGAATGGCATCTTATGTGTTGGATAAAGCAGGCTTAGAACCAGCCTTTGTCGTTGGTGGAATTGTCCCAGATGTTTATACAAATGCTCAACATAAAGGTGGTAAGTTCTTTGTTGCTGAACTTGATGAAAGCGATGGAACTTTAGTTAAATATCACACTGACATTTTAGTTATTAATAACTTAGAAGAAGATCACTTAGATTTTTATACCGATGGTATGGCTGGTATAACAAAGGTCTTTAATAAAGCAATTTCTCAGTCTAAAAAGGTTATAGTTAATGCTGATGATATTGCAATCAAAAATCTAAGTGGAAATTTTATAACTTTTGGACTTAATGAAGCTGATTACACAGCAAAAAACATTAAAACTTCAGCTCAAGGAACTATATTTGATGTTTATTACAAAGAAGAATTTTTAACTAATATGTTTATACAGCTAACAGGTACTCATAATATATATAACACTTTAGCTGTTGTATCTGCGATGAATGAAGCTGGTTTGACTGTAGATTGTAAAAAGCACTTCTTTGCAGAGTTTACTGGCATGGGAAGAAGATTTCAGAAAATCTGCGAACTTGATAGCATTCAAGTTTATGACGATTATGCACATCATCCAACAGAAATTAAAGCTGTTTTAGAGGGCGCTGCGGCTAAATTTGGAAAAGAAAATATTGTAGCTGTCTTTCAGCCTCATAGATATACCAGATTAAAAGGGCTTTGGGAAGAATTTAAATGTGCTTTTAGCAATGCGAATAGAGTAATTGTAACTGATGTTTATGAAGCTTCAGAAGATCCTATTGAGGGTATAACTGGCGAAAATTTTGCTAAAGAAGCAGGTTTTGAACATCTGTCAGGTTCTATTGAGAATGTTGCAGAAAAACTTTTACCAACGCTAAAAGAAGAAAATGTCGTGATAGGCTTAGGTGCTGGAACCATAACAAATCTTGGAAAATATCTTAAGGAGAAAAAACTTGCAAGTAGAGTTTAGAGAAAACTATGAGATAAAAAAACATACTACTTATAAAATTGGTGGTATGGTAAGTAAAGTGTGGTTTCCTAAAACCCAGCAAGAATTAGTCTTTCTTTTAAAAGATTTAAAAGACTATGTTTTACTGGGTAACTGTTCAAACATCTTGTTTTCTTCTAATGGGTATAAAGGAAATGTTATTTTAACTACCGAGATGCGTCATTATGAGATAAATGGCTCAAGAATTATTGCGGATTGTGGAGTTAAAGGGCCTTTATTAGCTCAAAAAACTTGCGATGCATCTTTGAGTGGTTTTGAGTTTATGATAGGCTTTCCAGGCTCAATTGGCGGTGAAATCTATATGAATGCATCTTGTCACGGTCAAGCTATTTCTGACACATTGGTTCGTTGTTGCTTATTTGATAAAGATAAGAAAGAAATTGTTTATAAAGAAAAATCAGAGATGGGTTTTGGCTATAGAAAATCTTGTTTACAAGATGGAAAATACATTTTACTAGGTGCCGAGTTTGAATTAAAAAAATCAAATAAAGAAGAAATAGAAACCCTTATAAATCGCAATCTCGGTTTTAGAAAAGACGTACAACCATCATTGGCGAACCCAAATGCTGGTAGTGTATTTAAAAATCCCGAAAATGATTCTGCAGGAAGACTCCTTGATAAAGCTGGTGTTAAATCTCTTGAATTTGAAAATGTTAAAGTTTGGGATAAACACGCTAATTTTATAGTCAATAAAGGAAGTGCTACTTCTGTAGATGTACTTGAATTAATGGTTAAAATGTTTACAGCAGTTAAAGAAAATTATAGAATAGAATTGTCTCCAGAAATAATATTTATTGGAGATAAATCAAAAAAAGAGGAAGAATTATGCAAAATATTATATCAAAAGAAGCAAAAATAGCCGTTCTCTGCGGAGGGATGTCTTCTGAAAGAGAGATTTCATTACGCTCAGGGAAAAATGTTCTTGCGGCATTGAAAAGATTAGGTTATACAAATGCAAATATTGTTGATGTTTCTGAAAATGTAATGAATGATTTAAAAGATTATGAATACGCATATAATACTCTTCATGGCAAATTCGGCGAAGATGGTTGCATTCAAGGTGTTTTAGAGATTCTTAAGATACCTTATACTGGGTGTGGTGTTATGTCTAGTGCTATTTGTATGAACAAGGAATATACGAAAAAAATTATGGCTACAGCAGGGTTACCTTTGATTTCATCTGTCTACTTATTAAAAGGAGAAGAGCCTATTAAAAAAGTTGAGGGTTTAAATTATCCGTTAATGATTAAGCCAGTTTCAGAGGGCTCAAGCTTTGGAATGAGCAAAGTTAACAACGAATCAGAGTTGGTTGAAGCTGTTAAAGAGGCAAGAAAATATAATTCAGAAATTCTTATAGAAGAATATCTCGTAGGAATTGCCGCAACGGTTGGTGTTCTTGAAAAAGATGGAAAAGCTTTTGCAACAGAAATACTTGAACTTCGTCCTAAAAATGAATGGTATGATTATGAAGCAAAATATACAAAAGGTATGACGGAGTTTATTTTACCAGCTGAATTATCCCCAGAAATGACTGAAGTCGTAAAAAGATACGCAGTAAAAGCTTTTGAAGTGTGCGGCTGTTCTGGAGTTTCAAGAGTCGATTTTCTTATTGTAAATGACGTTCCATACATACTTGAAATAAATACTAATCCTGGAATGACAGATACAAGTGATTTACCAGCTCAAGCGTTAGCTGGTGGTATAAATTATGATAGTTTGGTAGATATGGTACTCCACAGCGCAGGATTAAACAAATAATGTCAGATGAAACTAAATACAATCAAAAGAGAAGATTAAAGCAAGCAAGAATGCAAAGACAGGTTCGTCAATCACAAAGGCGTCTAAACCGCTTGCGTGCTTTCTATAAATTCTTTTTATTAGTTACTCTTACAGCACTCTGTGTTTTAATCCTTAAAATGCCTCAATGGAGATTGCCTTCTAATGCTTTTGATAGTTTAGAAAGCCCGTCTTTAGAAATATTGAATAACAGAATTGTTCCGTCTCAAAAAGTTTTATCAGCATTAAGACGTAATCAAGTTCCAAAACAGCCAATATTTTTAGTTAAAACGGATGACTTAAAGAAAAGTATAAAACAATTGGAACCAGTACAAAATGTTTATATAAGAAGATTTTGGTTTCCTGCAAGGTTGCAAATTATTATAATTGAACGTACTCCTATCGTTACAATTTCACCAAATATTGATGTACCACCAATAGCATTCTTCTCTTTGGATGGAAAGCTTATTGGTCGAGAATATATGCCTTTAGATGAGGATTACAAAACAGTAGCGGTAATTACTTATGGTAGTGGAGATGATTATCGCAATTGGGATGTTAATAAAGTTAATGATTTTAGAAAATTAGCAAATTTGGTTGAAACTGAAACTGGAGAAGAAGTCGAGTATATTGACTATAGAAACCCCAAAGACGTATATATTAAAATCCCAACAGTAAATATAAGACTTGGCAGTTTAAATCCATCTGTTTTTAATAAAATAGGAAGACTTCCATCTCTTTTACCACAAGTTAAAATGATTAACAAAAAAGTTAAATATATTGACTTACGTTGGGAATCTAGTTATATAAAATTGGATTAATAATGGCTAAAAGTGTTTATATCCATATACCGTTTTGTAAATCAAAATGCAAATATTGTTCTTTTATATCGTTTTGTAACATAGAGAATATAAGAGTTTATTTGTCTTCTTTAATGAAAGAGATTAAATTTAGTTATAAAGGAGAACAATTAAAAACCTTGTATTTTGGTGGAGGAACACCGTCGCTTTTAAGTGCAGAACAATTAGAAAAAATTATAAAAATTTTTAATTTGGATAAAGATACAGAAATAACTTTAGAAGTAAATCCCGATGACGCTAGTTTGGAATATTTAAGTGCGCTTAAGCAAATAGGGATAAATCGTTTAAGTATAGGCTCTCAAACTTTTAATGATGAAATTTTAAATTCAATAGGGCGTAGGCACAATTCAAAACAAACTATTAATGCTGTTAAAATGGCAAAACAAGTTGGATTTGGAAATATTAGTCTTGATTTAATCTATGGTTTGCCTGGTCAAACAATCGATATACTAAAAAAAGATTTAGAAATTATTTCAACTCTTGGAGTACAGCATATTTCAACATATGGATTAAAAATTGAAGAAGATTCATATTGGGGTAAATTTCCTCCAGAAAATCTCCCTGATGATGATATGCAAGCAGATATGTATTTAGAGGTAAATGATTACTTAGAATCCAAAGGTTATAAGAGGTACGAGATAAGTAATTTTGCATTAAATAACTATGAGTCAAAACATAATTTGAACTATTGGAATAATGATGAATATTACGGATTTGGCGTTGCTGCACATGGCTATAACGATGGAATACGTTATTCAAACACCTGCTCTTTTAAGAATTATTTGCATAATCCTTTGCAACATTCAGAAGAACATGTCCAAACAAAAATAGAGAAACTTGAAGAAGAAATTTTTCTAGGGTTCCGTAAGGAATCTGGAGTGAATGTTTCTAGGATTAAAGATAGATATGATATAGATTTTGAAATTAAATACAAAGAAATTTTAAACAAATTTAGTCCTAAATACATAAAAAAAACTCCGCAAGGGTATAAATTAACCTTAGAGGGAGTTCTTTTGAGTAACAATATTCTAGCTGAGTTTTTAGAATAAAAAAGGTGCCGTATGGCACCTTTTTTTGTTTTAAGCTAAATACCTTAAATAAACATAGGCTGTGCATAGTGTTAATGATATAAACGTTACCACAACACCATATTTTAGGTATTCCATAAATTTAATTGGATGTCCTGCAGCTGCAGACGATTCTGAAACAATTACGTTTGCAGCAGCACCAATAATTGTCATATTTCCACCTAGACAAGCTCCTAAAGATAAAGCCCACCAAAGCGGATAAGCAAAATCCATGCCTTGAGAAGATGTAATTTCTGCTATCATTGGAGCCATTGTTGCTGTATAAGGAATATTATCAATAATACCTGATAAAATTCCTGAACCCCATAATATCACCATTGAAGCGATAGCTTGTGAACCTTGAGTTACATCAAGCAACCATTTCGCCATCAATTCAATTCCCCCAGCAGCTTCAAAACCACCAATTATGATGAACAAGCCAACGAAAAAGAATATTGTATTCCATTCAACTTCGTGCAAAATTTCGTGTGGTTTTTCAAATAATAATAATACAGAAGCTCCTGCCATTGCGCAAACACAAGTTTGAATATGTGTAATATCGTGAGTCACAAAACCTAAAATTACTAAAAATAAAACTAATAATGAACGAATCATAAGAGCTTTATCTGTAATAGTTCTTGAATTATCTAAGTTAGCAATTTGAGCCATTCTTTCTTCGGTTGTATGGAGATGTTTCTTGAACCAAGCTGACATAATAGCAACTACTACTACAAGTATAATTGCAACGATAAGCGTTAATTCTCTTACAAAATCCATAAATGAGAAACCAGCTGCGCTACCAATAATGATATTTGGAGGATCACCAATTAATGTTGCTGTACCACCAATATTTGATGCTAGAATTTCAACAATTAAGAATGATACTGGGTTTATGTCTAGCTCTTTTGCAATAGCAAAAGTAACAGGCATAATAAGAATAACTGTAGTTACGTTGTCTAAAAATGCTGATGCAACAGCTGTAAATAACGCTAAGCTCCATAAAATAGCTAAAGGGCGTCCTTTTGTTTTTTTAAGCATTTCATTTGCAACCCAATTAAACATTCCACTTCTTGTTGCTATGCTTACAATAATCATCATTGAAACAAGTAAAAATATTACATTAAAATCAACAAAATTGATAAAATAGTGTGGATCAAAATTCCCCGCTATTTTTTGAGATTGTCCTAAAAGACCCAGTAATAAAGTTAGTGAACCACCTACTAATGCTACGGTCATTTTAGGTATTTTTTCGGTGGCAATAAAAATATAAGCCACAATAAGAATCGTTGCTGAAACCACAATCGCATTTGCGTGCGCCCAGCTTGTCAAAAATTCCATTTTCTTCTCCTCTATTTTTTAAGTATACAAGTTTAATTTTAATACAAACAAAACTGAGGGTAAATAAGGTTAATTAGAACATCTTGTCACGATTATTCGTTATTTATGTAACAAATTTAATAAACAATTAATATTATTGAATTTACCTCTTTTCTATTAAATATGTTCATGATAGGATTTTATCAAAAGGAATTATATATTCTTAGTATAGTTTAGTGAGAAAAGGAGAAAATTAAATGGCTCAAAAGAGAGTATGGTTATTCCGTGAAGGTAATGCCGATATGAGAAACCTCCTTGGTGGTAAAGGTGCTAACCTTGCTGAAAT
>SUTX01000007.1 GCA_015152465.1 Cyanobacteria bacterium SIG31 | reverse complement strand
ATCAAGGTTATAAAGTCGATGTTTTCAGCTTAGAAATGTCAATGAAACAACTTCAGAACAGATTGATATGTTCTCAAACAGGAGTTAATGCTAGTAGATTTAGAACTCAATCCTTCAGAAGTTATGAACTTGATGTTTATAAACGATACATTGATGAAAAATTACCATTATTGCCGATAAAAATTTGTACTGAATATAATATCACAGTTCAAAAAATTAGAGATATGGTTAAAAAATCTGATAGTGATATTGTATTCATTGATTATTTAGGACTTATAAGTGGCAATAACCATAAGACAAGCTATGAAAGAATCGGCGAGATTTCAAGAGAATTAAAACTAGCTGCTATGGAAGTAAACAAACCTTTCTTTGTTTTGCACCAGTTAAACCGAAATTATGCTGATAGACAGGATAAAACCCCTAAACTATCAGATTTAAGGGATTCTGGAAAAATTGAACAAGATGCTGATATGGTTTGTTTTGTACATAGACCTTATTATTACGAACCTGATAGATATAAAATTTGGGATTTACAGTTCTTGATTGGCAAATCAAGACATACAGATAGTAATCAAAGGATTGACCTTCTGTATGATGCAATGGCACAGACTGTAAAGGAGAAGAAATATCTATGAACGGAAACATCTATTCACAAAAAAATATGTCGCAAGAAGATATTATATTATTACATCTTATAAAACACGGAAAAATAAGCAATAAAGAATGTAATAAAGAATATGGATTTACCCATTTACCAAGTGTAATTAGGTATTTAAGAAAAAAGAATATAAAAATTGTCAATAATCCTCACTATGGAAAAAATCGTTTTGGAACAAATGTCTATTGGGTAGATTATGTTCTTGCTCCAAATAAAGAACAATCTCCTAAAGTTATAAGCATGATAGAACGATTCAAAGATCTTCAAGTTGTGGGAGGGTAAATAATGATTACCTTAGATAACGATAATTTATTGACAATTGAAGAAACTGCAAAAATTTTTAAAACGCAAATAAGTACTGTTAGAACTTGGATTAGAAGGAAACAATTACCACCAGATTTAGTTTTTAGGATTGGTGGCATAGTTAGAGTAAGAAAGCCACTTCTAGAAAAGTTTATCAAAGGGGAGTTATAAACTCCCTTTCTATTTAATTATGCAGAAAGGAATATAAAATGAGTGTTTATCAAAAGAAAAACGGCAAGTGGTATTGTCGTGGACAAGTAAATGACGTTAGATACCATAAACTATGTGATGGTGCAAAAACTCATAAAGAAGCTTTAGCTCTTGAAGATGGTATTAGGTATAGAATACGACAAGAACAATTAGGATTAGTAGAAAAAGAAGAAAAAGAAATAGTTTATACTGTAGATTTTATGTGTAAAAAATATCTTGATTACTCAAAGGCAAATAAAGCTAGTTATGAAAAAGATATTACTCATACAGAATTTTTCAAAAACTATTTTGGAATAAAGAAAAATATCCTATCAATAAAACCAATTGATGTTGAAGGAATGAAAATAGAATTAAAAACACATCAAGGTAGAAAGAAAAAGCTTCTTTCAAATGCAACTGTTAATAGATATTATAGCTCTTTAAAACGTGCATATAATATTATGATTAAAAATGGTTTTATTAATTACAATCCTTGTCGTGAAGTGGAAAAATTAGTTGAAGATAATATTAGAACAACTATATTACCAGAGAGTGTTCAAGAAGAATTTCTTGAAAATTTACCAACAAATTTACATAAAATTATAATTCTTACGGCATTGCATACTGGATTTAGAAAAACAAATGTATTTAAACTTCATAAAAAACAGTTTGATTTAAGTAAAAAATGTATCATTATTGATAAAATAGATAACAAAGGTAAAAAGACTATTATTATGCCTTTAAATAGCTTATTATTTGAATTATTATTGCCTTACTATCTAAATACTGAAGATTATTTGTTTATAAATCCTATGACTAAAAAACCTTTTACAAGAATGGATAAAGCTATCAGAAGTGCTGGTAAAAAAGTTGGTATTGAAGATTTACATTTTCATGACCTTAGAAGAACTTTTGGTACTAGACTACTTGAAAAAGGAGCTAGCCTTAGAGTTATACAAGAATTATTAGGACATTCTAATATTTCTACTACTCAAAGGTATCTAAGTGTGATTGCAAGCGAGAAAGAAAAGGCTTTAGAGCTATTAGTAATTTAAAAAACTGTGTGCGTTCTGTGTGCGGATTGTGTGCGTTAATCATTTTTTTAGTATTTTATTCAAATTGTTATAATATTCTTCAAACCCTTTGTTTTCAAGCATTTCAGCCAATGTTTTTTGTTCAAGAATAATTTTCTTTCAAAATTGATATTTTTGCTCTTTTTTTATCAGAAAAAAGAATAGCAAGGGCTGAAACCCTTGCTATATCTATAAAAAAATTTGCCGCAACTCGGAATTGAACCAAGGACACAGGGATTTTCAGTCCCTTGCTCTACCAACTGAGCTATTGCGGCAAATTTCTTCAATTTTCATTCAGCATTTAGTGCTGTATTTGATTATACTTGCTCAAAAATTTTAATCAAGTTATTTTTTTCATTAATTTGAAGACGGTGCTAGCCATGCTGTAACATTTCTACCTTCTACCATAGGCTTCTTTTCTACGGTTACAGGGTCATTAGCCAAATCAGCAATAAATCTTTCAGCTAATTCAACTGCTAAGTGAGAATGTTGCATTTCACGTCCTCTCAACATAACAACAATCTTAACCTTGTTACCTTGAGAAATAAATTTTCTAATATTTTTCAAACGAACTTCATAATCATGAGTATCAATTTTGTAGCGAACTTTCACTTCTTTAATATCTACAACATGCTGTTTTTTCTTAGCTTCTTTAGCTTTTTTCTCAAGTTCGTATTTATATTTACCATAGTTCAAAATCTTAGCTACCGGTGGAGCTTGATTTGGGCTAATTACTACCAAATCCAAATCTGCTTCTTCTGCCATTCTTAATGCTTGGCTTGTTGGTACAATTCCGTGATTTTCACCATTTTCGTCGATTAGTCGTACTTCTTTTGCTCTAATTCTTTCATTTATGAGCGGTTTGTCCTTGCTGGCATTTTTATTCATGCCTCTTTCTTCGTTAGCTATGATTTTGTCTCCTTATATTAGTTTTACATTCATAATAATATCATAATTATATTAAATTTCAAGTATTACGCAGGTTTTAGAGATTTTACATAAATTAATTTGCCATATAATCATTGCTAATTGCAAGCCATTTATAAGCTTCTCCAGAAGCTTGAGGAATATCTGTAACAAAAGTCCCACCATAGCGTCCTCTTGAAAACGTCAAATAGCCGTCTTCCGCTAAATTATCTAATGCCTTTTTAACCGTTTTCTCGCTTGTTTTGAATTTTACTGAAAATTCTTTTATTGAAAACAGCTTATCTCCAACCTGGCAATTAGAAGCTATATGATTCCTAATCTTTTGCTCAACTTTTTCATAGTCATACAGTTCAGAAGAAACTTCTTTTGTATAGTCAAGAACAATCGTTCCATATCTCCCACGACGAGTATATAACAAACCCTCTTTAGATAATTGACGAACTGCATCATGAATTGTTTTTACACTTACTTTAAATTTTTTAGCAAGTGCAGTATTTGCTGGTAATTTTTCCCCTACCTTATAAGTTTTCTCAATATAACGTTTGAGTCTTTGAGCAACTTTTTCTACAAGAGTTCTTGCTTGAACAACCTCAACAGCAAATTCTGCCTCTGATAATATAAAAGAATTCTCATACTTATCCAATATACCATTTGATACAAGATTTATTATAGCCATTCTTATAGTGGCACTACTAACGCCAATCATTTTTGCCAAATTTCTTGTAGAAGGCAACTTGTCACCAACTTGATAATCATTTTCTTTGAGAAATTTCTTTAGAATTTCAACCGCCAACTCCCTTTTAGAAGTTAGCTTTTCAATAGCAGATTCTTTTCTAAAATCTTTAATAAGAGTCCCTACTCTTTGTTTCGACTCTAAATAACCAAAATCTTCAACTATCCTAAATGCATTTTGTATTGTACCTTGACTAACACCTATATGACAAGCCAAATCCGCTTTAGATGGCATTAAATCATAAGGCTTTATTTTTCCACACTCAAGAGATAAAGTTATCCAGTTAATTAACCATTTTGCTATTTTATCAACTTTATTTTCTCCAGCTAAAAAAACATGCACATGAGGAGCCATCTCTGGCACTGTGATTTTGTGATGCTGATTATTAACTTCCATATCCATTATCTGCTTATTATAACGCAAAAATATAAAAACAATCAAGAAGTTTACATTTAATAATAAAATAGGCGGTAAATCGCTATGCAACTCACCGCCTATTTAAACTTTTAAAAAGTATTAACTATTTGCCGTTAACAACTTCTTTGAATTTTTTACCAGCTGAGAAAACAGGAACTGTTTTAGCAGGGATTTTGATTTCTTTACCAGTTTGAGGGTTTCTACCATTTCTTGCAGCTCTCTTGCGTGGTTCAAAAGTACCAAAACCAACTAAAGTAACTTTTTTACCTTTAGAAACTGTTTTAGAAACTGTTTCGATTAAAGCTGATAAAACTTCGTTAGCTTCTTTTTGAGTAACTTTAGCTTTTTTTGAAATTTCTTGTACTAATTCTTCTTTGTTCATGATAAAACTCCTTTCTCATTTCTACAAGAACTATTATACAAGTAAAAATCAATAATGCAAGCACTTTTTTCTTGAAAAGTATTATTCTCTCTGGGTTTTAGCGATTTTATAAGCCCAAAACAAAGGAATCCTCGAAAGGACAAAATAGCTATAGTACTGACAAACAAAGAGTTTTAGCTAGTCTGAGTAGTTAATAATACTCCCTCTTTGGCTTTCATCAAAATCATACGCTTGTTGTATTTTTTCTGCTTGCTGAGAACGTTTTAATTCCATTTGAACTTGTTTCATACCAGATTGAAGAAGTTCTATATTACTCAATTCTAAAGATTTAAGTTCTTCCAAAAGAACGTTTAACTCTTTTTCTTGCTCTTCTGTTAACTCTAGATATTTTCGCATGCATTTACAACTTAAAAAAAGAGATTCTCTAGATTTCAGCATCGTCATTGCGCTATCAAAATCTTCTATTTCAATCATTCTCTTTATTTCTTCTGCACCATTTTTTAATTGATTATATTGAAGCATTAATTGTTCAAATTGTTGTTGGTCCTGCATTTTCCTCACCTATATTGTTTTGTTGGTTTTGATTATATTCTTTCATGACTTCATCAACAGATGTTACCCCACTTTGTATTTCTATAGCTTTTTGAAAGCCCCACCTTATATTGGTCATGTCTTGAATAACTTCATCAATTAAATTAACATTTTTGGAAACATTTGCTTTTATAAGCTTCATTGCCATTCGGTTATATAACATAAATAATTGCTTAGATACGTCATTGCCATTTTCCAAATCAATAGTACGCATCAATTCTCTAATAATTTTTCTTGCACCGTCAATATTTTGAGCTCGCTCTTGCAAATTTTTTTCTTCAATTGCAGTTTTAGCTTTTTGTAAGAATTGAATAGCTCCGTCAAACAACATAATCATCAACTTTTCTGGAGTCGCAGTCGTGATATTATTTGTTTGATACTGTTTTATGTATTTATTATAAGGATTAACCACTTTTTACACCTTCTTATTAACAAAAATACCAGAAGCCATGTTTAATTTTTTAACAAGCTCTCGCAACTCACCGCCAGATATTGTTTCAATCAAACGATCTGTTGCACTATCATATAATTCTATTATATCATCTTTTGCATTTAATTTTACATAAAAATCTTTATTAGGATTTTCTAAATCCTCGATATGAAACTCTTCTTCTTGAAACTCTGGTTCTGATTCAATATAGCTGTCTTCAATGTCTTCTTCTTGTTTTTCCTGTTGTTTCTGTTTAGAAGATTCTTCATCATCTTCTTTTTCTTTTACTCGGCGATTTGTGCTTAAAGTTTGTACCATTTTAGGATCATTTGTTGCATCAGAATGAATAACCTGCTCAGTACGACTCGCATGATCAGCTGACGTTGGCTCTTTTAGAGCCCCTGTATTTGACATTGATAACCCATCCATGCCCATATATGAAGCTTCCTTTACAAATGTTTCCTTATTATATATTATGCTATAATGTCCATATAGACATCATATAAAAAGGGTAAATAGCGAGGAATATAGAGTGAGTAAGAGCTTATTTGTTGATTTTATGGAAAAAATGCTTGGTTTTCCTTTATGGATTAAACAAACCATTTTTCTGAACTTGTCAAAAGATTTAAATACATATTTAAGTAACGAATTTTTAGACGTAGAAGAGGGCGAGCTTTTTCATGTATACGATCCTGAACTGTCAGAACTAGGACAAAATGAATTACTTACAAAAGAATCAAAATTTGACGAAAGTATATACTCTTTTTTAAATTGCTGTTCAAAAAAAATGTCTTTAATTGAAATAGCTATTGAAAATAATTTCACAATGGAAGAAGTTTCAAAAGCCTTTACTTTTTGCAAAACATCAGGATTCTTCTCAAAAGATGTTCCAAAACTTGTTGCTGCAATAGCAGGTTTTATAGCTGGGAAATATAGAACTGGTGAATATTTTATTCGAGCAGGTAAAATGACTATTGAACAGCTCGATGAAGTTTTAAACAAACAACAAGAAATGAATAATGCAGGAAAGCACGTTTTTATCGCTGAATTAATGGTACAAATGGGTTTTGTTAGAGAATTAGACGTAAAAAGTATAATTTTTATGAAAGAAGAAGCTGGAAAAAGATTTTCTTTAAACCCAGAAGAAGTACCTTCAATAACTCTTGAAAAAGAAAATTATGATATTAGGGTCGAAAATACAAAACTAAAAGAAGAAAATGAAATCCTTAAACAAAAAATGGATGCACTACTTACTTTTATTAAAGACCACAAAGAATAAGTCAATGCTTCATTCTCCCAAAAAGCTCATGGTTACATGGTTTCATCATGTAAACTTATATTAACTTTGTATGAAATTTTACCCGAAAAAACTTTACAATTTTTTCTATTTAAAATAGTATGTTAATATGTTGTTACTAGTATAGTTATGAAAAAAGAGGAAAAGTCGTGGACAATTTAGGACCAGATATTTTTGGAAGAAAAGATGAAACTCCAAGCACACAAGATATGGTGTACAGCATGCTTTCATCTGATAATGTTACTCAACCTGCACCTGGTGTTAGCCCTGCAAAAATAAAGGTTATTGGTGTTGGTGGCGGCGGCGGAAACGCTGTTAATAGAATGATTAAATCAGGTTTAACAGGTGTTGAATTCTGGTTAATGAACACTGATTTACAGATTTTAAACACTTCACTTTGTAAGAATAAAATTCAACTTGGTGCAAAATTAACTAACGGTCTTGGTGCTGGTGGTGAACCTCAAGTTGGTGAAAAGGCTGCTGAAGAAGCGCAACAAGAAATTACACAAGCAATTGAAGGCGCTGATATGGTTTTCGTTACTGCTGGTATGGGTGGCGGAACCGGTACTGGTGCAGCTCCTATAGTAGCTAAAATTGCTAAAGATTTAGGAATTCTAACAATTGGTGTTGTTACAAAACCTTTCTCTTTTGAAGGAAAGAGAAGACAAAATCAAGCTCAACAAGGTTTAGAAAAACTTAGAGAAGCTGTTGATGCTTTAATTGTTATTCCTAACGATAAATTATTAGACGTTGTAGATAGAAGAGTATCTCTTCAAGAATCATTCATCGTTGTTGATGAAGTTCTTCTAAGAGGTGTTCAAGGTATCTCTGATATTATCACTATCCCTGGTTTAATCAACGTTGACTTTGCTGACGTTAAATCAGTAATGCAAGCTTCAGGCTCAGCATTAATGGGTATTGGTCGTGGTACAGGCGAAGGCAGAGCTATTGAAGCAGCTAAAATTGCTATCAATTCTCAACTTCTTGAAACTTCAATCAACGGTGCATCTGGTGTTATCGTTAACATTACTGGTGGACCTGATATGACATTACACGAAGTAACTGATGCAACTAACATCATTAATGATGCAGTTCTTGATGATGCAAGAGTTATTATCGGTGCTGTTGTTGATGACAATATTCAAGGCGAAATCCAAATTACTGTTATTGCAACAGGATTTGAGCTTCGTTCACAAATGCCTATTGAAGAAAAAGTAGAAAGTCGCTCAATCAGTGCTGCTGAATTCTTCAGCGGAGCTTTCAATAGCACTTCTGCTCCAAAGGCTCCTACAATGTCTTCTTTCTCTGAAATTCAAATTCCTGATTTCTTAAGAAAGTAACTTAAAGATAATAACTAAAACAAAAAAAGCCGATTGTCTCGGCTTTTTTTGTTCTCTAGCAAAAAGTTTTTTTAGTAGTTTTAACAATATATAGGTCTATGAATATAAAGATATATCCGACATTTAACTATAACTCTCTTCAAAAAAGCTCGCAAAATCATAACGAGCATGCTAGAAGCACGCAAATTTCCAATCAAAATGTGAGCTTTAAAGCTTCGCTTGTGCTTAAAAAAGCAAATATCCAAAACCCAAACATTCAAAAATTGAACGACAAAATTGTATCATATATTCAGAAATTGCCAGATTTAGCTAAGCTTTCTAAACCTATAATAATTGATTTTAAAGATGGCGTTGCAGGTTTTCTTGTAGATAAAACTAGAAATAATGGAACTTTTGTTAATATAAAAATAGCCGATAATTTAAAAGCTCTAACTAACTGGGATTGTCCACAAGAACCATTTTTAGCTTTAGAAATGACAATAAATAAGGCTGGTCAGATGATAAATGGAATATACTATTCTATGCCAGAGAGAATGACTTATGCTTTTACTCGTTCGCCTAAAAATGTTAGAAGAATTGAACACGGAAACGCCACTTATAAACCTGTAAACGACAACAGCAATTTGTGGTTAAAAAATGTTCCACATGTAGTAGATTATCAATATTATTCTACGGCACAAAAAATGGAATTTAACGAAACTGAGCTTCAAAAATATTTTTCTGAATTAGCTAAAAGAGAGACTTCTATATTTTTAAAATAGGGATTAGTTAAGAAATAATATTCCGAAATTCAAATATGTAGCAAATACTATCCATATAAAATAAGGTATAAGTATTCTCGCTGAAGTTTTTGAAACTTTAAAAAACTCTATAATATTAAATAATACCAAAATATCTAATAATATTACTATTGCTAAAGCCAGCGTAATATTTTTTACTCCAAAAAATGCCGGCGTCCAAGCAAAATTAACTAATAATTGGGTAAAGAACAAAACATAGCCCCAAGCCTTACTTTTATAACTTGTTTTTCTTGCATATAAAAAAAGTGCTACAGCCATTGAAATATACAATATTGTCCAAACAGGCGCAAATAACCATGCCGGCGGAGCTAAAGGTGGTTGTATTAAACTTTGATACCAAGAAAAATCAAACATAATTATATTATTACAATTTGTAAAAAATAAACCATTCAACAAAAAGGCTATAGCAAAATATATTTTTATTAGTTTTGAAATAAAAAACAGAAAGGAAAAAATATGAAAATCCAAGCAGTTAATATTTATTTTCAAAAAAATCTAGCTCAGAAACAAATATCTTTTGGTGATGCTGATGAATGGGGTGGAGACAAGAGCTTTGACCCTTGGGTGTATGAGATAGATGAAGCCCGTAGACAATGGAGCCAAGAATATAATAAATTAAGGGAAGAATTTAACAAAGGTTTAATTTCTTGGAGTAGATATCAAATTAAAGAAAAAAAATTAAACGAATGGCTTGAAAGAGAAAAAGAAGCAATAATGGCTAAATACCGTGAAATGTCTATAAATCATCTTTTTGAGAAAAAAGTAGAAGAACTACCTGTTAAAAAATCATTTTGGAAACGACTCTTTAAATTAAAATAGAAAAGGAAAATATGCAAGTAAATTCAATTAGCAATGTGTATTTTGGTAAAAAAAATAAAGTAAACAAAGATATAGGATGTGGAAGTAATAAACTTTTTAGGCTTCCAAACAACAAAGAAGCAAAAATCTCAAAGCAATATAAAGCTGAGATAAATACATTATGCAAAGGCGTTAACTGTAGAGAAGCAGGCGTAATAGAACTTCTAAAAGAATGTGAAATAAATTTCAGAAACAAATTTGATCGTATTATTGGGAAAAAAATGAAATTACGAAGATATAAATTTGGTTTCTAATTTTCCACAACAAAGGCAACCCATTGGTCTTGATGGATTGTTTCAATAATTTTTAAGCCGTGTTTATGTATTGCATCAAGTACAACCGGCTTTTTTTCATCTAAAATACCACTGAGAACCATTTTTGCTTGAGGTTTCATTATATTTTTTAAATCACCCATGATTTCAGCCAAAACATTATGTAAAATATTTGCACACACAAAATCATATTTTTCTGTTAATTTATCAGCCGTATTAAGCTCAAAAACAATATCTTCAACTTTATTTATTTCAGCATTTTCAATACAAACATCAATAACTGTTTCGTCATTATCACAACCATAAGCAGTGCTTGCACCAAATTTTTTAGCACAAATTGCTAAAATACCTGAACCAGTTCCAATATCTGCTATTGAGTCCCCTTTTTTAAGGTATTTTTCAATTGCTTTCATACATAATTGAGTTGTCTGATGCGTTCCAGTACCAAACGCACAACCAGGATCTAAAGTAATTGTTATTTCGTTTTCTTTAGGTTCATAATTTAGCCAGCTTGGAACAACTGCAATACGATCTGTAACATGTGTTACTGTCCATTTTTCTTTCCATTTTTTTGACCAGTCCTGATTTTCTTTTTCATCTAACTGAATTTCCCAGCTACCAAGTTCTTCTTCTGTAAAGCCACGAGATTTTAAAATTTCTCTTTCTGTTTTAAGCACCTCAATAGGGTTAGAGTCCAGTTCTGTTAAAAAGACTTTTAGTGTGCCTCGAGTTGTCGCTGTCATTTCCAAATCTTTCCAATCTTCTTCAGCTAACACTACGCCCTCACAAGCAAAGTTTGAAAAACAAATATCTGATACAATTTCTTCTATTTCTGGGTTAATAGAAATTTTCAATTCAAAATAATTTTTCATAATTTTTCCTTTTAAATGCCTACTCCCCAATATTTTCTCAAGCGTGGGATAACATTCTTTTGTTGCATATCCTTTATTGCAAAATCTAAGTTTTCTTTAAGTTTAAGAGTAGAATCTCCTTTTCTAAAAGCAATTCCATAAGGCTCATGCGAATAACGTTTTGGTAAAAGTTTGACGGAAGAATCATCAATCGCAAACCTACTAAGGATAGTATCGTCAGAAGTTATTGCATTGATTTTTCCTGTTTTCAATGCTTTATACGCATTTTGATAGCTCCTGAAACCTCTTAAATTTGCCGTTGGAACAAGGTTCTTCATGTTTTTTTCAGCGGTTGTTCCAAAAATAACACCAACTGTTTGCCCCGCTAAATCACTCATTGAAGATATAGAACTATTAGAAAGCACTAGAACAGCTTGTCCTGCTGCATCATAAGGAATAGAAAAACTGACAACCTCTTGTCGTTGAGGAGTTATTGTTAAAGTTGCAATAACAATATCAACCTCTCCTGTTGAAGCTTTTATTAATCTGTTTGAATGGGTAACAGGTATAATTTCGAGTCTATCTGGACTTTTTACAATGTATTGAGCAATATATTTAGCCAAGTCCACGTCATATCCAACTATTTCGCCTTTTTTGTTTATAAAACCAAAGGGTTTTGAATCAGTGTTTACACCAACTCTTATTTTACCTCTACTCAAAATATCATCATACAAATCTGTATATGCAAATTCGTCTTTAGGAGGTAATAATAAAAAATAAACACCAACCAAAGCCATAAAAATAAGCGTTAAAATAATGCCAAGCTTTTTCATATCCTAAAAACCTATTACTTAGTTCTTACAGGCATTCTGCCACAAGATTTGTCTTCATCACAGTAGCCTAAACGCTCACATTTCGGAACTAAATAAGCTTTTAACCAAGGCTCTTGAGCTATTAATTCATCGCACATAGCTTTTACCATACATCTAATTTCGTACTGCGCTCTTGTACAAAGTCTTAAATTTGCTATATGAATAAGCTCTCTAAGGTTCAAACTTGCTACAATTGAAGTCGAAGCTGCATTTGGAAGCACTGCACGAGCATCTTCTGCAGGGATACCTGCTTCTGTAAACTCACAATATAGCTTTGAAATTTCACCCATAAAGTTTTCAAATTTTGCTTTTAAATCTTCATTTCTAGCAATTGTAGGTGGAATTAAATAATCAAATTGACCTTTTTCTTTAACATATCTTTGAGATTTTTGAGAAAAAGACATATGTCTATGCCTTACAAGTTGATGAGTACAAGCACGAGAAACATTTGATATCGCAAAAGTTACTTGTATATGTTCAATCGTAGAATAATGCCCAGAAGACACAACACGCTCAATAAGCTTAAGCATTTTTTCTTCATCATCTGTACTATTATAAATTTCATAAGGCGTATCTGCACTATAACAAGTTCTACATGCAGTATAAATTGTTTTTAGCATATTCTCCGGCTTAGAAATTAAATGCACAACCGGCTTATTATTGTTTTCCATACTCTCTTCTATCTCCCTTTTCCCTTTTATTGTTTATTACATAGATACTGTCGATGCAGATGCTGCCTCTTCATAAGCATTTTCTACACCAGCAGCTATTGCTGCGTTATAAGCACTTTCAAAAATCTTATCTGAATTTTCTGCGATTTCTGGATTAGCAAGCAATGCTTTTAAATCATTATTAACCCCATCTGTACCTTTAAGTAACATTGAACGGCCAAGAGCCTCTGCTTTTGAATCAGAAAAATCCGTAATTTGTGGAGTCGTTTCTTCCGGCGTTATCGGTTGCTCAGAAAATTGTTTTTGAATGCCACTATAATTTACCTGATTTACACTAATTTTTGGACCATTTACTTCACTCATTTTTTACCTCGTTTGTTTTATTCAATTATACCATACTTCGTGTTTAATCAACCATCCATTTGTTCTAAAACCTATAATAAAATTTTTTTGCTAGTTGAAGCAAAAAAATTTACATTTGATAACATTTTTCTTTAAAACTTTACACAAACTAAAAATACAATTGTATGATATAATCTTCTTATGGGGACAGATATAGAAATACTTCAAGCTTTATTACAAGAAGATCCGTCAAACTTTCAAGCAAGAAGAGAGTTATCAATTTTGCTTGCCAATAACGGATTTAACGAAGAAGCTTTGTCAAATTTAGAATATTTGATTAAATATTTTCCAGAAGATGAAGAACTTTTGTATAATCTTGGAATACTTTACGAAAAAACAAAAGATTTTAAAAAAGCAAAAGGTGTCTATGAAAAAGCTATAGAAATTTCACCTCAGGATGATTTTTATTACAATCTTGGGGAGGTTTTAGTAACACTTGAAGAATGGGATGATGCTATTGCTGCATTTAAACAAGTACTAAAAAATGATCTTAATGACGGAAATTGTTATTTCAATTTAGGATTATGTTACTACAAAAAAGACGAATACAACCTCGCAACAGACGCTTTTCAAAAGGCTGTAGAACTAAATCCTCAAGATCTCTTTGCATATTTTTATTTGGGGAATATTTACCAAAGTAATGGTTTAACAAATTTTGCAATCGAAAATTATCAAAAAGTTCTTGCAATATCTCCAGATTACAGTTGGGCATATTTTAATCTAGCGGCTATTGCATATAAAAACGAAAACTTAGAAGAAGCCAAAGACTATCTTTTAAAAACTATTCAATACAATGATCAAGATATTGAAGCCTATAAACTTCTTACTAAAATCCTTATTAAAGAAAATGAAATAGAAGAAATCATAACAATCCTTGAAAGCAGATTGGATAAAGAAGAAAACGGGGATCTGTTCTATATCTTGGCCCAAGTGTATAAATATGTAAATAAAGAAGAGGACTATTTAGATGCTCTTGAGGGCGCAATGGACAACCTTTTAACCTTAACTTTTCCAAAAGATTTAGTAAAAAAAGAGTTTGCAAGAATTAGTGCTAAATTGAATAATGATGAATTTGAAAATGAAGACATTGAAGAAGATGTTGAAAACGAAGAAGACGAAGACTTTGAAGAAGATTTATAATGTTAAATAAAATCCTTATTAAAAATTACATATTAATTGACGAACTTGAACTTGATTTTACAAGCGGCCTTAATATAATTACAGGCGAAACAGGTGCTGGAAAATCTATTTTAATTAATGCAATTGATATTGCTTTTGGGGCAAAAGTAGGCAAAGAGGTCATAAAAAGTGATGCCGAGAAAGCTATAATTGAAATCACGCTTTCTAATAAAAAACAAGATATAACAAAACTTTTTGACGAGTACGCAATAGACAATTATGGCAATGAAATAATTTTATCAAGAGAAATAACCCAAAGTGGTTCTAGATCAAGAATCAATGGTTGTCTAGTTAATCAAGAATTTATAAAAATCTTTAGAGAGCTTTTTTTAGACATACATTCACAACATCAAACATATTCTTTTTTACAACCTAAATATCATATAGCCCTTTTAGATGCTTATATCAAAAACCAAGATTTAGAACTTTTTTATCAAGGTTTTGAAAAATATAAAAATATGCTGGCAGAGTTAGAACAATTAAAAAATGCTTCTCAAAAAACAGAAGAACAAATAGACTTTCTCAAATTCCAAGTAAATGAAATAGAAACTGCCGAGCTCACATCTACAACAGAAGATGAAGAATTAAATAATGAACTCTCCATCCTAGAAAATGTAGAAAAATTAAAAGAACTTACCGGAAGTTCATATTGGTCTCTTTCTGGAGATGATGGTTGCGTTTTAGATGCTTTAATGCAAATAAAAAACAACTTAGCAAAAGCTTCTGGAATGGATAATAATCTTAGCGACACTGAGTCAGAGATGCTAAATGCTATTGAAATATTAAAAGAAGTTTCTGCTAGCTTAAGAAATTATTCCTCATCTTTAGAAAATGACACTGAACGCATAAACGCAATTCAAGAAAGACTTTTTGTAATAGAAAAGCTTAAACGCAAATACGGAGGTAGCATCGAAAAGATTCTCGAAACAGGAGAAAAACTAAGAAAAGAGCTAGATAATATTGAATTTTCTACACAAAAAATTGAAAATCTTTCTACAGAAATTGAAAATACTCGTATCAAACTTTTATCTCAGGCCGAACAAATTTCTAATAAGAGAAAAGATTCCGCAAAAGAACTCTCCCAAAAAATCATTGAAAAACTTGAGAAATTAGAACTTCCAAAAGTTAAATTTGAAATTAGCTTCGAACAGTGTGATTTATGCCAGAATGGTATTGATAAAGTTGAGTTTCTTATATCAACAAACATTTCAGAGGGATTAAAACCTCTTGCAAAAGTAGCTTCAGGTGGCGAAATTTCAAGAGTCATGCTCGCAATTAAAACCATTTTTGCACAAGCTGATAACATTGATACGATAATTTTTGACGAAATTGACACGGGTATCTCCGGAAAAACTTCTCAATCCGTTGCAGAAGAAGTTAAACTTCTATCTAATTTTATGCAAATAATAATGATAACTCACCAAGCTATTATTGCATCTAAGGCAGATAGACATTTTTACGTCAAGAAAACACAAGACGAGAAAACAATGGTTAGCATCAATATTCTTAATGAAGATTCAAGAAAACAAGCCATAGCAGAATTGGCCTCTGGTATAGTATCAGAAGATTCTTTGAAATTTGCAGATTTACTTATTAGCGGTTAAGAAATATATTAAAAAGGCGAAGCTTTAAAAGCTTCGCCTTTAATTAATCACACAGAACATTAATCTTCAAATGGGATTGTTATTATGTATTTGTTACCCTTTTTCTCTTTAGTCATCTCTTCAAAATCAAGTTGTTCATCTAGGTAGTATGATTGAGTAAAGTTAATAATCCGTTCGTTTCCATGAAATTTTTTATCTAATTCACCGGTAACTGTTAGTATTTTATCATTTACACTAACATTTACAGCATTTTCATCACCATCAAGCGTAGTAAGATCTACAATAATTTTATATTCTTCATTTTCTCTCACTAAGTTTACTATCATTGGACGCATTTTGGGCTCAAAAGGACTATCTAAAAATTTATCATCTATTTTACGCAAAAATTTTTGCTCTTGTTTTACCATTTTTTCAAATCTTTTAATTTCAATATTTGGATCAGTAATTCTGTTGTACATAATTTCCATAACAATGTAAAAAGCTAAAAATGTTGCAATAAACACAATTAAAGCTATTGCTGCAACTTTAAGCCAGTGATGTTTTGTACTCTCTTCTATCATAGAAATCTCCTTTCTTTTCTTCAAATATTAAACTTTATTTGAATAGGACTAGCAATAACTAATTGGGTAATATTACAGGATAATTTCTAGACAAAAGAGAGCCTTGTAATACAAGGCTCTCTTTTATATCTAGAATGTTTAATTATTCTTTTGTATATTCAGCATCAATCACATCATCATCTTTTGATTCAGCAGATTCAGATTGCTGTGCTCCGTCAGAATTTACTGCTTCGCCTTCTTTTGATGCTGCTTCGTAAGCTTTTTGAGAAATTGCAAACATAGTTTGTTGTAATTCTTCTGATAATTTTTTCAATTCATCAGCAGATTTATTTTCGTCTAAAGCTTTTTGAAGTGTTTCTTTTTGTTCATTTAATTTTTTAACGTCTTCTTCAGAAATTTTACCTTCAAAATCTTTAACGATTCTTTCAGAAGAAGCGATTAAAGAATTAGCGTTGTTTTTGATTTCAGCTTCTTCTTTTTTCTTTTTATCCTCTGCTGCGTTTGCTTCAGCTTCTTTAACCATCTTGTCGATATCTTGTTCAGATAGGTTAGATGAGTTTGTAATTGTGATTTTTTGTTCTTTACCTGTAGCTTTATCTTTAGCAGAAACGTTTACAATACCGTTAGCGTCGATATCGAATGTAACTTCGATTTGAGGAATACCACGCATCGCTGGAGCAATACCCTCAAGTCTAAACATACCTAAAGATTTGTTGTCACTAGACATTGGTCTTTCACCTTGAAGAATGTTAATATCTACAGCTGTTTGATTGTTTTCTGCTGTTGAGAAAACTTGTGATTTAGAAACAGGAATTGTTGTGTTTCTTGGAACAAGCGGAGTCATAACACCACCAAGTGTTTCAATACCTAATGTTAAAGGAGTTACGTCTAAAAGAACGATATCTTTAACTTCACCAGCAAGAACACCAGCTTGAACTGCAGCACCAACTGCTACAACTTCGTCAGGGTTAACAGATTGGTTTGGTTCTTTGCCTGTATATTCTTTAACAAGTTGTTGAACAGCTGGGATACGAGTTGAACCACCAACTAATACAACTTCATTAATTTCTGATTTAGACAAACCTGCATCAGAAAGAGCTTGTTCTACTGGTTTTTTACATCTTTCTAATAAATCGTAAGATAATTCTTCAAACTTAGCTCTTGATAAAGATAATTCTAAGTGTTTTGGACCGTTAGCATCTGCTGTAATGTATGGCAAGCTGATTGAAGTTTCTACAACGCTTGAAAGTTCACATTTAGCTTTTTCAGCTGCTTCTTTAATACGTTGCATAGCTTGTTTATCATTAGTTAAGTCCATGCCTTCTTGTTTTTTGAATTCTTCGCAAATCCAATCGATAATCTTTTTATCAAAGTCGTCACCACCAAGTTTTGTATCACCAGATGTTGATAATACTTCGTGAACACCATCACCAATTTCAAGGATAGAAACGTCGAATGTACCACCACCTAAGTCGAATACTAAAACTTTTTCAGGTTTTTCTTTTTCTAAACCATAAGCTAAAGCTGCTGCTGTAGGTTCGTTAACGATACGAAGAACGTCTAAACCTGCGATTTTACCAGCATCTTTTGTAGCTTGTCTTTGAGCGTCGTTAAAGTAAGCAGGAACTGTAATTACTGCACTTGTTACTTTTTCACCCAAATAATTTGACGCATCATCAGCTAGTTTTCTTAAAATCATCGCAGAGATTTCTTGTGGAGTATAATCTTTTCCATCAATATTCTTTTTATAATCTTCGCCCATATATCTTTTAATAGAAGCGATAGTCTTGTCAGGGTTTAAAATTGCTTGTCTTTTTGCAAGTTGACCAACTAATCTTTCGCCTGTTTTAGAAAAACCAACGATAGATGGAGTTGTTCTCATACCTTCTGCATTTGCAATAACTGTAGGTTTACCACCTTCCATAACTGCAACTACTGAGTTTGTTGTACCTAAGTCAATACCAATTGTCTTTGCCATTTTTTATAACATCCTTTCTTTATTTATTACCTAATTACCTTAATATCATTAAATCATTCTTTTCAAAAAAACATTAAAAAATAAACAAAAAATTAATATTTTAATATATCAATTTTTTCTTTTATACGGTTTAATATTCTATAATGACAAAAGTAAATCCTTATAACATATCGCAAACATATAAAAACGAATATTTAACTTGGCGAGACTACAAAGATTTGCGAGCCGCAAAACGCCAAGAATATTTGCGTAGAAATCCTGACGCAATTAAAGATTATGATCTACAAAGAACAAAGATACTTCTAAGTGCTGTAGATATGATGGATAAATCCATAACACAAAAGTCAGACAGCATTAGCGTTGCCTTTGAAACTGCAACCAGTTTAGGACTTGGATATGCAGCTTTAGGAGGTGCTTCTTTAGGCTATCTTTTTAGCAAAATAGGTTTTGTCAAAAAAAATATAGACAAATTTACTCAAAAAATCCCAAAATCAAAAAACTTTGTATCTGTTGGAATTACAGCAATCTGCGGAATTTTAGGAGTAATAGCATCTTATCCTATTTATAACATTCTTTCTGGTTTTCAATCAAAAATATACAGAAAAAGACGTTTTGAAACAATGGAAAAAGAGCTTGAAAATCCAAAGATTTTCGTTGTTTTAGAAGATGAACAAAAAAAGGTTTTTAATGAAAATATTGAAGAGATTCAAAAGAATAAAACAAAACAAAAATATAAAAGTATAACAAAAAAAGAAATTAAAAATCTTAAAGAAATTGTTGCAGAAACAATAAATTTTGATAAAAAACAAGCTCAATTTAAAAACAAATATACTGAAAACAAATCTCTTTATGAAAAACCATTAACAGAAAAAGAAATCAAAAATGCAAAAAAAGATATGGTTTTATTAAATATTCTTATAAAAGAAATAAATACTAACGCTCAAAGTTATGAAGAAAAGATGCAAAAAATAACAGATAATTTAATAACGGGATCTTTTGCTTTAGGTTCTTTATTCACACTTTGCTATGAAAGAATCGCAAAAAAATTAAATTTTAAAACGTCTTCTCTTCCCGCTGGCTTGGGTATTTTACTTTTGGCAACATCAACATTTTTTGCAACTTGGGCACAAAAAAGAGCTTCACTTGTTGGTAGGTACAAAGCGAAGCAAGAATTAATTAAAAACCCTGAACAATTAATTTATATAAGCGGGCGTAAAACAGATTCTATTGAAGATTCAGAAATTGACATTCAACCAAAACAAAAAACAAATACTTTTAAATTTTTAAAAGAATTCTTCAAAAACAATAAGGAATATATTTCTTGGAAAAAAACAGAAAGCTTGACTGGAAACGATATTATAAATGCTATGGAAAATATCGAAATATCACCTGAACAAATGAAAGACGGTAAAAGGTTGCAAAAAAATCTTTTCAAAACATTTTACAAAATAGATAAAAATACTCAAAACTATTCCAATAACGTAACTATTGCAAGTGAATCTATCAAATATCCAATGAATCTTGTTTTAGGTACTATTGGTTCTGTTTGGGGGATGAAACATCTTTCAACACTAAGGAATACCGCTAAGCCTTCCGAAGTTTTTAAATCAACTTGTAAATATATTGGAATAATCTCTTTATTTACCATACCTACATTGTTTATAAATTCTTATTCTGCCAAAGCGAAAAAAATGGCAGCAAGAATTTCTGATATGACAACAATGAAAGATATAGAAGACTATCGCTTCTTTGCAGATTATAGTCGCTTTGAGGAAAATACTAATATGTAATTTTACCTAACACAACTCTTTTTTCTGCGCCAGTACAACATGGTAAGTTGTTTGGAATGCCATAATAATTACAATATCCAAGAAGTGCAAAAGCCATAACCTCTTTATAGTTATTAGAAATTCCATAGTCTTCATGAGTTTTTAACTCAATATGTTTAGGTAAATATTGACGTAAAAACTTCATCATGGTCTTGTTATAAGCTCCTCCTCCACCAATAACAGCAGTATCAATACTTACTTGAGGGTAAATAAAGCGTTCATAAGATTGTGCAATAGTTTTTGCTGTAAGTGCTGTTAAAGTCGCAATAATATCTTTTGGCTCAGACGGTGCAATTTTTAAAATATTTTCAATATATTTTGTAGAAAAATATTCTCTACCCGTAGTTTTTGGCGGTTCTAAAAAATAATATTCGTCCTGCAAAAGACAATCTAACCAACTTTCACAAATATTACCCTGAGAAGCTATTTCACCATCTTTATCATACTTTTTACCAAAGAATTTTTGTGTACAATAATCAATCATTATATTTCCACAACCAGTATCAAACCCAAAAGTATCACAATCATTTGATACTACTGTTACATTTGAAATTCCGCCAATGTTTTGAATCGCAAAATTTAGAGACTCGCCATTAATGTTTCTATATTTACCCCTAAACCATTTTTCATCAGCGAAGCAAACTAATGGTGCACCTTGACCACCATAAGCGATATCAGCTTCACGAAAATTAGAAATCACCTGACAACCAGTTTCTCGGGCAATTACTGCACTCTCACCAATTTGAAGCGTGCTTTTTAAATTTATATTATCAAGTTTTTCGTCGAACGGGTAATGATATACGGTTTGCCCGTGTGAAGCAATAAAATCAGGTTTCCCAAACTCACTAATTAAAACATTTGCAGCATCAGCAAAACATTTTCCTACTGCAAAGTTTAGCTGACACAATTCTTTTATAGAAATATCGCCACGAAAAGCTGAAAAAATTTTTGCTCTAATATGCTCAGGATAAACATGATTAATCCCATGAATCAATTTTACCGACAAGTCTGGATAAACCTCACAAAGACCTGCGTCTATTGAATCGCAGGATGTTCCAGACATTAATGCTATAATTTTTTTTACCTCTTTTTCCATGTCCCTTACCATACCAAATCTGTTAGGTTTTTAGTGTTTAACTCAATAAAGAAATTATATTTTCAAACTTCATGCTACGAGAAGCTTTGAGGAAAATTCTTGTTGATTTTGAAATATTATTTTTTATATATTCAACAACTTGGCTAATATCACTAAAATGTTTCCCGTCACATTCTCTAGAAATATTTTCAGAGAGATTCCCCACTGTTAAAACTCTTGCCTTAGAATTTTTTTTGAAAATATATTCTCCAAGTTCTTTATGATAGCTCTCTTCTTTTTCACCTAGCTCACCCATATCACCGAGCACAAGAAGATAATCTTCATACAGTTCAAAAATTGTATCAACAAAAGCTCTCATTGATTCAGGATTTGCATTATAACTGTCGTTAATTATTTCAAAACCACCTGCATTTACTGCTTCCCAACGTTTTTCTATCGGTCTGTAATTTTTTAAGCCTTGTTGTATTTCACTAATACTTAGTCCTAATTTTATACCTACATTAACTGCAGATAATGCATTTTCTATATTATAGTTACCGCCAACATTTAGTTCATAAATATTTCCTAAATATTCAAACTTAGAATAATTAGCTCTTTTTTCTAAAACTTTTACATCATTAATTGAGTAAAAAACTTTTTCTCCATTAAAATCAATTGTTTTTTTAATAATTTCGTCATCATGTGCTATAAAAGTTTTTCCACGTTGGTATTTAACAATCTCACATTTTGCTTTTGCAATGTTTTCTCTTGAACCTAGTCGACCTATATGAGCTGTACCGACATTTGAAACAATTGAAATATCAGGTTCTGCATATTTTGAAAGAAGTTCTATTTCGCCAAGACCTCGCATACCCATTTCAAGAACCAAAACTTCTGTGTCCTCAGGAGTTGCAAAAATTGTTTGACAAAAACCAACTTCATTATTATGGTTCAATGGCGTTTTAAAAACCTTAAATTTTGCCCCTAAAGTTGAGGCAACTATTTCTTTTGTTGTTGTTTTGCCAGAGCTTCCAGTAATTGCAACAACAGTAAAATCGAGTTGTCTTCTCCGATAATTTGCGAGTTGAAGATAAGCAACTAATGTATCTGGGACTTGAAGCAAAAGAGGAATTGGTTCACCATCTACAGACTTATTAATAGAGATAGAGCCCTCCGTACAAAAAGAACCTATCGCACCTTTTTCTATTGCTTGCTCAATAAACTTTTCACCATCAAAAGATGCGCCTTTTAGAGGTAAGTAAAAATCTCCTTTTTTAATTGTGCGAGTATCTGTTGAAATCTGTACATCAATATTTTTTTCAAGATTTCCTATAACCTTTGCATTGGTTATTTTTACTATATCTTCTAGCTTCATATTTTTTATTACTCCGAAAATTTTTTAGAAAATTTTAACCCTAGCAAGTTTAATCTAAAACCACTGAAATCTCTTTTATAGCTAAAAATATTCTCTATAAAACTAAATGTTAATTTTCTGTATATTTTCTCTTCATCATGCAAAACTCTGTTGAATTCAACACTACCACTAGATAAACTGCCATAATGATGAATTATTTGGTTTTGAATACAATAATTTTTTCTTTTAGCCTTATTATTCTTATAAATTAACCAATCATCCCCGCAATATATTTTTAAATTTTCAGGAATATCATAATAAGATGTTTTATAAAAGAATATTGCAATTCCCCAATGAAGATTTCTAAAACTTATTTCTGTAAGTTCTATTTCTTTTTTTTCTGGAACCACATCGTAATCGTTAATTTCTCTAATAAATCTTCTACTACATCCAATACACCCCATATTGGAGTTCATTTTCTTGGCAACACTAGAGCAAAATCTTTCCGGAACAATAATATCATCATTCAATAATGCCACTATTTTATATTTTGCTTCTTTAACACCCAAATTCCAACTCGGATTAACAAACATATTTTCTTTTGGAGATATTAGTTTCAATTTTTCGCAATTATAGTCCAATCCTTTAGTAGAATTGTCTATAACAATAATTTCTCCAACTCCATCATCCTTAGATAAATTGTCCAAAAGTTTGAACAAAAGAGTTGTATTTTTTTGTAATGTCGGAATTACTACAGATATTTTTTTTACCATATTTTATCCTACTTGTTTTTAAATTTAGAACGATGAAAGCTTAAATAATTCTCAATTTCTTCATCTTTGACTTCTCGAATATACTTTGCAGGAACACCAGCAACAACCGTTTTTGCAGCAACATCTTTTGTTACAACAGCATTGGCTCCTATTATCGCATTGTCACCAATGATTATATCACCAATAATAACCGCTCCAGAATATATCTGTACGTTATTTCCGATTGTCGAAAAACCGCTTGCTCCACGTCCAATTGTTACATTTTGATTTATAGAGCAATTTTCACCAATTTTAGCATCTTTTGCAATACAAACACCTACAGGATGAAGGAATAATGTTTTCTTTTTTAACAGCTCATCTAAGTTGAAGATAGAACAATTTGTTTTTAAAGGATTTCCAAAAAACAAATTATACAAACATCTTCCTCTTAAACGAAGTCCAAATAAATATATTGTTACTTGGAAATTATCACCATATTCTATACCTAAAAATTTTTTATACTTTGAAAATTTCATTAGATCCCTTTTAAGTGTTTAAATAATCTTCTAACATTTTATAAATGATTTCGTTTTTCTTTCCTACATTATTTCGCCATTCTGCACCACAGAGAGAATGAAGCCATTTAGAATCATCAATAAACTGAGACAAATTTTCTTGTATATAAGGCTCATATCCAGTTTTATAATCTTCTTCATTAGGTTTTCTATTATTAACAACATCAAAAAATTCACAAGTCACATGTGGAATTTTTGAAATATCATATTTACTATACAACGGCCCCCAATTTCCACTTCCAGAATCCGCTCCAGCATGATGAAAAAATCCAAAATCTTTATGTTTTCTGAAATTAAGTTTCAATTTTTTTACATAATCGTATTTAAAAAATGAAAAAGCTGGCCATAAAAACCATATTTTCTTTGTTTTACGAATAAATCCATAAAGGTTATTTTCTCTTAAATAATCTTCAATATTAAACTGTTTTATTGGGAAAAAATCATGGTCGATAAAGCCAAAGTCATTTTTTCTTAGCTTTATTACATTGTGATACGTCCAATTAAGAGCTCTGCCATGAGAATCGGAATAACCAGACGGACAATCAATCGTAACTCTGCGATATGTAATGTTGTTACTTTCACAAATTTCTCTAATTTTTAAAGCAGATTCTTCTTGATTTGAATTATCGCAAACAATGTGTTTGAAATTTCCCAAAAGAAACTTTCTATAGAGTTTAATTTGATATTCTATAATCTTTGGATTATTAAATGCTATTGTAATTAAATCAATATTAGACGAATCATTATAATCTGTTGAATAAAAGTCTGGAATTGTAAGTTTTTTACTGCTTTTTTCTTTGAATTCTTTTAACAACCTCTTTCGTTCAGCTCTAGCTAAAGCTTTTGCTAAACTTTTTTCTTTTACTTTTATAACCCCAAAAAGTAAATGTTTCTCTGTCTTAATCCCCTCTTTTATTTGATACCATAAAATACCAAATTTTTTGTAATTCTTTTTTACAGCCCAAAAACAACTAGATTTTAGTTCTACATTTTTTTCTCTTAAAAATTTCAAAACTTCTTGTTGTGCATTGTTTTTATCTTGCCCAACACCTTTCGTTAATACTGTAGAATGTGGTCTTCTAAAATAATAGTAGAAAGTATTAGGAACGCTGACTACTGAATTTGCAAAATACACAGCTTTGCAAGTAAAAATTTTATCTTCACAAAAAATGTCTACAGGAAATGTTAATTTATTTTTAATTAACAAGTCTTTTCTATAAATTTTATTAGTTGGACACGGATGTTTTGCCTGTTTGCATAAATTAAATTTAGAATCTATATCTGTTACAAGAATTTCTTTTTTTAGATTCAAACGTTTTTTAGTTTTTCCGTTACCAATTCTTACATAATCCGCTAAAGCAATGTCTGAATCATATTTTTTTGCTGCGTTGTATAATTTTTCAAAATAATCTAAATCAACCCAATCATCAGAGTCAATAAATCCAATATATTCACCTTCAGAGTGTTTGATACCGTTATTTCTGGCTTCACCCTGCTTTTTATTCTTTTGTTTGATTAATTTTACTCTATCATCATTTTTACAAAAAGAAGAAACAATCTCCGCAGTTTTATCGCTTGAACCATCGTCAACAACAATTATTTCTATTTCTTTTAATGTCTGATTAATAAGAGAATCTAAGCATTTTTGTATATATTTTTCAACATTATATGCAGGAACAATAACAGAAACTTTAATTAAATCTTCTCTCATACAAACCCTTTAAAAGTATTCTATAGTACCTAAGATAGCATAAAAAGAAAAATAAATACAGTTTTAAAGCTTTTGAGCTATAATTAGCTTATGAATATTTTACAAGAATTTGACACAATAGCTGCAATTGCTACTCCACTAGGAATGGGTGGAGTTGGAGTAATTAGAATTTCAGGCGAAAAGGCATTTGAAATTATTGAAAAAATATTTACAAACACAAACTTTGAGCCAAGAAAATTTAATCACGGCTGGATAGTAGATAATGAGATAAAAATAGACGAGTGTTTAGTTTTACCATTCTTTGCTCCGAATAGTTATACTGGTGAAAATGTAGTTGAAATCCAATGTCATGGCGGAATTAATGTTGTAAAAAATATACTTAACCTTGTGCTAAAAAATGGTGCAAGAATGGCAGAAAAAGGAGAATTTACTAAACGAGCATTTTTAAACAAACGTTTAGATTTGTCTCAAGCAGAAGCTGTTGCAGATATAATTCATTCTAAAACTAGCAATTTTGCAACCGTTTCAGTAAAAAATTTATCTGGTGTTTTAAAAGAAAAAATTAATGAAATAAGAAATGAAATTTTTGAAGTTCTTTCAAGAATCACAGCCGGCATCGACTTTCCTGAAGATGTTGCAGAACCAGAATATTCATATTTAATCGAAAAATTCGAATATATAATAAATCAAATTGATAAAGTTTTATCAAATGCTAATACATCTAATATCCTAAGACAAGGAGTTTCTGTTGCAATTGTTGGAAAACCAAATGTTGGTAAATCTTCCCTTTTTAATGCTTTACTAAGTCTTGATAGAGCAATCGTCACAGATATTGCAGGGACAACTCGTGATGTTTTAAAAGAAACCCTCGATTTAGGTATTCCTGTTACTTTAGTCGATACAGCTGGTATTCGTGGAATTAATGAAAATGAAAATAAAGTTGAAGCTATTGGAATTGAATATTCAAAACAATCCCTCAACGAAGCTGATTTAGTTCTTTTTGTCTATGATTCTACTCAAGGAATTCAAAAAGAAGATAAAGAAATTTTTGATTTAGTAAAAGATAAAAACCATATTGTAATAGCAAATAAGTGCGATATTTGTACCAAAAGAGATACCGACACTGTTTATATATCAGCCCTAACCGGAGAAGGCGTACAAGAACTAAAACAAACATTAACTCAAAAAGTCTGTGATATTGAGCCTGAAAATTTAGATTTTGTAACAAACTCACGTCAACAAGCTTGTTTATCAAGGGCTAGAGCATCATTAGATCAAGCTCTGCTTGCATCTAACATACAAGAATTGCAAGATTTAATTTCTATTGATGTAAAAGCTTCTCTACTTGCTCTTGATGAATTAACAGGCGAGCTAATTACTGATGATATTTTAGATAATATATTTGATCATTTTTGTATAGGGAAATAACCTTTTTATATGCTTTTGAATTTAACCAAATCCTGCTTACGCATTCTAATGTTTTCAGGTGTTATTTCAACTAATTCATCCTCTGCAATATATTCCAAACAATCTTCTAGAGTTAATTCTTTATGAGCTTGCAATGTTACCATAACATCAGCAGTTGCACTTCTCATATTCGTAAGTTTTTTAGTCTTGCAAATGTTTACTACGATATCTTGAGGGCGATTTCCCTCTCCAATAATCATACCTCTATAAACTTTTGTTTTAGGCGTTACAAAGAATACTCCTCTATCTTCAAACTGAGCTAAAGCATAAGGAATAGCTTCACCTTGTTCATGAGCAAGGATTGAGCCACTTCTTTGTTTTGGAATATCACCAGCATAAGGTTTATACTCGTCAAAAGTGTGATACATAATGCCCTCGCCTCGAGTCATACGAATAAATTCCGAGCGGAAGCCAATTAAACCACGAGCTGGGATTGAAAATTTCATATTAGTTCTACCGTTAGCATTATGCATTTCTTGCATATTAGCTTTTCTGCCAGAAAGTCTATCAATACAAGAACCAGCATATTCTTCTGGAACATCAACAAGTAGGTTTTCAAACGGTTCTTGGATATCTTCACCCTCTCCTTTAAAGATTACTTCTGGTTTTGATACTTGAAATTCATATCCTTCACGTCTCATTGTTTCAATTAATATACCCAAGTGTAATTCCCCACGACCACTAACTTTGAAACAGTCGGTAGAATCTGTATCTTCAACTCTCAAAGAAACGTTCTTTTCTAGCTCATCATATAATCTTTTTCTTAATTGACGTGACGTAACAAATTTACCCTCTTGACCAGCAAAAGGACTATCATTAACTGAAAAATTCATTTGTAATGTTGGCTCATCGACTTTAATTAAAGGTAAAGCTTCAATATTATTTGGGTCGCATAAAGTTTCGCCAATTTGAATATCAGAAAAACCTGCAATACCTACAATATCGCCAGCCTCAGCAGATTCAATTTCAACACGACCTAAATCTTTAAATCCAAAAAGTTTAGTAATCTTTCCTCTATTTACAACACCATCAGCGTTAATCCAAGCGACTTGGTCTTGAGATTTTATAACACCATTTACAACACGACCTATTACAATTCTTCCTACATATTCGTTATAATCAAGAGTTGTTGCTCTAAATTGCATAGGTTTAGTTGCGTCTCCTGGAGGTTCAGCTATGTTTTCCATAATACAATCTAATAATGGAATCATATCTTTTCTTTCGTCATCAAGGTTTTTGATTGCAAAACCGTTTAAACTACTTGCATACATATATGGAAAATCTATTAAATCTTCTCTGTCAGTAAGTTCTGTAAACAAATCAAAAACTTTATCTAAAGCTCCGTCTGGATCTGCTGCAGGTTTATCAATTTTGTTTAAAACGACAATAATCCTAATACCTAACTCTAAAGCTTTTGACAGCACAAATCTTGTTTGAGGCATTGGTCCTTCTGCGGCGTCAACGATTAAAAGCGCACCGTCTACCATACCTAATACTCGTTCTACTTCACCACCAAAGTCAGCGTGGCCAGGAGTGTCTACAATATTAATTTTTGTACCTTTATAATCGATAGAAATGTTTTTTGAAAGAATTGTAATTCCTCTTTCTCTTTCTAAATCATTGCTATCAAGAACACGTTCTTGCACTTGTTGGTTTTCTCTGAAAGCACCTGCTTGTTTAAGCATACAATCAACCATTGTTGTTTTACCGTGGTCAACGTGTGCAATAATTGCTATATTTCTGATATTTTTTGCCATATTCATATTTCCTGCGTTGGTGTAAGTTTTACACTTATATTTTATTGCTAAATGCTTTAAAATGCAAGAAAATTATATGTTAATAAACCTTTTAAACTCTTTCCAAAAACCTTGTATACCATCAATCCAAACCTTTGAAGTCCCTTTATAATAAGGCTTGTATTCGTCAATTATGTTTTTGGGCAAAGCTTTTCCCTCACTTAAAGTCTGTGCTAAAAATTCTAAATAATCATCTTGCGCTTCTCGATATTCAATGTCTTTATAACGCATTTCTTCATCTGCAGAATAATGCACCAAAGCATGATAAGCGCATTCTATACTCAAGTCTTTTGTTTCCGGAAAAAGTTTGATAGCTTCACGAACATTTTTTCGTTCCGTTAAAACTTCAAAAACTAATCTTCCAACAAATTTTCTATCATTTGCGGTATTCATAATATTTTTATAACGAGTTTTTTTTGCGGAGTCAAGCCTTAAAATTTTTAATATGGGTTAACTATTTTTATGTCAAAATTTAAATCTCGTGGCCCAAAATTGGCATTGTACCTCAGCTTTGGACCTTCGCTCAAATCAACCACACCACCAATGTTTTCATTTTCAAAATACTTTCCAAGCTTTCTCTCATATTTAATAGGAGACTTTGGCTTTGTATCACATGCTGACAAAAGCAGGCTTGATAATAATAAACACACAATTAAGAGACCATATTTTTTCATACTTGAAGCCTCACTGCTCGGGATTTGCATGCTTATTATAACATTTTTTTATTCCTATTCAATCCCTTTTTAGAATTATTTTTTAGGACATAAAACTGATACTACAGCATTATTTATATTCAAATATTTTTTCGCAGTTTCAACAAGAAATTCTGTCGTTATTGATTCACAAGTTGGAATATAACTTTCAGCAAGATCTAAATCGTCACAAACAGTCATATAATAACCAATTGATTCTCCAATTTCAGAAACTGTTTCTGCTTCACATGCAAATTGTGATTTTAGTTTCTTTTTAGCCTTGTTCAATTCTCTTTCTGTAATACCTTCTTTTAATTTTTCTATCTCTAATTTTATAAGTTCAATTGCTCTTTCTTTATATTCTGGATTTATATTCGCTTGCACAAAGAAATTACTACCGTCACGGAACGAATAATTTTCTGCATCAATTAAGTTAAAAATATTTTCGTCAATATTTTCTACCAAATTCACATATAATCTTGAACTTGTACCTTCGCCTAAAATTATTGAAAGCATTTCTAACGCAATAAGATTTTTTAAATCTCTCGCTGGAACTCCCAAATAGCCAAACATCATAAATGTTGAATTAATATTTGCTTCTTGCTCGATATAAACAGTTTTTTGCACAGGTTTATCTGGAAGTATATTTCTCTCAGGAGGTTTTGGCCTTTCTCCCCAATCAAATTCTTTTTTAACTTTTTCAAGTACTTCTTCAAAATCAAACTCGCCCACAATAATTGTTGTAACATTTTGTGGAGAATAAAACGTTCTATAATAATTCATTATTTCTTCCTGAGACACTTGTGAAATTATTTCAGGAGTACCTATTACATCTCTCTTATATGGGTGTTCCGAGTACATCGCATGATTTGTCGCATTATAAACTTTTGTCCAAGGCTGGTCTTTCCTCATACGAATTTCTTCAATTACAACATGGCGTTCTCTTTTATCTGTCACCGTTTTATCGTTTACATCAAAAGGAGCCCCCATTTCATAATCAGGGACAATCGGATCTGTCATCATATCAGCATGTAATTCTATTGCAAGATTGAAATTTTCATTATTTTCACCTTTTGGAAGTGTTACATAATAAAATGTATAATCTTTCCAAGTTGCTGCATTCACAATAGCCCCTCTCGCTTCCAAAATATGATCAAATTCGCCAGCTGGATGTTTATGCGTACCTTTAAACATTAAATGTTCTAAAAAATGTGAAATCCCATTATTTTTATCATTTTCATTGATAGAACCAGTCTTAACCCAACTGGAAACATTAACCATTCCACCTTCTTTGTATGCAAGAACTATTTTATGTCCATTATCTTGTTCATATATTTTTACATCTCTAGTTAGAAATGGATATTTTACCGATGTCTCTCTCATTTTTACCTCACAATAATGAACATTATACAATAATTTTTGAGTTTTGTAACAAAATATATCTTTTTTGTTAAAAATTTTGTTTCACAAGCTTTATCCTATATAATAAAGGAAATATTATGAGAATCCAGTTTAACCAGACAATTCAGGGACATATGTATCAAGCTCCAAAAAAAGGCTTGAACTATAATAAGCTTTCACTGATGAGTTTTAATCCATCAGAGGCTCCTGCATCGCCGGTTTTAAGCTTTGCAAATTTTCCTAATATAAATTTCCGCGCCAGAAATATTGATGCGGATTTTTTATTAAGTCAGACAAAAAGATTAAAATGTGCTTATAGTGGAAAATTTATGCTTCCTCAATGCGAAATAAAAGAAATCTTTCAAAAGCTCGAAAGAAGACCAAATGCTCAATCAGCGATTAATCTCTTACAAATCTATGAACGCTATATGCACGAAACAGAAAGTGCTATTTTTAATCTTTTCAAAGATGCTAAACATAAAGGAAAATTAAATTTCCAAGATATTTTAAAAAGTTTACAACCTGCAGCTTTAGCAAGACTAAAAGAAAAACAAATTAAAGTTATTAAAAGTGCTGATAAATACATTGCAAAAATGGGTCCTCCGACTGCAGAATTAGTACAATTAATTCGAGATAATGCTCTAGCAAAAATCGAAGACAACTCTTTTGGCAGACAACCACCTTTAGAAATGATTAAAGCTGTAAAAGCAAAAGGTGCCGACTTAAATAGAGTAATTAAGGTTTATCAAACTTGGTACAAACTTCCAAATTCTGCAAGAGATGTCGATGCGTTTATTGTTAAATATGCACGAAAATCACACCAAGAAATAGCTCGGAGACTGATTTGTTCTGCTATGGCAACTGTTGAACACATTGTTCCACAATCACGCAAAAAAATAGACTCTTTAAGCAATATGATTCTCGTTTCTGCTAGATTTAATAACGAAAGACATTCAATGCCTTTAGATGAATATATCATGCTTAATCAAGATATTGATATGAAAGGAAACTTGCAAAAATATCTTGATTTAGTCATAAAAGAGGTCGCAAGAAAAAAATCTGATTTTGCAGAAAGAGGCTGGTATCCTGAAAAAATACAAAAAGCTATCGAAAAAGAAACTTCAGGCAAAGTTTTATTAAATATTGATTCCCTTGCTCTGACCAAAGAACAGAAAAAAGATATCAATGCTCCTCAAAAATTAATAAAAAAATTCTCTGCAGAATAAAAATATAAAAAAAAGAGCCATATGGCTCTTTTTTAATTCATTCTAAAATCTTGTGCAAATTCTGGTCTTTGATTTGTATAATTACCTGAAACCTGACCGTCGGACTCAGCTCTTCGTCTTTCTAATTGTAATTGACCATTTTTAACAATTTCTTGTAATTGATTTAAATTTTGTTCCAAGCTTACAAGTACTTGTTCAGCATACACAGATGCTCCGTCTTTTGTTCTTAAAGCTTCGTCAATAGCTTGATTTCTAACAGCATCAGCTTCTTCTAAAGCTTTGCGTTTAATATCTTCACAGTCAGTAATAACTTGTTCTTTAATTTTTTCTGCTTCTCTCTGAACAGCTCTTAATAAATCTGATTCGCTAAGCAGTCTATTTGCTTCAGCCTGAGCATCAGAAACAACTTTTTCCGCTCTTTGCTGTGCTTCATATTGAAGTTCGTCTCTTCTTCTCAAAAGAGCTCTTGCTTCTTTGATTTCATCAGGTAGCGCAGCATATAATCTGTCAAGAATACTTGTAACAGTATCTTTTTTCACAACCGTAAAATGGTAACCTAATAGAGGAAAACCTTTATCTAAAGCTTCTTCAAGCTCATTCATTAATCCGTATATTACATCTTGTTGTGAATTCATTTTTTACTCCGTTATATTTCTATGATAGTTACCAGAATTGTACAACAAACAACTATTAAAAGTCAATTATAACTCGTCGCTTTTTATCAAAACAATCCTGATTCATTGTTATAAACAAATCTTATATCTGATTCAATTGAAGCTAAAGTAGCTGCAATATAATGCTCGGCATCTTTATAGTGTATTGAATACCAAGAGGAATTCAGCCATGTGTTCGTCCTTATTATTTGCAATAATCGAATATAGTAATTATTACTTTTTAATTGCCTACCGTTTTTTATAAAATTTTTATATTCATCAGGGAAAGATGCTTCAATACAGCATAAAACATCATCAATTCGTTTTTTATTAACAAACTTTGTTTTGAATAAAACCAAAACAGCTTCATTATCCATTATCATCAATAGCTTTTTTAAATATTTTTTTATCGCTACTATCTTTTCATCAATATTGTACATCTTACTTCTCCTATTAAATATTATAACAGAATTAGATTCTATGTAAATTTATGTTAGAATAAAAAAGAGGTAAAAATGAGTAAAATAATTATTTCACCATCAATACTATCTGCTGATTTTATGAATTTAGAATCAGAAATAAATGCTGTAAAAACAGCTGGTGCAGAATGGATTCATATAGACGTGATGGACGGCCATTTTGTTCCAAATATTTCTATAGGCGTTCCTGTAGTAAAATCCATTCGTAAAAAAACAGAATTGTTTTTAGATACTCATTTAATGATAGAAAACCCTGAAAAATATATTAAGGATTTTGCTCTTGCCGGAGCAGATTTGATTACTTTTCACTACGAAGCATGTCCTGACAATGTTAACGAAAATATTAATTTAATTAAACAATATGGGAAAAAGGTCGGAATTTCTATTAAGCCAAAAACTGAACCAAAAGTTTTGTTACCTTATCTAGATAAAATTGATTTAGTTTTAATAATGACTGTAGAACCAGGTTTTGGAGGACAAGAATTCATGCACGATTGTGCAATGAAAATTCCAGAAATAAAAGAATCAGCCTCCGAAAACTTAATAATTCAAGTAGACGGTGGAATTAACAACCTAACAGCCAAGATATGTACTTCTCTAGGCGCAAATTCTCTTGTTGCAGGAAGTTATATTTATAACGCAGATGACTATAAAAAAGCTATTGATAGTTTAAAGTAACTAAGCGATTAAGTGACTAAGTATTTTAATGGTTATAGAATAAGTTTATGGAAAATATTCTTGAAATAAAAAATTTAGACTTACTTTTCAAAAACGAAGAGCAATATAATCAAGCTCTTTATAATATAAATTTGTGTTTTGAAAAAGGAAAAATCCATTCTATTGTTGGCGAATCTGGTTGTGGAAAAACAATGACAGCAATGTCTATAATAAGACTATTGCCTAAAAACGCCATTATAAAAAACGGTGAAATCATTTTTAATAACGAAAACATTTTAAACTACAAAGAATCTCAACTTAGAAATATTCGAGGGAATAGTATTGCACTAATTCCACAAGACCCAATGACTTCGCTTAATCCTTTGTATACTATCGGCGATCAACTTATTGAAGCTATTCAAGCTCATTCAAAAGTTTCAGAACGTCAGGCTCTTAGAAAAGCTCGTGAAGTTATGGATATGGTAAGAATCTCTGATGCAGATAAAAAACTGAAATTTTATCCACATGAGTTTTCTGGGGGTATGAAACAAAGAATTATAATTGCAATGGCCCTTGCTTGTAATGCAGAGCTTATAATAGCAGACGAACCAACAACAGCCCTTGATGTTACTATTCAAAAACAAATAATGGATTTAATCCTAGATATAAAAAATGAATTTGGCACAACTGTAATACTAATCTCTCATGACTTAGCTTTGGTAAGTAATTATTCAGATACAATAACTGTTATGTATTCAGGTCATATTGTTGAACAAGCTAGCGCAAAAGAGTTTTTCAAAAACCCTAAACACCCTTATTCTATTGCATTATTAAATTCACTACCAACAACTAACCCAAGCTTAAAATTAAAAACAATAACCGGCGCACCACCTAGCATTGAAGAAAAAATTTCTGGATGTAAATTCCACCCAAGATGCGATTTTTGTGAAATAGGATTATGTGATGTACAAAATCCTGTTTTAGAAGAAAAAACTTCTAGCCATTTTAGCGCTTGTTTAAGATTTTAATATAGATAGTTTCTGCTTTTCATGCTATAATACTACTGATTTATAGGAGATTATTATGCTTAAGAGAGAGCCTAGCTGTTTATTAGAAAGAGAGTTGTTCAAAAATGTTTTTGACAAAACTCCTGATTATATAAAAAACTTAAATTTATTTAATTTTGATAATGTGAACGAATTTACATTTACATTAAAACGTGAACATCTTCACGCTTATGATGCAGAGAAAAATCCTGAGGGGTTAAACCTTTTAGAATGGTTTGCTGGTTACGCAAAAGAAGCTAAAGTTTCTACCGCAGGAATAAGAGGCCCTCAGAATATTCTTTTCCCTCAAGACACAAGATTTCCTATAAATCTAGTTGGTATAGTGCTTGCAACACTTGCAAAAGCCCTCGTTGCAAAAGGCAAATATAAATGTAAAGAGATTCGCAAACTAGTCGGGTCAGAAGTTCGTTATAACTCTGATTTGTACCTTGAAGCTATTGCAAGAATTCAAGCCGCTCAGGGGATTAGAACATTAACTCCTAAAGAAAGAAAAACTATTCCAATATGGCTTGCATCATTTCTAGCTTTTAAGCTTGATTTAGTTGGAGGAGAATACATTACATCAAGTCACGGAATTTCAGTTAAAACCGCCACAAAAGATTTAAACTCACAAGGCAGTCAATATTTACCAGAAGAATCTTTGGAATTCGTAGATAAAATTCAAGAAATTTTCGACATTGCTGAAAAGTATGGAAGCTATGAAATAAGCTTTTCTGCAAAAGATAATCCACTTATTGATGAAGAAATAATGACAAGACTTGATGACGGAATCGACCTGTACGTTGAATATCTAAAATCAGGCGTTGCAGAAAATCTTGATTTAATCAAGAAAATGGAAAACAAAATTTTTGTTGAATGCGTTGGTGGCTGCGCTTATAGAACCCTTTCAAAAGTTTTGGAAAAACTCAATATTGCTAATAAATATGACTGGAACAATATCGAAGAAGATCCATTTTTCCATTCAATAGGAAAATACGATACCGACCCAAAAGGGAACAAAGCTTTTTATGACTACTCCGTTGATGCTACAGTGTTAGCCAAAAAACCTAACGGAAAAAGTTTCTTTCCTGTAATTGAATCAATGGATTATGAAGACGTTCTTGAAGACAAAAAAATTGGCACTGTTGTTTTGATAACAGACCCTGACCATGACAGATTAACAGTTTGTCAGATTGAAGCTGAAGGCTCTATCCCGAAACTTGATGAATTTGGAATATCATACATAAAACTCGGGGAAGGGCGGATTTTAACTGTATATACAGCTAATCAAGCATTTTTAATGCTTATGAACTATAGAGCAAAACAACTAAAAGCTCAAGGAAAATTCAAAAACCACCCAAGATTTATGATTAAAACAACAGCATCTGCTTTAAGTTGGGATGAATGGGCAAAAGCTTATGGAATAAAAGTTGTAAATGTGCCCGTTGGCTTCAAAGAAATTGCAAATATTATGAAAAAAGTTGAACTTCAACTCCGGGAAGCCCCAGAAACAGAAGTTGTTGTAGAAGATGTTTTTGGAAAAGAAATAAATCTTGGCATTCAGCCTAGACTTATTTTTGCCGGCGAAGAGTCCGGAGGTATGATTATGGGTTCTGAAAACTTGATTGAATCTTTAAGTGGAAGAAAAGCAATTGCAATGAGAGAAAAAAGCGCAACAGAAGCGATTATTGTGGCTTCTGCTCTTGCTGCTCAACTAGAAGAAGAAAATAAAACTTTATCTGAATATTTAGAAGAAATTTTTGACGAAAACAATATCATCGCTAAATATGATGTTAGAGAAGATATTTCTTACTATAACGAGTCTGAACCTGACATAGAAAAACTTAAACAAGCTAAAATCGATGGAGAAAAATTAAGAACAAAGAATGATTTATTCTATCTTTCTCTCGCTATTGCTATAAAAGAAAATGATATTTCTTTAGAAGACGCTAAAAATGTTCTGAATAATGCTTTCCCAACACTTTCCTTTGATAATTTAACTGATATCAAATTTGTTGGAGATGGAACATATTTAAAATTCACTGATAAGTATATTGAAATTAGACCGTCAGGAACCGATGCTAAAACAAAAGCTTATGGCGGAGGAGAAAACTTAGATTCGATACGCTCTTTTGCACGAGTTCTTGGCAATTATTCTGGAGAAAGAACAGATCTCCATAAAGAAATTATTAGCGAAGAATTTTATGAAAAATCTAAAGAAATCGCCATTGAATATTATTTAAAATTTGTTGAAAAAGGTGCCGATTTAAGTATTTTTGAAATACCTGAATACAAATATTAGAGGGAATCGAGTGTCACAAGAGCTTTTTGACTTTGATAAAAAATACAATAAAATAATTATTGGAACAGACGAAGCTGGGCGAGGGCCCGGTGCTGGCGGTGTTTTTGCCGCAGCCGTTTATTTTAATAAAATAACTGACGGATTAATTGCAGATTTAGAAGTATTAAATGATTCTAAAAAGCTTACAGCTAAAAAACGTGATTCTATTTTTGACATTATAAAAAACAATACAATAAATGAAATTATATGCATTGAAGTGGATGAAATAGAAAAAATTAATATATTAAACGCTTCTCTTAAAGCAATGAATATTGCTTGCTCAAGCGTTATTGATAAAATAGGAGAGAATAATACTTTAACTCTTGTTGATGGTAATAAGTTAATCAGAAATTATTTTTATCCACAAGAGTTTTTAATAAAAGGAGATTCAAAATCTGCTTCAATAGCAGCTGCTAGTATTTTAGCGAAAGTTTCTCGTGACAGATATATGGAAAATCTTCATGAAGAATTTCCAATGTATAATTGGAAGAAAAATGCCGGATATTTAACTGCTGAGCATTTAAAAGCAATAGATGATTTTGGAATGTGTAAATATCATAGACCCTCTTTTTTAAAAAAACACATGGAAAAACAATTATGTTTGATAAAGATGTAGAAACATTTAAAAATATAGCTAATCGTATCAACAATCTCAATGCAAAAATTAAATTAATAGCATTGCTTGAAAAAGCTCGATACGAATATCAACAAAACAATTATTCCGAATGTGAAAATTCTTGTAGACAAATACTTAAAACAAACCCCAAAAACTCTATAGCATTAAGAGGGTTGGGTTGTGTGATGCAAGCTAAAAATAATTACAAAAAAGCTTTAGAGTACTATAACCTTGCTTTAGAATTTTCTGAAAACAAAGAAATTGAATATACTTTAATAGGAATGATATATTATTTAGAAGAAAATCTTGATGAAGCTATAAAACACTTCAATTTTGCTATAGAAATTAATGACAACTACGACCCTGCTTATGAGGGAAGAAACCAATCAATGCTTGAAAATCATTTGAAAATTGCAGATTTACAAGACCAACTAATTCGTCAAAAAATATTCTAATAGAAAGAAAAAAAAGATTTATAAATTTAACCTTTTTAAAAATACCTTATTATTTTATTTTTATACAATTTAACTCTTTTTCAACCACTTTTATTATGTGAGAGAACAAGGAGAAAAATATGCAAATAAAAATATTACTTGTAGAAGATCAAAAGCTTATGCGTATCGGAATAAAATCACTTTTTTGTGATTATCCAGAAATGGAAATAATAGGCGAGGCTTCAACTGGCAAAGAAGCTGTTGAAAAAGCTAAACTTATAAAACCTGATATTATTTTAATGGATTTAGGACTACCTGATATTACAGGTATTGATGCCACTAAACAAATTTTAGAACATAATAACAACATAAGAGTTATTATTTTGACGTCTCATACCTCAGAAGATGAAGTAACAGCTTCTCTACAAGCAGGCGCAAGCGCTTATGTTATAAAAGATATCGCAACAGAATTTTTAATGAATATTATAAAAATGATAAAAGCTGGAGCAATGTGGCTAGATCCTAAAATTGTTCCGTTTTTTAGAGATAAAAACTGCGGAAATATACCAACTCGCCAGCTTTCAAGAAGTGTTTTTAAAGAAAGACATTCAAATTTAACCCAAAGAGAATATGAAGTTTTAAAGCTTATAGTAGACGGTCAGTCAAATAGCGATATAGCAAAAACGCTTACAATAAGCGAACATACTGCAAAAGCTCATGTTTGCAATATTATTCAAAAACTAGTAGTAGATGACAGAACCCAAGCTGCAGTAAAAGCTTTAAAAGAGGGTTTGGTGTAGATAAAAGAAAAGCGATGAAAACATCGCTTTTCTTTTTCTGTTTTATTTAACCATCTCATATGTATAATTTGGCAAATTTTCTGATTCGTCTTCTTTTAGTTTAAAACTCATCACAAATATTTGTCCGGATTTAAACTCCATTTCCTTACCTTTATTAGCATAAGAAAGAGGGGTTCTTTCATAAGCACCAACTACCGCTGATTTTGCTCTATTTCCCTCTTTATTAGCCACGACTCCTTCAACCAGACCAACTGTCGGAGCTACAAAAGAACCTATCAACATACTGCCTGCTGATATTGCGCCTGTTTTTGCCAAATCTTTTTTATCCAAATTTGATGTTGAGCTGTATTTACCCTCAAATTCACGTTTAACTGGTTTACATACACCTACTTGTGGATCATAATACGTTTTTGGCACAAATCTAAACGTTGCATTTCTTTTTAATCTTTGAGGAGCTTTTACATTTACTACATCGCCCTCAACAATGGTATTAGCATGAATTGTTATTCCATTATCAGCCGTAAATGTTTCAAGAACTTTAACTTTCCAAACTTTAGGAGGGTTCACAGTTGAAAAATCATCAACTGCTTGCACTTTTACATTTTTTGCCATAACCGGTTGTATAAGCAAAATTAAAGATAAAACTAATAGAAAATTTTTCATTTTTTCTCCCTTTTTTCCTTAATAATATACGATTTTGAATAATATTAGTCAAGAACATTTTTTATAACCTATTTAACATTAGCTTAACATTTAGTACTTAATTGCTATGTTTGAGTTAAAATAATGGAGTATCATGAGATAAAATATGTCTCAAAAGGAGTAAAGGACGGCTTTTGCCGGAAAAGAGAAAATATGTCAATACAAGAATGGTTTGATAAACGAAAAGAAGCACAAATCGAAAGACGTGCAAAAGAAATGAGAGGGCTAGAGGATGCTAACCCTGGTTTGTGGGTAAAATGTGTTCACTGCGAATCTCAAATCCTAAAATCAGAATTAGAGGATAATTTAATGGTATGTCCTCATTGTGACTATCATTTTAGAATAAACGCAAGAACTAGAATCTCTCAGCTATTTGACGAAGATTCATTTGAAGAATTGTTTAAAGGTGTAAAACCAACTGACCCTTTAAACTTTTTTGATACAGAATCTTACGCAGACAGACTTAAAAAGGCCCATGCAAAGACCGGTTTAGATGAGGCTGTAATAACAGGTTTAGCTAAAATCAAAGGTCATAAAATTGCCGTTGCTGTAATGGATTTTGATTACATGGGCGGATCAATGGGTTCTGTTGTTGGAGAAAAAGTTACAAGAATTATGGAAAAAGCTCTTGCACTAAAACTTCCTATGCTTGCGATTACTTCTTCTGGTGGTGCAAGAATGCAAGAAAGTGCTTTAAGCTTAATGCAAATGGCTAAAACTTCTTGTGCCGTTGGTAAGCTCGACGAAGCAGGAATTTTATACATTAACTTGCTTACAGAACCAACATTTGGCGGTATAACTGCTAGTTTTGGGACTCTTGGCGATATTATTATTGCAGAACAAGGCGCAAGAATTGGTTTTGCAGGCAGAAGGGTTATTGAACAAACTATTAGACAAAAACTTCCGTCTGATTTCCAAACCGCAGAATATTTATTGAAATATGGTCAAGTTGATATTGTTTCAAAGCGTAAAAACTTAAGAAAAACACTAGCAAATATTTTGGAAATGCATGGAGTATAATAATGGCAGTAGTTTTAGATTTTGAAAAACCAATTATAGATATACAAAATAAAATAGATGAGCTTAAGAAAATGAGCGAAGCCTCAGGTTTAGATATGGATAACCAAATCAAAACTTTTGAAAAACAAGCAGAAGATTATAAAAAGGAGTTGTATTCAAAATTGAAACCTTCACAAAAATTACAAATTGCAAGACATCCTGAAAGACCAAAATTTCTCGACTATGTAGAGCTTCTTTGCGAAGATTTTGTTGAGTTACATGGAGACAGAGAAGGCATGGATGACAGGGCTATTATTGGAGGTCTTGCAAAAATCGACGGAAAACCTGTTATGATTATCGGTATTCAAAAAGGCAGAAACACAAAAGAAAATCTGGAATATAACTTTGGAATGCCTCAACCACAAGGTTACAGAAAAGCTCTTCGTTTAATGAAACATGCTAATAAGTTTAACATTCCTATCATAACATTGATAGACACTCCAGGTGCATATCCTGGTATTAAAGCAGAAGAGACTGGTCAAGGCGTTGCAATTGCTGTAAACCTAAGAGAAATGTCAAAAATAAACGTTCCTATTATAGCAATAATTACTGGAGAAGGTTGTAGTGGCGGTGCTCTTGGCTTAGGTGTTGCAGATAGAGTTATGATGCTTGAACACGCATATTACACTGTTATTTCACCTGAGGGATGTGCCTCTATTCTTTGGAGAGATGCTGCAAAGTTTGCTGATGCAGCAGAAGCTCTTAAAATAACAGCTAAAGACTTATTAGAATTTGACATTATTGATGAAGAAATTCCAGAACCTTTAGGTGGTGCTCACGCTAATTATCAACAAACTGCAGATAATATGAAAAAATCCATTCTTAAAGCCCTAAAAGAATTGTCAAAACTTTCTGTAGAAAAACTTAGAGAAGAAAGATATTCAAAATTCAGGGCTATGGGTAGATTTATTGAAAGTTAGAAATAAAAAAGACTTTAGAAATAATTTCTAAAGTCTTTTTTATACACCAGCCATATGTCCAAGTTGGATTAAATCATTAATGCTTTGTTCAAAATCTATTTTTTCTTTAGTTGTTTGTTGTAAAAACTGATTTATACCATCCATCATTCCTATCGCTTTATCACATAAAGGATCTGAACCTGTAACATAAGCACCAATGTTTATCAAATCTTCATTCTTGGCATGCACAGCCATCAAATTTCTTATAACACCCGCAGCTTCCCTATGTTCTTCTGTTGTCACATCACCCATTACCCTACTCAATGACTGCAAAACATCAACCGCAGGATAATGGTTTTTATGAGCAAGTGCTCTTGATAGAACAATATGACCATCCAAAATACTTCTAGAAGTATCGGATATCGGTTCATTAAAATCATCACCCTCAACCAATACTGTATACAAACCTGTCATTGTGCCGTGTTCATTTGTTCCAGCTCTTTCCATAAGTTTTGGCATTAATGCAAAAACAGACGGAGTATAACCTCTTGTTGCTGGAGGTTCACCAATAGCAAGACCAACTTCCCTTTGAGCCATTGCAATACGGGTTACTGAGTCAAGCATAAATAGAACGTCCATACCTTTGTCTCGAAAATATTCTGCGATAGTTGTAGCAACAAAAGCTGCTTTTATTTTTACCAAAGATGGTTGCTCAGAAGTTGCAGCTATAACTATTGAACGCTTCATGCCTTCAGGACCAAGAATCTCTTCAATAAATTCTTTAACCTCTCTGCCACGTTCTCCCACTAAAGCAATTACATTCAAATCTGCAGATGTGTTTTTTGCCATCATGCCTAATGTTGTACTTTTACCAACACCAGAACCTGCAAAAATACCCAATCTTTGTCCTTTACCAACTGTTGCAAAAGCATCAACAGATTTTATACCCAACGGTAATGCTTCAGTTATACGTTTTCTTTTTAACGGGTTTATTGCGTCGGCTTGTGTTGATCGATATTCTGAAAATCTTATATCACCTAAAGTGTCTATAGGGCGACCTAAACCGTCTAACACTCTACCAATAAGCTGATTACCAACCCCTATTTTCATTGCTCCGCCAGTATTAACAACACTTGCACCTGGCCTTATTCCATCTGGAGAAGCCAACGGCATTAAAAGGATTTTATCTTTCCTAAACCCTACAACCTCTGCCATTGTAGGTTCTTCTCCCAATTCATTATAAATGTAACACAAATCACCTATAGAAGATTTTGGTCCATCGGATTCAATTGTAAGCCCGATAATTTCAGTAATTTTACCAATTTGCTTGATAGTTTCTGTTTTATTAATTATATTAAGATATTTTTCCTTATTCCAACTCATCATTAGCACCTGTTAACATTTTTTGCGCTATTTCTGATATTTGTGTTGAGACTCGTGAATCTAATCGTGTATTTAACGTTTCAACAATAACTCCATCTGGAGAAACTGAATTGTCTTCAAGAATCTTAATTGTTTGTATTTTTGGGATTTCTTCTCTAAAGTCTTCTGAAAAAGAGGTAATATTATCAACTAATTTTGGATTAACAATTATTGTAATATTTTCCTTATCATTTAATTGTTTTATGGCATCAATCGTTATTTGCTTTAAAACTTCTTCGTCAAATTTTACATGACAAACCTTGTCTGCAATAGCTGCAACAAGCTCTACAATATCTAATGTTGCAGAATCTATAATATTTTTTTTCATATCAAAAGAACCTGATGCAAGTGTTTCTAGCGACTTAAGAGCTTCCGTTGCATCGTTTTGAAATTTTATAAACCCATCTTTTTCGCCTTTAATAAAACCTTCTTGATATGCTTGTTGTTTTATTACATCAAATTCTTGCTCACCACGCTTACGAGCTTCATCAATGATTCTAGAGGCCTCTGTATTAGCAGTTTGAACAATTACTTGAGATTTATTCTCTGCTCCGTCAATAATTTTTTGAGCTTTTGCATCGGTCTCAGCTATTATTTTCTTTACTTTTGCTTGTTGCGCAGTAACTTTTGTCTGCTCAATCGGCAGAACATAGCTACTACCTATTTGAATTTCACCACTTTTTATTCTATTACTCAATTAATTCGTCCTCAATACTTGCACGGGTAATAGTAATTTCTCCGGTCGCTTCAAGGTTTCTAATAGCATTAACAATGCCTGTTTGAGCTTCTTGAACTTCTTTTGCACGAACTGGGCCAAGATATTCCATATCATCAGTAAGCATTTGACGAGCTCTTTCAGACATGTTTTTAAATATTTTATCTTTAATTTCGTCTTTTGTACCCTTAAGTGCAAGTGCAAGGTTTTTGGTGTCAACTTCTCTAAGCAATCTTTGAATACCTCTGTCGTCGAGAATAATGATATCTTCAAATACGAACATAAGGTCTCTAACTTCTTGAGCCATTTTTTGGTTTTCAATATCAAGCCATTCCATAATATTCTTTTCTGTACCTCTATCGCAACAGTTAAGAATATTAGCAAGAGATTCGACACCACCCGCAGTTGAAAAATCTTGAACCAAAAGGGCTGAAAATTTTCTTTGTACAATATCTTCGATTGTTGTTAAAATTTCAGGGTTTGTAGGTGTCATATCTGCTATACGCATCGATACAACCGCTTGTACATCAGGAGGTAAAAACGCCAAAACCTGAGCAGATAGCTCTGGTCTTAAATAAGCTAAAATCAAAGCTAATAATTGTGGGTTTTCACTTGAGAAAGTGTTTGCTAACTGAGATGGATCTGCTTCATTCAAGAAATAGAATGGGTTTGTATTAACCATTGAATTAACTTTTTCCAGCATTGATGCAGCTTCCGCATCGCCATAAGCTTGTGCTAAAAGCTGTTTTGCATAAGCAACACCACCCTGAGTAATATAGTTTTTCGCTTGGAAAACAGCTTTAAATTCTGCTAAAACTTCGTTCAAATCTTCATCAGATACTTTTCCCAAATTCGCAATATCTAAAGTTATTTGTTCTAACAAATCTTCGTCTTTTATATTTTTAAGAATTTCAGAAGCCGTTGTTGGACCTAATGCAATTAAAAGTGCAGCAACCTTTTGGCTAGGTCGTTTAAAAACCTTTTTCTCTTCTTCTTTGGCTTTTTTTATTTCTTCTATACCCATTATCCAGTAGTTCCTCTTTAGGCGTCTTTGTCATGTTTTTTTAGTTAGTAGTTTTGGCTTAAACCGTGTCAAATTTCTACGTGCGTAGCACTATTCTCTTATAAATGATGTTAGTAATTTTGCCGCATCTTCTGGTGCAGATAATACAGCTTCGTTTATTTCTGATATCGTTTGTTCTTTTCGAGATTGAATTTCTTTTTTATTAAATTCTATCCTTGGAGAAACTTCCGGCGCTTCTTCCTCTTCAACAACTTTTGGAATAAGCTCTTCCACAACCTTACGTTCTGTTTTCTTTGGAGTTGGCATTTTTGAGACAAAGCCTTTAAGAACAGCAAGAGCAAAACAACCTAATACAAGAACTATTATTAGAGGAATTACAGAAGATGTAACCATATAAATCAATTGTTCATGTTGATATTGTTTTTCCAATTCCATATTAACTTTTCTATCAGTAGTTGCACCCTCAAATTGTAATCCAGAAATTGAAATAACATCACCCCTTGAATAATCAACACCTGATGCTGATAGTACAAGGTCTTTTATCTCATCTTTTTCTTCAGAAGTTAATATTTTGTTAACTGCAACAGCTATTGATAATCTTTTCACAGTTCCTGGTGCATAAATAACTTGTTTAACTTCTTTAGAAACATTATAATTTATAGCAGTTTTTTCTTTAGAATAGTTTAAGTTTCTTTGATTTACTGCTGTTGAGTTCGGAACATGGTTTGGGTTTTCGTAACTCTCAATCTCTGTTTGAGAGCTTACTACAACACCCTCTCCTTTATCGTTAACTGGAATATAACTTTCAATTGTTGCTTTTGCAGAATTGAAATCTATATCCGCATTAACTTGTACAGATACATTTCCTTTTCCAACAATTTTTTCTAAAACTTCTGAAACTTTTTTCGCAGTTTGTTTTTCAAGGTTTGACTTAAAACTTTCCATATCTGTTGAGTTTTTAGAAGTTTCATCTGAAAGTACATTACCATTTTGGTCTGTAATAAATACTTGTTCTGGTGTCATTCTTGGAACAGAATATGCAACCAAATTCTTAATAGCTTTTACCTGAGAGCTTTTTAACTTATAACCTGGTTCAAGAACTAACATAACTGATGCTGTTGGTTTTTCATCATTATCTTCAAAAATTGAACGCTCAGGCTCTGCAAGCTGAACTTTTGCATATCTTATACCTTGAATTTTTTCTATTGCACGAGTAATTTCTCCTTGAAAAATTCTTTGTTTTGTTAGTTTATTCTTAAAATCTGTAGAGCCAAGTTGCATATCGTCCAAGATTTCAAAACCAGCATCTCCTGTTTTTATTAAATCGTTTTCAGCAACAAAAACTCTCATCTCATCCCTAACATTTGATGGAACTAAAATCGAATGCTTATCTTCAGAAACTTTATATTGATAACCATTCTTTTTCATATTTTCAACAATTGTTAAGGCGTTTACTTCATTCAAATCAGAATATAAAACAACCCAGTCCGGCTCCATTGCTTTAGATAAAAAGAATGTCGCTGCAATAATTGTCACAACTATTAAAGCAAGCATACCAAGCTTTTGCCCATCGTCCAAACCGTTCCAGAGTTTTTTTACATCATTAGCTAATAGTGCAAAATAGTTATTTTCCATTTTATTTTTTTCAACCTTCTTCCAAGTTTGTAGTTTCACCTACCGGCTGGTTTTGTTTACCTCAACCTTCTTCCAAGTTTATAGTTTTATTTACTAGCTGATTTTACTTGCCTCAACCTTCTTCCAAGTTTATAGTTTTATTTGCTAGCCGGTTTTGCTTGCCTTAACCTTTTTCTAAGTTTATAGTTTTATTTACTAGCTGGTTTTACTTGCCAAACCTTCTTTTTAGTCTGTAGTTTTATTTACAGGGCTGATGTGCTTACCCTTTCCCCCAGCGCACAAATTCTCAATATAAATAATAACCTATACAAAGAAAAGTTTCAAATTGTTAACATTACTTAATTTAACCCAGTGTTTGTCCGATTTTTAACACTAGAGGAATTTTTCCTTTTTCTCTCACCTGACGCTCAAAATCAGTAATATCTACATTTATGGCTTCAAAAGTGTTGTAATGCATTGGTATAACTGCACTTACACCCAACCATTCTGAAGCCATAACCGCATGTTCAATGTCCATAGTATAACAACCTCCGATAGGTAACATGGCTATGTCTGGTCTATATATTTCACCAATTATTTTCATTTCTGAATTAAGACAAGTGTCTCCAGCATGATAAATAACATTTCCTGCTATTTCAAAAATAAATCCACAAGGACACCCTGCATATTCTCCACTTGGAGTTGAACTTGAATGAAACGCTGGTAGTGCAATTGCTCTACCCCAGTCATAATTTATCCAACCCCCTAAATTTATCCCATTTGCATTAGCACCTTGAGTTGCACAATAATTTGCAAGTTCAAAAACAGCGGTTATTCTTGCTCCCGTTTTTCTTGAAATTTCAATAGCACTACCCAAATGATCACTATGGCCATGCGTCACAAAAATATCTGTTACGCCACCATAATCATACTCTGGCGATTTAATCAAAAAAGGATCTATTAAAATTTTTTCTTTATCCGTTTTTATTTCAAATGCGCTATGTCCTAAATATGTTATTGACATTAGTTATATTTCTCCATCAATTTTCTTAATCTTTTATATTCTTTTCCCCATTTATGCATAGATTCAACAACCGGTCGCAACGTATATCCTATATCAGAAAGATAATACTCTACTTTTGGAGGCATAACACCATACTCTTCCCTAATAACAAGACCGTCTTCTTCCATTTCTTTTAAACAAGCTGTAAGAACTTTTGCTGTACACCCAAGATTTTTCTTTAATTCAACAAAACGCATCTCTTTTTTTAAGAGTTCTTTAACTACTAATATTTTCCATTTTGCACCAACTAATTGCAAAACAACACTTACAGGATTTGTTGCTAACTCTTTGTATTCCATCTCTCCACCATGGTTTCCTTTTAGAAACCATAATAACATATTAATCTCGTATTGAGAAGCCTCTTTTTTGCTCATAATTGTTACATTTACACTCTTTTTGTAACAATTATTAACATATTTGACATGTTTTTGGTACAATGGATAAACAGTGTCGAAATATATTACATTTTTATACATTAGACGAATAGAGGAAAAGAGATTATGAAAAAACTTATGATGATGTTACTTACAATGTTTGTAGGAATGCAATCTGTATTCGCTATGAATGTTGATGAGTTTATTGACAATAAAATTGCGCCTGTAATGGACGCAATAGCCAATGTTGTCTTTTCATCAGTAACGTTATGCGGAACAAAAGTACCTGTAATTATTTTATGGATACTTGCTGCCGGTTTCTTTTTCACAATATATTTTAAAGGTATCGCCATTTGGGGGTTTAAACACGCTGTTGACCACATCGTAAAAAAACCAGAGTCTGGAGAGGGAAGTGGTGATGTTTCTTCATTCCAAGCACTAGCTACTGCTTTGTCTGGAACAATAGGGATTGGTAGTATTGCTGGTGTTGCCCTTTCAATTTCTTTAGGTGGTCCTGGTGCTGCTTTTTGGATTTTCTTCGGAGCAATTCTTGGTATGTCTATCAAGTTTATTGAAGCAGCCTTGGCTGTAAAATACAGAAGATTCAATCTTGATGGAACAGTTTCAGGTGGACCAATGCACTACATCGCACACGGTTTGACTCGTAGAAAAATGCGCTGGCTAGGTCAACCGCTATCAGTTTTATTTGCTATGCTTTGTATTGGTGGTGGTATTACTGGTGGTAATATGATTCAAATTAACCAAACTGCTCACCAAATCATTTTTATAACTGGTGGAGAAAACAGTATATTTCACGGATATGCTTGGGTACTTGGTCTAGTTGCAGCTATTTTAATCGGATTGGTTGTTATGGGTGGTATTAAAGGTATCGCAAAAGTTACAACAATTCTTACACCAACAATGTGTGCACTATACATTATTTCAGGCTTAATAGTAATATTTGCTAATTTTGCAAACATTCCTAGTGCTTTAGCGTTAATCGTAAGAGAAGCTTTTCATCCAACAGCGGTTGCTGGTGGTTTCTTTGGGATAATAATTATTGGTTTAAGACGTTCTGTTCAATCAAACGAAGCTGGTACAGGTGCTGCAGCTATTGTTTACGCAGCGGCTCAAACAAAAGAACATATTTCGCAAGGTTTTGTAGCTTTGCTTGAAACATTCTTGACTGGTGTTCTTTGTCTATTTACTTCTTTTGCTATCGTATTTTCAGGAGTCTTAGAAAACCAAACAATTGGCCAAATTTCTGGCATAGAATTAGCTTCAAACGCTTTTCAATCAGTTATTTCGTTCTTCCCAATAATACTTTCAATAATTGCTGTATTATTTGCAATGTCAACATTGATTAGCTGGGCATACTACGGACAAAAAGCTTGGACATTTTTGCTTGGTGAAGGCAAAAAACGAGTTATTACATTCAACCTAATTTATTGTTTATTTATTATTATTGGTTCAGCTATGAATGTAAGCTCAATATTAAACATTACAGATGCTATGATGCTTGCAATGTGTGTACCAAACATCATCGTTCTATACATCTTAGCTCCGGAAATTAAACGTGATTTAATAGATTACTTTGAAAGACATAATTTCCCAATAGCTAAGAAGTTCGTGAAATTTTAAAAACTAACAACAGGGGGTGGATTAAATCCACCCCCTGTTTGTTGTTATATTAAAATTTAAAAAATTAACATTTTAATATTTTGTTGTTTTTTTGTTTAAGAATTAATTATTGTTTTTATTTTACCGTTTCTTTTCTTTCTTTATTTACGAGGCAAAGAAAGAAAAGAAACGGCGAAAGAAAAGAAAGAAAACACGTTTTTGCTGTTAGCTTCGGCGGTGTTAACCGCCTGCGCGCGTTATCTAAAATAACGCAGAAAACAATCTAAAATCCGTGCCTATTGGAGTGAGTAATCAATGTTAGCGAGACATTATCAAAGCGACTGCTGTTTGAGGGCTGGGGGGAGTAAATATATTATGAATAATATTAACATTGCAAGCTTATTATCCAGCCCGAGTTCAGTCGCTCAGGTCGAGCATTACAATTGATTAACGAACGAAAATCGAGCACGGGGAGTTTCTTTGTGCAGCGTTTCTTTGCGGTCAAAGAAATGCTGCATTATTATTTTTAAAACCAAAAAAGACAGCATAATATTAAAATGTTGTCTTTTTAAATATGAATTAAACAGTTCTATTAATATCTTGCAAGATATTTATCAATCTCCCATTGAGAAACATAAGTTCTGAAAGAATCCCACTCAATATCTTTTGCAGTTACAAATTCATCTACAATATGTTCGCCTAGAGCTGTTTTAGCGATTAGAGAATTTCTCATATAACCTAATGCTTCTTCTAAACTACCAGGAAGAGCTTCTATTCTATATCTTTTTCTTTCTTTATCAGTAAGTTTGTAAATATTTGCATCCACTGGTTTTGGTGGCTCAATTTTATTTCTTACACCATCTAAACAAGCAGCAAGAATTGTTGCAAAAGCTAAATATGGGTTACAAGCTGGGTCTGGCGAACGAAGTTCTACTCTTGTTGAGGCCCCTCTTTTTGCAGGAACTCTTAATAATGCACTTCTATTAGCAAGTGACCAAGCCATGTAAACAGGGGCTTCATAACCTGGAACAAGACGTTTATAGCTGTTTACTGTTGGGTTTAGAATAGCAGTAATGCTTTGTATATGTTTCAGCATCCCACCGATTGCATATCTAGCTGTATCAGATAATTGATACTCTGCATTTTCATCATAAAAAGCGTTCTGTCCATCTCTTGAAAGAGATATGTTACAGTGCATACCAGAACCATTCATTCCATAAACAGGTTTTGGCATAAATGTTGCATGAAGCCCATACTGAGCTGCAATAGCTTTTACCGCAATACGGAAAGTTACAACATTATCTGCAGCCGTTAAAATATCTGAATATTTAAAGTCTATTTCATGTTGACCATCTGCACCTTCATGATGAGAAGCTTCAATATCAAAATCCATTTCTTGAAGTGTACTCACAATATCAGAACGAACCATTTCCCCTAAATCATCTGGACCCACATCATAATAACCAGCTCTGTCATGGGTTTTTGTTGTAATTTTATCTTCCTCGTCTTTCTCAAACAAGAAAAACTCTGCTTCTGGACCTATGTTCATAGAAAGCCCTAGTTTTTGTGCTTCAGCCATTAAACGCTTTAGATTGCATCTTGGACAACCCTCAAACGGCGTTCCATCAGCATTATAAATATCACATATTAAGCGTGCAGAATTTCTGCCATCTCTTTCTTGCCAAGGAAGAATTTGAAAAGTGTTTTTATCTGGATAGAAAAACATGTCTGAAGTTTCAATATTTCTAAATCCTTTTATTGAAGAGCCATCAAGCATAATATCGTTATTTAAAACCCTATCAATATGTTCTGATGGTACAGCTAAATTTTTAACTTGACCATTAATGTCAACAAATTGTAGTTTAATAAATTGGACATTATATTCTGCTATAAGTCTTTTTATATCGTCGTTTGTATAATTTGCGCCGTTTATTGGCATGTGTTGAAAATCCATTAAAGCCTCCTAACTTATTCTTCCTATAGTTTAAAAATATATTATTTTGACAAAAAGGTCAATAAGTTTATAATCTTTATATGAAAAAGTTTTTAGACTCTTTATTAGATTTAATTTATCGCAAGAAATGTTATTTTTGTAAAAATTCTAAATATAGCGTCAAAATGTGCCCTAATTGCTACAATAAACTAGAATTTTATGATTTTAGCGCAAATAGGATTATTAATGGCGTTGATGTTTTTTGTGCAGGAATCTACAATAAAGAATTGCAAAAACTTATTCGTGGTTTAAAATATCATCGTCAAAAAGATTTAGCTTTTTATCAAGCTAAATTCATGTATGACTATTTCAAAAATATAGATGTTTTACAAAACAAAGATTTTGAAATAATTGCCGTTCCTCTACATTATAAAAGAATAAAACATAGAAAGTATAATCATATGGAACTTGTTTGTGAAGAATTTTCTAAACTTAGCGGACATGCTTGTAATTTTGATTTAATAAAAAGAATCAAAAACACAAAACCTCAATACAGGCTTAATAAAAAACAACGCCTAGAAAATCTTTTTAATGCTTTTGAAGTTAATAAAGATAAATATAATAACAAAACCTTATTAATATTAGACGATATTTGCACAACAGGTTCTACTTTTGAAGAAATAATCAGAGAACTCAAAATAAACGGCATCGAAGATATTGTTTGTTTTGCAACTTCAACACCAGTATAGTTAAGCTGTTAAAAATGAACTATAGTTTTGTTGCATTTGCGCAATTACAAGCTCCATGTTTCCAAATTTTTTCTCTAATTGGGCTTGATATGTACTAACTTTGGCTTGTTGCTTAGTAATCTTTTCTTCCATTTTTCTAATATCAGAATCTAGAGTTGATTGTTTAACGTCAAAGAAACCAACAGAAGCTTTAAGAGATTGTTCTACAGTATTTTCCATCATTGTTAAAATACCATTTTCACCAGCTAAAATTGATTCAACAGATTCTGGGTTTTCTTCCATAGCTTTCAAGAATTTTGCTTCATCAAAAACTAATTTATTAGTATTTGTAGTTGAAATATTTGATGAATCTGCCTCTCCAGTAGAAATACCAATATCAGCTAAAAGCTTATAAACACCACCATTAGAATCATTGCTTCCGTTTGCATACGTTCTTAAGGTATTTTTCAAGCTTGAAAGAGATGTTTCTCTTGCTAAATCTGCACCTGTTGCAGTTACTTCATCAACTTTTTCTAAAGTTTTGTTATATGCAGAGACAAAACCTTTTACTGCATCAATTAATCCTGATGTGTCTTGGCTTATGCTTAGTTTTCCTGAAGCATCATCTTCATCACTAACTTTTTTTAGCGTTAATGTTACGCCAGCTATTCTTGATATATCAGAAGATACTGTATTAGAGGTTGAAGTCATGCTTGTTCCATTTATTGTGAACATAGCATTCTTTCCTAATTCTTGAGCTTCAGTAAACATTTTTGATGATGTTATATTTCCATCAGCATCTCTTTCTGTGGTTGTGAAACCCATAACATCTGTAAAATTACTTGTACCTGCTTCAATGTTGATATAAGAAGCTCCTTCTTTTTTAGATGTTATAGATAATTTGCCTGTAGCATCATCCCAATACGCCGTTGCTTGGGCAGCTTCAGTATTATTAATATCGTTAATAAGCGATGATAAAGTTGTGTTTTTACCAATTGTAAATGTTGCATCACCTATCGTAAATGTTCCCTCTGTAATCTGAGTGTTAAAACCAGATGTTTCAGATGTTAATTTAGAAGAAATATTTGCTTTAAATAATGAATTAGTAGATGCGTAGGTTCCGTCTTCTTGTTTTGACAAACCTGTCAGTGATACAATGTTTGAAGAATCTGTTGTTGAACCAACGCTAATTTTTTTACCTTCCTCTGTTGCAGAAAAATTTAAAACACCATTTTCATCGACATTTATATCAATACCTGCTTCTGTTAATTTTTCTTTTAAATCACCAAGTGTTGTATTTTTTTCAATATCTATAGCTGTTTTTACACCATCAACATAAACAGTAAAAGAACCAGCTGTAATTCCAATGCTTGACAATTTTGTTTCTTCATCTGCAACAGCACTTGCAGTTTCTTTAGAAGTTGCTTTTGTGTATGTTGCTAGCTGTTGAATTGCTATATCATAATCTTGTCTCACAGCATCACCTGTAGCTGTTGCTGTAAACAATTTTTCATTTGAAGACTTTGCTGTATTTTTGCCAAATAAGTCAAAAGATCCACCAAATTTTCTATCTGTTATTTTTTCTAATGCAGTTCTTAAATCATTAAAAACAGTTCTAGTTGAAGATAAAGTACTTTTTACTGTTTGCAAAGACGTTAGGTCAACTTTTAAAGACGACACTTTCTCTTGTTTTACTGAAACAAGAGCTTCAACCCATCCAGATGTATCCAAGCCTGATGCAAGACCGCTAAATGAAATTGACATTTTAAAAAATCCTTTTTTTAATTCCAATTAGTATATATAATTATATATACCATTATAAAGCATGTAAATATTGATTTCAACCCTTTATAAGTATGATTTTGTTACGTTTTGTTTCAAAATTTTAAGAGTTAAAAATATCTCCGTCAAAATTTAAACCTTTTGAAGTTTCAAGCAACGGGAAGTTTTTAATATCATAGTTTTTTGCAAAATTTATAGCTTCGCTTCTTGCAAGCTCTAATATTTTTGAATCATTAATAATATCTGCAATTATCATATCAGGTAATCCACTCTGACGTGTTCCTAAAAACTCTCCAGGCCCACGAATTTGCAAATCTTTTTCAGCAATAACAAACCCATCATTCGTTTGACACATTATATCAAGCCGAGCTCGTGTTTCTTGAGATTTTGTATTTGATGAAAGCACACAATATGATTGCAAATCACTTCTTCCAACCCGTCCTCGTAATTGATGAAGTTGAGAAAGCCCAAAACGCTCTGCGTTTTCTATAACAATAACTGTCGCATTTGGTACATCAACTCCAACTTCAACAACAGTTGTTGAAACAAGAATATCAAACTCTTTGTTCTTAAACTTAGACATAACTTCTTCTTTTTCAGCATTTTTAAGTTTACCGTGTAAAAGACCAACCTTAAATTCAGGAAAAACTTCCGTTTCCCAAATTTCTTTTTCTTTTGTTGCAGCTTTTGCTGATAACGTTTCGCTTTCGTCTATTAACGGGTAAACTATGTATGCTTGACGACCAGAATTAACTTCTTTTCGAATCAAATCTGCTATTTGTTTTTTAGAATTAGACATTGTTGTTAAAATAGGTTTTCTTCCCATTGGTAATTCGTCAATAATCGTTAAATCCAAGTCCCCATTAAGCGTAATTGCAAGTGTTCTTGGAATAGGTGTTGCTGTCATTGTTAAAATTTGAGGGTTTTGAGATTTTTTTCTTAATGCTAAACGTTGTTTAACACCAAATCTATGTTGCTCGTCTATAACAACAGCTCCGAGATTTGCAAATTCAATGTTTTCTTGTATTAAAGCGTGAGTACCTATCGCAATGTCAACTTGGCCATTTCTTAAATTTGTTTCAGAAGATTTTCTTTGTCTTTTTCCAATACTACCTAAAAATAATTCAACCCTTATTCCCAACGGAGCTAGCCACTTAGACATATTATTATAATGTTGTTGCGCTAAAATTTCAGTTGGTGCCATTATTGCAGCTTGATATCCGTTTTCAATAGCTGCAAGAAGCATTATTGTTGCAACAACCGTTTTACCACTTCCAACATCACCTTGAAGCAATCTTTGCATTGGTTTTGAGGAATTTAAGTCGTTTAAAATTTCATTTACCGCACGTTGCTGAGCGCCTGTAAGTTTATAAGGTAATGAGTTAACAAAATTCATTACTAATCCATCTTTTTTGACTTCAAGCGGTATTGAATTAAGTTTTTTATTGTTTTCTTCTCTCAGTATAGCAAGTTTTAATTGTATTAAGAAAAACTCTTCAAAAACAAGAGTAAACCTTGCTTTATCCAACTTTTCTTTGTCATCAGGAAAATGAATTTGTCTCAACGCATCTCTTTTTTGCATTAAATCGTATTTTTTTATAATAAACTCGGGTAAAACCGTTTCTATTTCTTTAGAATAAGTTTCAATCACTGAAAAAATAGCTTTTCTTATTGTTTTAATGCTGAGATTTTCGCTTAAAGTATATATTGGCACAATTCGAGCAAGGTTTAAATTTGTAGGATTAACCGCTTCTTCATCCATTAAAGAATAAGTTGGTTTATCTAAAGTCATCATTCCGTCATAACTATTAAATTTTGCTGTACCAGAAACCATAATTCCTGATCCTTTAGGAAATTGTTTTTTCATTCTCTCAAGCACAAACTTAGAAGATTTTGATGCAAAAAAATTTAAGTTTATTCTTCCAGAACCATCAGCAATTCGTACTTTTATTACTCCTAAATTATTTTTTGTTGTAAATGCCTCAACATTTTTGATTGTTCCAAAAATCGTTGTATCCATACCTTCTTCAAGATCTCTAATGCGTGTTCTTGTAGAATAATCAACATGTTTGCGAGGAAAATAGTATAACAAGTCACTTGCTGTATAAATTCCAAGCTTATTTAAAAGATATGCAACTTTAGGTCCAACGCCTTTAATATATGTTACATCTGCTTGTGATAAAGGTTTTTTATCTTTTATTTTTTCCTCAACAACAGGCGTATCAATATATTGAGCCTTAACAACAGATACAAATCTTTCTAGAGATTTTTTTCTTACAGATACAGTTTCTAAAGGATACCGTTCAAAATGCTCCAAAAGCACCTTCCATTTTGGATTATCTGGATTTTGCTTAATTTCTTTGCGTAATACAGAACAAATAAAAGAAGAAAAGCTTCGTGTTCTTCCATTAATATTGATATAGCGATGTTTTACCTCTATTTCTACAGCTTTTTTTACTTGCTCTAAATTATCCATGTAAATATTATACTATATTTTACAAAATAACCTTTAAAACTTCATAAATATCCATTTTATTAGCTTTGCCTCTTATTTGAACATCAGAAATTTTTATAACATCAACAAAGCCTTTCACTTCTTCATATGTAGTAGGGCTGATTAATAATTTTGTTTTATAAATTTTATTATAACTTTCCAAACGACTTGCAAGATTAACTGTATCACCAATAACAGTATATTCCATACGATTTATTGAACCTATATTTCCAACAAAAACTTCACCAGTATTTATACCAACCCCTATTTCTATTTTTGGTTTTCCTTCTTTTACCCATTTTTTTTGAAGCTCTTTAACTTTTTGAAGCATCGCATAAGCACATTTTACAGCGTTTTGTGGGTGATTTTTATCTTGAATTGGTTCTCCAAAAATAGCCATAACAGCATCGCCAATAAATTTATTTATAACACCATTGTATCTTGTAATTATTGGCTCCATTTCAGTAAAATACTCGTTTAAAATTTCTGAAACTTGTTGAGGAGACATTTGTTCGCTCATAGAAGTAAAACCTCTTATATCAGAAAATAAAACGGTTACATTCGCCCTTTTTCCACCCAAACCTAAATTATCAATATCTTGAATTACTCGTTTCATGACATCTTGAGAAATATATTTCCCCATCGCTGATTTAACTTTTTCTTTGCTTTTGTTTTCTAAAACAAATTTATGAGTATACGCAATTATTGTTGTCAAAACAAACATCATTATTGGGGTTATAACATTTATTACAACACAATTATAGAAACATAAAGTTGATATTATTAAGTAGCCAATTATGATTAAAAAAGTGCTTAAAATTGATCTTTGTAAATTACAAAATCTTATATATGCATAAACCAAAATCATACCCAACACAGCTATTAAATTATTTAACCAATTTGGCACTACTTTTAAGAAATCATTATGAATAATATTATCAATAGCTGTTGCCTGAATATCTACACCTGGATGATTAACAGAAATAGAAGTGTTTTTATTATCATTTAAACCTGTACCAGCTGGAACATTTGCGCCTATCACTACAATTTTATTTTTAAAAATTTCTGGATCTAGTTTTGGTTTTTTACCTGAAAGTATTGAATTATAAGAATCTATAACATCAACGGCTGAATAATTTTTATGTGAATATCCTGTATCATACAAATTATAAAACCTTAATGGTGTTATTGTTTGATAATATGTTTTCTTTTGATTTATGCTTAAATCTTTTTCAGAAAAACTTAATTTTTTATCTGTTAAAATAATTTGCGGATTATCATTTAACATCAAGTAAGATTTAAGTGCAAAAGACGGATAATAAGCTCCTTTGTACCTGAAAATATATTCGTGATTTCTATATACCTCATCTACTGCCCAATTAGAAATATTTCCATTTATAAAACCTGGTAAAATAGAAACAGAGCCTATATTTTTTACAGAATTAAAATATTCATCAGGAAAAGACATTATACTTTTATACAAATCTGGCGTTTTTGTTGATTTATCTAAAACATTTAGACCAAATTTGTTTGCAAATTTTATATCTATTCTATCTCCTATTTCTGAGTTTTCCCATTTAACAAATCTTGGCATAAATCCAACTATAAGATTATTAAATTTTTTAAGCGTTCTAAAAAATTTTCTATCTGATTCAATATTTTCTTTATCTAGTGTTGTTATAATTGCGTCGTAAACAATTAATTTTGGTTTTGCATAATTTAAATATTCAAAAATTTTACAATAGTTTTCTCTTTTCCAAGGCCAGCGATATTTTTCAACAGTTTTTGCATCTATTACAACAAGAAGAATATCGTCGCTACCATAGACTTTTTTGTTTGTATCAAAAAATAGGTTTTTAGTTAAATAATGTTTTGTCATAAAATCATAAGCTTTTGGTTCTGCTAAATTGTATGACAATATGTAGATAAAACTAAAAACTAAAAAAGTAAAAATAATAGAAAATAATAGTTTAAATCTTTTCACTTATTCACCTATTCACTTGTTAACCTGAATTTATGATATAATATTTTAAAGAAAAAGGATACATACAAATGAGTGAGAACTATATTAAAACAATAGCTGAAGATAAAGTTTATCCAATTATAAGATGTGATGATGCTAAAGAAGTTGTTGAAATTTCAAAAGCACTTGTTGACGGTGGTATAAAAGTTTTAGAAATCAATGTTGAAAATATTTCTATATACGAAGCTATAAAAGAAGTTTCAAAATTTGCAACTGTTTGTGCTGGTGGAATTATTACTGCAACTCAAGCTGATTATGCTTTTAAGAATGGTGCAAAATTATTTGCTTCTCCTATTTTTCAAATAAATTTATTAAAAATATCAAAAAATCTTAGAATCCCTTTTATTGCAGGAACAACCACTGCCAACGAGGCTTATAATGCTTGGAAATCAAGAATTCCTTTAATAAAAATTTTTCCTGCTGATGCTATGGGTGGAACTCAATATATTGAAAATATATTAAGACAGATGCCATTTTTAAATTTAATGCCTACTGCAAATATAAAATTATCAGAAGTTGTTTCATATTTAAATGCTGGGGCTGTTGCTGTTGGTGTTGGTAGAGATTTTTATCAAGGTTTCACACCAAAAGAAATAACATATAGAACAAAAGAAATTTTAGTAGAAGTTAAGGATTTTACAAAATGGAACAAAAAATAGATATTGCTATTATTGGTGAGTGTTTAATTGAACTTTCTGCAAACGGTTCTTTAGCTGATACATCTACTTTAAACAAATTTTTTGGCGGTGATACAGTAACTACAGCTGTTGCGGTGGCAAGACTTGGTGGTAATGTTACTTATTTAACAAAAGTTGGAAATGATGGTTTTAGTGACTTTATTTTATCTTCATTACAGAAAGAAAATATAGATACATCTTTAATTAAAACAAATGATGAACAAAACGGTATGTATATTGTTTCACACACTTTAGAAAATAAAGAAGTTTTGTATTACAAACGAAAAACAGCTGCTACAAAACTTTCTATAGAAGATATAAATGAAGATATTATAAAAAAAATTAAAATGATTTATTCAACAGGTGTTGTACAGTCTTTATCCGCTAGTTCTAGAGAGCTTGTTAGAGAATCTTTTAAGCTTGCAAAAGAAAATGAAGTAATGACAGCTTATGACCCAAATTATACATCTTGTTTTATGAATTCAACTGATACTAGAGAATATTTTGAAGAAATTATAGATTACACAGATGTTATATTTTTAAGTTTAAAAAATGATGCTGCTAAATTATATGAAGTTGAATCTATAGATAAAGTTATACACTATTTCTGGGATAGAGGTGTTAAAATTGTTGTCGTTAAGTCACATATTGATAATGGTTATTATACAGGTTATAACGGAGATATTTGTTTTACAGAATTTTATAATACACAAAAAGCTATAGACACAACTGCTTCAGGCGATGTTTTTAATGGTGGTTTCTTATATGCATTAAATAATGGTTATGCACCAGCAGAAGCTACGAAATTTGCTTCTGTTGTTTCTGGTCTTCAAACACAAAATTATGGTGCTATCCAAGCTATTCCTTATAAAGAAACTGTTTTGGAGAAAATTTAATGACAAAATATCTTGTTTCTGGATATATTGGTTTTGATAACTTTGGTGATGAGGCTATTGTTAAAGTTTTAACAAATCATTTAAAAAAAATTGGTGCTGAAAAAATTACTTTATTATCTTCAAATCCAAAAAAAACATCAGAATTATACTGTGTTAATTCTGAATATTTTTTAAAATTTTTAAAACCAATTTTAGAAACAGATGTATTAATTTCTGGTGGTGGTAGTTTATTACAAGATATAACAAGTTTAAAAAGTCTTATTTATTATCTTACTGTTATCGTAACAGCTCTTGTTTTTAATAAAAAAGTTATTATTTTTGCACAAGGCTTTACACCTTTTAGAACAAAAATTGGAAAATATTTAACAAAATTTGTTTTAAAATATTGCAATAAAATATATGTAAGAGATTTAAAATCACAAAAAATATTGAAAAATTTAAATATAAATTCAGAATTAATATCTGATCCTGTTTTTGGTTTAGATATCCCAAATAAAAAACACAGTGGAATTGGTGTTCAATTAAGAGATTTTCGTGGTGTTTCAGATTATTTTTTAAATATTCTAGCTGATGAGATTGCTATAAAATTCAAAAAAAATACTATTAAATTATATTCATTACAAGATGATTTAGATTTATTTATTTTAGAAAAATTTTCTTCGATATTAAAATCTAAAGGTGTAAAATCAAAAATTTATAAAAGTTTATCTGTTGAAGATTCTATTAAAGAATTATCAAAACTAGAATATTTAATAAGTATGCGTTTTCATGCCTCTTTAGTTGGTGCAAAAGCAGGTGTTAAAGTTTTAGGAATAAATTATGATATTAAAGTTTTGAGTCTTTCACAACTTATAGGTTTTCCAATTATAGAGTTAAATCAAAACAATTTGAGTGATGGTTTTAATAATCTTTTAAACTTAAAAACAGAAAATTATAATATTCCAGAATTTGAATTTCCTAATTTTTAGTAAAATTTTTTGTAGAAAACTATGTAGATAATTTTATTGTTATCTACAATTATCTACATTATTAAATTTTTATTTTTATTTTTTTATGATAAATGTAGAAAAATGTAGATAATTTACTTTAATTTTACAAATTATCTACATTTTTATTAACATGTAAAACTTAATATTTATAATAGTTTTAGATAGTTTTATACAAATAATATTAGCTTATTATTATGATGATTATTTTATATATAAATATAAATAAATAATAATATATAAATAGCAAAAAATTTTTTTAAAAGGTTTTTCTTTTTAAAAAGGAAAAATATGAAAATTTTAAAAATAGATTATTTAGAAAATAATTACAATAATATAAATTTTAAATCAAAACCAATTTTGACAAATAAAAAAATAAAACCTAAAATGGATTTGTTTTGTAAATCACAGGAAATAAAAGAGGGTTTAATGAAAAAATTTATAAAATTAAGAGATTCTTTTGCTGAAAAATATTATCCTGCGTTTGTAGAATATTGTGTTTCAGAGTGGGATTTTTATATAAATTCAACTAAAAAAAATATGAAAATTAATAATGAAAAATCTGAAATATTTTATAAATTATTACAAGATGAAGTTTTATATAAAAAATTCTTAAAAATAGAAAAGATAGATTTAGATAAAAGAGAAAAATTACAATTAAAAAACATAATAAATATATTAAAAGAACAGGTTGTATCCGGAGAAGAATTAGAAAAATTAAGAGAAATAGAAAATAAAATAGCTCAAAAAAAGAATTCTTTTGTTTTTAAAATAGATAATAAAGAAATATCAAAAACAGAAATATCTAAAATATTAGAAAAAGAAAAAAATATTGAATTAAGAAAAAAAGCATATACAGCAAATATAGAATCAGCAGATTTAATAGCAGAAGATTTAAAAGGTTTTGTAATAAAAAGAAATGAATATGCTAAAAAAATAGGATATTCTAATTATTATGAATATAAATTAAAAGAAGATTATGAAGTAGAATTAGAATATTTAGAAAATTTATTAAATGAAGTATTTAATAATTCAAAAGATTTAATAAAAAAATATTCAAAACAAGAACAAGAAGAATTAGCAAAAACTTTTGGCATAAATATAAAAGATTTAAAAGCATATCATTATGGATTATTAATAGATAAAAATCCACAAAGTAAAATAAATGAATATATAAAAAATAAAGAATTAATACCAGAAATATCAAAAAAAACATATTTAGGTATGGGATTTGATATAGAAAATTTTGAAAAAGAAGGTAAATTAGTATTAGATTTATATCCAAGAAAAGGTAAAAACACACATGGTTTTTGTTTTCCAAATGATGCAGGTTTAGATGTAAGAATTTTAGCAAATTTAACAAATAATTACACAAGCTTAGAAACATTATTACACGAGCTTGGTCATGCTGTGTATAATTTGAATATTTCAAGAGATTTAACAGTTTTTGAAAGAAATACTTATCCAGCAATGGATGAAGCAATCGCAATGATGATGCAAGATTTAGCTTTAAAAGAAAATATTCTTGAAGATATAATTCCAAAAAACTTACTAAAAGAATTTAAGCAAACATATATAAAAGAAGAATTAAATTTTATAAAAAAAGCGTTACTTCTTATAAATTTTGAAAAAGAAATGTATAAAAATCCTAAACAAGATTTGAAAAAATTATGGCATGATTTAAAAATAAAATACCAAATGAGAAATAAATCAGAAGATTTAGATAATGGATGGGCTCTTATACCTCACTATATATCTCATCCTGCATATTACCAAAACTATTTCAGAGCAACAATTATAAAAGTACAAATATATAATTATTTAAAAGAAAAATTAGGTAATATAACAGAAAATAAAGAAACATCTAAAGTATTAACAAAAAATTTATTTACATACGGTTTATCAATGAAAGAAAATGAATTAATAGAAAATTTAACAGGTAAAATTTTATCAACAGATGATTTTATAAAATCAATAAAAGATTAAGTTAAATTTTTGTAACATATAGTAGAAATAAAACTTTTTATTAACTAAAATATAGATTGTACTGGAGTATAAGAGGGGAATTTTTTTGATGAACGCAAATCAAGATAAAGTACTTTTACCTAATGATGTAAGAAAATTATTAAATATTGATAACAAGGAAATTGTAGAATTATGTAAAAAAACTTCTGTTAATCCAAGAAAAGATAGCAGAGGTCAAATATATTTTTCTGTAGAAGAAGTTAAAAAATTAAAAAACGCAAAATCTTCTTTAATAAATGAAATGAATGAAAAAAAATCTGCTTTATCTTTAGTTTCTAAACCAAATTCACAACTTGTTGTTAATAATCTTATTGATACATTGAATAAAATAGAAAACAATATAACAGAATCTATGACTAAAATAATAGACGAAAAATTAGAAGGAATGGATGATGTTGTTTTAGAATTAGTAAGATGTAAAACAGAAAATGAAAATCTTAAAAATAAAGTTAATGAACTAAATAAAGAAAATTTTAAATTAAAAAATATCTTAAATAGTTTTAAACCGCTTGTTTGTGGTTTTTATGTAAAAAAAGAAGAAGAAAATAATATATTACTCTAGTGACTAAATGATTAAGTGACTAAGTGATTGAATGAATTAAAAAAGGGGAGTATTGTATTATGGCAGAAGTAGTTGTATCTCCATCAGAAGAAAGAATTAAAGCCTTAAAAATGGCTATTGACAAAATAGAAAAAGATTTTGGTAAAGGCGCTATAATGAAGCTTGGTGATAAACCAGCAGTTAGTGTTGAAACAATTCCAACAGGTGCATTAGCTTTAGACGTGGCTCTAGGTGTTGGTGGTATTCCTAGAGGACGTATTATAGAAGTTTATGGTCCAGAATCTTCTGGTAAAACAACTCTTGCACAGCATATAGTTGCTGAATGTCAAAAAAAAGGTGGTATTGCAGCTTTTGTTGACGCAGAGCATGCACTTGATCCAGAATATGCAAGAAATCTTGGTGTAAATATTGATGAATTATTAATTTCTCAGCCTGATACAGGTGAACAAGCTTTAGATATTACTGAAGAATTAGTTCGTTCAGGAGCTGTTGATATTATAGTTGTTGACTCTGTTGCAGCTCTTGTTCCTAAAGCTGAAATTGAAGGTTCAATGGAAGATCAACAAATGGGGCTTCAAGCAAGATTAATGTCAAAAGCTTTGAGAAAATTAACAGGTATTATTGGTAAAACTAATACAACAGTTATTTTTATTAACCAATTAAGACAAAAAATAGGTGTTATGTATGGTAATCCTGAAACAACAACAGGCGGCAATGCACTTAAATATTATGCATCAGTTCGTATGGAAATAAAAAGAGTTGAAGGTCTTAAAGGAGATGGAGAAGATGTTGGTAATCATGTTCGAGTAAGAATTTTGAAAAACAAAGTGGCTCCACCTTTTAGAACAGCAGAATTTGATATTATATTTGGTAAAGGTATTTGTAAAATAGGTAATATTTTAGATGTAGCTGTTGATTTGGATATAGTGAAAAAAGCAGGTTCTTGGTTTAGTTTTAATGATGAAAAACTTGGTCAAGGACGTGATAAATCAAAAGAATTTTTAGCTAGTAACCCTGATATATTAAATACTGTGGAAACGTTGGTTAGAGAAAAACTAGCTCAAAATGCTTAAAAAATACTGATTATATCATGTAATAAAAAAAATAATTTTGGGAAAAAGTTGAAAAAATCCCCTAAAAGAAGTACTTGACATGCTATTATAACATGTGGTATAAAATTAGTGGGGTAAATGTATATTTTTGAGTCTTGCACATATTGCAAGACTTTCTTTTTTTGTAATTAAAAAGCCTATCAAATGATAGGCTTTCAATTTCTTATTGAGCAAATTCTCCAGAATAAAATCCCATAAGATTTGCTAATCTATGCTGTTTTTCTGCAGCTCTTTCAATGTTTTGCTTGATTTCGTCAAGCTCCTTTAATAAAGTATTTAAATCTTTACGTCTTTTGGTCTCTAGGCTTGCCTCCCTGTTTTCATATGTGTGGACTAATTTGTAACCTGTTTCACAGGCTTCAACGACCTCCTTTTGTTGTCTGTTTACCGTTTCCAAATCGACTTCTATCCAATTTGGTGAAAAACATTTGTTAAAATATTCTTTTTTATTTGACATGATACTTATATCTCCTAATTAACAGCTATAGAGCTTCAGCTTTTCTAAAACGACTTACAAAATTATTTACGAACCAATCAAAACCTTGAGCTGTTTCTTTACATTCGATAAAATCTTGTTTTACTTCTTGATACTCCTTTGAGTTAAAGTTGAATGCGGTCATTTCTGAGTATTCAACCATCATTTCGTGTTCATCGTGTGACATAACATAATCCTCTAAAACAACAACTTTGCGTTATCCGTTTCTTACTTTTTCTAAACTTTCAACAATTAAGATAACGACATTTTTTTTTAAAACTTTAGGAAAAAAAGAGATATTGTTACATATCGTAACAATATCTCTTAAAAATTTATTATTAAATAAAGTTTTTTATTCTTCATCTAAGCTTAAAACAGCCATAAATGCTTCTTGTGGAACTTCTACACGTCCTACAGCTTTCATACGTTTTTTACCACGTTTTTGTTTTTCAAGAAGTTTACGTTTACGAGAAATATCACCACCATAACATTTATCTAAAACACTCTTTCTAAGAGCTTTAATATTGGTTCTAGCAATTACTCTACCACCAATTGCTGCTTGAATTGGAACTTCAAACATTTGTCTTGGAATAATAGTTTTAAGTTTTTCTGTTAATTTTTGTCCAATATAATAAGCGTTATCCTCGTGACAGATTACAGAAAGTGCGTCAACCACTTCTCCAGCAAGCATTACATCAAGTTTAATAAGTTTGGAGCGTTTATAATCCTCAAACTCATAATCCATGCTTGCATAACCTTTTGTTCTGGATTTTAATTGGTCATAAAAATCAGTAATAACTTCACTCAAAGGAATATGATAAATCAAATCTACGCGAACTTTATCGAGATAATTCATATTAATAAATATGCCTCGTTTTGTTTGACATAAATCCATTAAAGTTCCAACATATTCATTTGGAGCAATAATTGATACTCTTACATAAGGCTCTTCAATATAATCTCTATATTGAGCCCCTGGTAAGTTTGCAGGGTTATCAATATCTACTACTTCACCATTAGTTTTATGAACTTTATAGATTACTGATGGAGCTGTTGTTACAATAGATAAATCATACTCTCTTTCCAAACGTTCTTGAGCAATTTCCATGTGAAGCATTCCTAAGAAACCACAACGGAAGCCAAAACCCAATGCAGAAGATGTTTCTGGCTCAAATGTTATTGAACTATCTGAAAGTTTCAATTTTTCCAAAGCTTCTTTAAGTTCGTGATAGTCTTCGTTATCTACTGGATATAGACCTGAAAAAACCATTGGTAAAGCTTCTTTATACCCTGGTAAAGGCTCGCTAGATGGATTTTCAACATTTGTTACAGTATCACCAACAAAACGTGTAATTTCTTTTATTGAGCCTGCAAAATAGCCAACATCACCACATACAAGTTCATTTACTTGAACTCTATTTGGGGTTAAATATCCGAGCTCTACAATTTCATATTCTTTACCTGAAGCCATAAAACGAACTTTATCACCAAGCCTCATTTTTCCGTCCATAATTTTGAAGAAACAAAGAGTTCCTAAATAAGGATCATAAGCACTGTCGAAAACAAGAGCTCTAAGTGGTTTTTCTGTCGTATCAACAGGTGGCGGCACAAAATCAACAATAGCTTCTAAAACATTTTCTATACCAAGACCAGTTTTAGCTGAAACAGGAATTGCCATTGAAGTATCAATACCTAAAATTTCTTCAATTTCTGCTTTTACACGTTCAACATCTGCTGATGGTAAATCGATTTTATTAATAACAGGAATTATTTCGAGGTTTTGTTCAATAGCCATATAAACATTTGCAAGGGTTTGAGCTTCAACACCTTGAGTTGCGTCGACAATTAAAAGAGCACCCTCGCAAGCAGCAAGTGAGCGAGAAACTTCATATGAAAAATCAACGTGACCAGGTGTATCAATCAAATTGAAAATATATTTTTCACCATTTCTTGAAGTATAATTCATTCTCGCAGCGTTAAGTTTGATTGTAATACCACGTTCACGCTCAATATCCATTGTATCTAAAAGTTGAGCTTGCATATCACGTTCTGCAATTGTACCTGTTGCTTCAAGTAGTCTATCTGCAAGAGTAGATTTACCGTGGTCAATATGAGCTATTATACAAAAGTTTCTGACATTATTCCTGTGCATTATTTTCTGTTTCCTCTGTTATAATTTCGGCTTCTGGTTTTAGTTCAGGAGCTTGTTTTTCTACTTTTTCTTCTCTGTCAAACATTTGTTTAAATTTGTATTTTAAAGATTTTTTATATTTAGCATCTTCAGCTAATAATTCTTCAATTGTAGTAGCTGTACTGTCTTCCAATTGTTCAGGAAGTGAGTTTACATAATCAACAGCATTTTGATATTCTGTTTCACCAGCAAGCCACTTAAATGATTTTACCAAAGTCAAAGGTTTTGCAACATCCCCTCTAACTACGATTTGGAATTTTGTAGCTGCATTATCAACATAAGAATTTGCAAAACTTGGTAAAGCTTCTAGTTCTTCTTCTGGAACCATTTCGCAGAATATTGAGAAAGCTTTTGCTGTAACGATATTTAAACTTGCAGCGTTGCTTATTAAGTTTGCTGGGTTAATTGCGCCGATTGGCCCTAAAAGATTTGAAATCAAAGAAGCCATTCTTGCACGAACTTTCATATCAGCATAATTTCTAAGCAAATCAAAATCACCAAAAATGTGCAGACTTAAAATATTTCCTAATGATGTTATAGGCTCAATATGGCAAATTCCATCTTCAAAACTCAAAATACCTTTAAGTTCAGAAAAATGGGTTGTATCTATAGTCAAAAGACCACTAATAATTCCGCCAAGAGCTGTTTGGAAGAATTGAGATTCTCTAATATTTTCAGCGATGATTAAGTTTTCTAATCTTCCAAAAGGTCCAAATTGTCCGTCTTTTACATCAAATTCTACATTACCTTTCAGACTTTTCATTTGCTCTTCTAATGTTATTCCTTGAAGTGAAATATCAGCTTTAAAATCAGCAATACCACTTAGAGTATCTTTCATAGCGCAAGCATCAAGTAAAGCTTTTTCTACATCAACATTTTTACCTTTAACTGCGATATCTAAAAACATTGTTATTAAATTAATATCAATATTTCCGTTGATATTTCCACTGAAAGCTTTTGTTCTAAGATTGTGTAATCTAAAAATATTATTTCTCATAGAAATTCTTGAGAAAGTATTTTTTAAATCAATATTACCTGTAATTATTCTTGCAAAATCTATTTTTCCATTATGGATAATAACAGGAATATCAGCTGGAGCTGAGGTTTGAGTTGTTGTAGTTGTGGTTGTTGAAGCAGGAACATACTTTATAGCACGTTCTGAAACAGCCATAACTCTATCAAGGTTGAAGTATCTTGAAGCTACATCAAGGTTTAAAATATTAAATACAGAAGCTGGTATTAAGCTAAAGTTACATTTTGTCTGTATATCTGAACCATTAAGAAGTAGATCTTCAACAATTAAATCACCTTCATGACCTCTAAATTTAAGCTCAGCTTTTCTTAAATCTAAAAGAAGTTCTGGAATAGAAAGATTTCTTAATTCAAAACCACCACGCATTCTAGGAGAAGCTGTTTCGCCAAAAACGTAAGCTTTTCCGTCTAATTCATAATTTGAATCTGGGAATGCGTAGATTTTACCGTGTAATGTTTTTGGTAAAACTATTTTTATAAGGTTAATTCTATTACCCTCGATTGTTCCGTCAACATCAGAAATGATGTCATAAGTTACAACCTCTTTTCCTTTTTCATCAACAGTTATGTTTCTTATTTTTAGTCCAGTATTTTTAATTTTTATGCGATTACCTTTAAAATCAATTGTTGATTGCAAAGAAACATCTTTATCCTGAAGCTCAATATAATCTACAGGAGTAATAAAATTAAACTTATCTGCTAAAGCTTGAGCAAATAATGTTTGTTTTTTACCATTTCCTTCAAAACTTACTTTTACAGGAATTGCTCCTGCTGAGTGTATAAAAGGTTTAAACTCTTTTCCTATAAATTTAATTAAGTCATTGGTGTTAATACCACCATTAAGTCTAAAATTGATTAAGTCAAGTTTTTCGTAATTAATAATTTCGCCATAATAAGTTAATTCGGTATTGTCATTAAAATTAATTTTATTTTCTTTAACTATAATATTTTTGTCTGCAATTTCTGTTTCAAGTTTTGGAACACAGATAAAAGATTTTGTTTTTGGAAGTTCTATTGCAAAGAAATCGTTATTAATTAATCCTCTAATCTCTTTAGAATTAGCAAAAATTTCAGCATCAAGTTTTTTATCTTGAATAATAAAGTTATTAGCTTTGTCGCTTAAATATAAATTATCTAAACCCGCTTTTATTGTAGCAACAGCTTTTTTAAGTTTACCATTTAAGCTTAATTCAAAGGTTGCATCACCAGATTTAAAATTATAAGCTTTTCTTACATCTTTTGGAGCAAAAGCTTCAAATAACATTGGCAATGGAACTTTATCTGCCTTTATTGTGATATCGGCAACGGACTTTTTATCAATTCTACCGTCAATATTAACTTTTGAGTTATTAACAAACAAGCTAGAATCTTTAATATCAAGTAAATTATTATCTAAAATAAGATTAATATTAGCATCTGCTAAAACTTTTCCAATACCTTTAACGTTCAGACCACCATTATTTACAATAATAGAACCGTTTGAACGAAGTTTTTTAAAATTAGTTTTTAAATAACAATCGGCTTTTACTCCGCCAGTTGCTGAAATTCTATCAAGCTCGTTATATATTGAAAGAGAATCTAGGAATGCTTTTCCAAGAATAATCATATCATTGAATTTTATTTGAGCGGTTTTGATGTTCATATCCATTCTTGGGTGTTTGCTATAATTTAATTTACCTAAAAGCTCAATATTTTGGTCTTTTGCAGAATAAATATTAGTATCAAGCGTAACAGTTTGACCGAAAGTTTTTGCTCTTAAATAGCTTTCAGGTAATTTTAATTGAGAAACTTTTAAAGAAATATTTTCAACATTAAAATAACCGTAAGAATTTATTCCGCTATAATTATTTCTAACTTTTAACTTTGTATCTAAGTTAGCTTTCAAGTCATAATTTCTGTACATTGTGACAGGGTTAACAAATGGTATATCAATTCTTTCAGCGGGGTCATCTTCTTTATCTAAAGCTGGTGCAGGTGGAGGTAAAAATGTATCAATATTAACGTTTGCAGTGACGTTTTTAGCTTCATCACTAAACAATTCTGCATAAGTATTCAATTTAACTTTTTTGCCATTAAAATATCCTGCGGTAAGCTTTTCACCAACTAATTTTAAATAATGGCTTGTTGCTAAATCATTTACCAAAACTTTGTAGTTATTGACTACAACATTAGGAACTTTAATTTTTATCCAAGCTGGATTAAACCAACCTTGAGTTTCATGTTTGCCACCTGTAATCTCAAGTTTTTGTTCTTTTCCTGCGTTTAATAATTCTTCAACAAGTTGTATAAGTTTAAATTGTTCATTATTAACAATTTCAAGATTTACAAAAGGTGAATTAACTTCTAAACAAGAAACTTTCACTGTTAATAAAAACAAGCTTGGTAAAGATAAACGAGTTTTAAAACTGTTTGTAGAAAATAATAAAGATTCATCTGGAAGTTTTATTGAGATATTTTCAGCTTTTATTCCAGCACCTAAAAGAGGAGTTGTTATAATTTTAGCATTTTCAAAATCAATGTTTAATTTCGCTTGTTCGCTGACTATTTTTTGAATTTCTGGCTTAAATTTATTTATATCTATTGCGTTTGGAATCACAAATAAAAAGCTTAAATATGAAATTAAAGCGAAACTAAGCATTGTAATTCCAAAAATTTTCCAGTTTTTAGTCATAGATTTACCCCTTAATCCTTATTTATCTTCTTTTACTTTTTCTGTTGAGCTCCACAAATCAGCAAGTTTTTCTTTTACGCCATATCTTCCGAACCACTTTATGACAAATCTTTCTTCATAACCTAAACCGCCGTTAATTTTAGAAAAATCTCCTAAAGAATAACAAGCCTCTGATATTGAAATTCTTATAAACAAATGTGGCATAACATTTTTTGTAGGATCCATCCAAAGCTTAATATTGTTATATTTCCCACGATTTGTATTTCTGGCATTGTGTGCATCAGATTGTTCTTGTATTATGAAGTTTTTCAAATTATCTTCCATTTCTTTAAAAGAAGTCATTTTATACCTCTCAGCCCTGTTTTATGTTTACAAGTATACCACATTTAAGATTTTGTGTATAATTATAACTACTATTGGAGGTATCTTATGCTTGTAGTAATGAATAGTAATGCAACAGAAAAAGACATACAAAGGGTTGCGTTATTTTTAGAGTCAAAAGGTTTTGAAGCTCGAATTTCTCACGGAGAAGCAAGAACAATCGTTCATGCAATTGGTCTTATAGAAGTTGATCAAAGAGACTTTGAATTATTGTCTGGTGTTGCAGAAGTAATAAAAGTTACTACAGATTATAAGCTTGCAGCTCGTGTTGCACAGGGCAAAGATACTGTTGTAGAAATTAATGGGGTAAAATTTGGTGATAAACATACAGGACTCATTGCAGGCCCTTGTACAATTGAGTCTTATGACCAAATGGATGCAACAGCCCAAGAATTAGTTGAATCTAATGTGAAGATTTTACGGGGAGGAGCTTTTAAACCAAGAACAAGTCCATATTCTTTTCAAGGTATGGGAGAAGAAGGTTTAAAAATAATAAGAAGCGTTGCAGATAATCATGGAATGGCTGTTGCCTCTGAAATTATGGATACATCTCAATTAGAATTATTTATGCGCTATGTTGATGTTTTACAAATTGGCGCAAGAAATATGCAAAACTTTAATTTATTAAAAGAAGTTGGTAAAATTCACAAACCGGTTATTCTTAAACGTGGGCTTTCTGCGACTTATGAAGAATGGCTAATGTCAGCTGAATATATTATGGCTGGCGGGAATAATCAGGTTATTCTTTGTGAAAGAGGTATAAGAACTTTTGAAAAATTTACAAGAAATACACTAGATTTAGCTGCTATTCCTGTGATTAAGAAAATGAGCCACTTGCCAATTATAGTTGATCCATCTCACGCAACAGGATTAAGAGATAAGGTTGAGCCAATGTCACTTGCGGCAATCGCAGCTGGTTGCGACGGATTGATAATAGAAGTGCATCATAATCCAGAATTAGCAATCTGTGACGGCGCTCAATCACTTTATCCATGGCAATATGATTTGTTATACAAACAAATTAAACAAATTGCACCAATTGTTGGCAAAGAAATTGTATAAAAATAAGATTAATGAAAAATAGCCCCCACCTTAATCCTCCCCCGCAGGGGAGGAGATGGAGTTTATAATTTAATAAATTTCGTCTTCAAGCTTCTCCTTAATAGCTTGATTTTCATCATATTCATCAATCATTTCTTGCAAGCTTTCTGGAAAAACAGTATCTGGAGCTAGCGCTTCTTTTTGAAGCCCTTTTTCTAAAAGTTCAACCTCTTTATCCATAAGCTTTTTATCTGCCCTTACAATATCTCGTCCTAAATGCTCAGAAACGATTGAAATTGTTGATTCAGTTGGTGAGCCCAGCTCGTTTGCTTTTCTTTGAATATCATAGCTTATCCAATCACTAGGTAACTCATCAATATTCATATAATTTTTATCTGTACCTAAGCGTTTATTTATTTGAGACGTTAGAATCTTAGTTACATATTCTTTTTGAGAAGTAAATCTGCAAGGTATAATAATGTCTTCACCAATAATTTCTTCTGGGTCACGTTTTTCGTATTTTTTGAACAAATCTGCTGCAATATGCAAATGTCCAATTTCTACATCAAGCATAAACTCCCAAATTTTTTTGAGACGTTCGTCAACTTCATCTTCAACACAAGTATAATAGTTACAAACTTCTGTAAATTCATGTAAAAGAAGTTTTTCATACAAACTTTCTGTTGGGTCGATAAGAGATTCATACATGGTTACATGTTCTTCCTCAACGTCTTTTATCTCTGCATAAGTTTCTCTTAAAACATGGTTTCCGTAGCAAAAACCATGCTCAGCATAATAATTATGCGTTTGTTGTTCAGCAGATACTAAGGTCATTAAGTTGACTTTAGTTTGAGGCGCTGTTGTGGACTTATCATAAGGTTTTCTAAGTCTTAATGTGTTACAGTTATGATGGTGTTGTGTTGGGCGACCAACTATAACATCTGTTTGTGCTTGAACTATATCATTAGGACAAATTCCCTCTTCCATATAAGCCCACTGAGCATATCTATAAAGATGGTCAAAGTCTTCTAAAAGCCCAAAGTCATAAGTTTCTTTAACATATTTGTCAGGTTCATTTTGAGCAAGCCAAGCTGTTAAATCAACCGCAACTTGTTCATAACCTAAAGTTGTTTCTAAAACTGATTGATCTTTTGGTGCAAGCCAATTGATTGTTGTTTGTTGTTGGTCTTCAATTCTGCGTGTCATTGTAACTAAATCACAAGCTTCTTTATCTTGACAAAGGCGAGAAAAAGCATGTTTGAAATTCCAAGCTTCAACCTCAATGCCATTCATAAGAATTTGACGAGTTCTTGAATAACAATCAACCTCGTTTTTGTTATATGGCTCTCTTACAATTAAATGCCAATTTCTAAGCTGTTTTTCTAAAGGCAACCCCTTTTCTTTTAATGCGTTAAATGTCATTTTATATTCCTTTCTTTTTATGCAACAAAAGTCGCACTTTAATTTTGCATAAAAAATTAAAAAGCGGATGACCTTTTGTGGTTATCCGCATGGGCAGTCTCGGAAGTCAATTTATATTGAGATAAAAAAGAGGATTAAGTGACTTTTTTCAGCCACTTAGTTTGTTATGGAATGTGCGAGAAATTACATCATTTTGTTGTTCGTGGGTTAACTTATTAAAATTCACAGCATATCCGGAAACCCTCACTGTTAATTGAGGGTATTTCTCCGGATTAGCCTGAGCATCGAGTAGAGTTTCCCTATTAAAGACGTTCACATTTAGATGGTGTCCTCCCTTTTCAACGTAGCCATCCAAAAGATTTATTAAATTTTGTTCTTGTGCTGTAACCATTTTTTTACCTTGTTCATCTTTTTACATGTTTATATTACACTATGTTTAACAACAAGTCTGTTGTAATTCCAACGCTTTTTATAATAATGGGCCGCTTTTTGTCTAAAGAATACAAGATAGGTTAAAACTCACAAGGCCGCTATTAGGTATGATTACGAGTGGGTTCGAGTTGGTTGATTACATAAGCGGGTCGCTATTTTGTCTAAAGATTACAAGATAAGTTTAAAACTCACAAGGCCGCTATTAGGTATGATTACGAGTGGGTTCGAGTTGGTTGATTACATAAGTGGGTCGCTGTTTTGTCTAAAGGTTACAAGATGAGTTAAAACTCACAAGGTCGCTATTAAATGGGATTACAAGTGGGTTCGAATTGGTTGATTACATAAATAGGTCGTCATTTCGTTCAAAGGCTACTAATAAAAATAGAATATTAGCAAAAAATTTTTTGTGCATGTTTTATTTTTGTTATATTTAGGTTAGGAGTGTGTATAATGCAGGTATATTCTATTAATAAAAATGATAAAACTTCATTTAATGGTTTGACTAAATCATTAAAAAATAGAATTTATGTAGACGGACAAAAAGATATAGAGAAAATTTTGTTGCAAAAAAATAAAACAAATCCTGTCGTAGGACAATTGCCAGCATATATTTTTAATAAAATTAGCCCTGAAAAAAGAAAAACAGCTATTTTAGAGATTTTGAAAACTTTTGACAATGTAACTAATATTTTGCGTGATTACACTCCTGATATGACAGAAGCTTTTATCTTTGATGAAGATAGAAGAAATTGTCCGAATTATGTTAATAAAATGCTTACAGAATGTTTTCAGAAATATAATGTAATTAGTAAATTTGATGACATAGAATTACGCTGGCTTGGAAAAGGTGGAAGGGGAAAGGCTTATAAAATTGTTGGTCTTTATGATAGAGATAATGAAGACGAGTATGTTTTAAAAGTTTTTCATCAGGTAAAAGGCAACGAGTGGCATCCATTCAAGAGTCATGGTTGCTTTGCGGAGTTAAATAGTGCAGCCTATTGGCGTAATGTTGAAGGTCTTGATACCCATAGGGGCAAATTCTTTTTTGGTAGTCTGGATTCTGGCTATATGGTAACAAAGTTTTTGGATGAGGATACAAGGTTGCCCAAAAGAATAGTTGATGAATATAAATATGGTATTAAATGTACTGACGAGAAGAAATACAAAACAAAGGTTTCTTATGAGCAAGATTATAACTATGTAAAAGATTATAATTTTGATTATGGTGGAATGAGAGTTGTTAATAGACTAAAAAATGGGGATAAGGTTGCAAGAAAAAGGCTTGAAAAATTTAAGAAATTAACAAATCTTCAACAAAAAATATTTTGGTTTAATATTTTTTTTAATAATGGTGATAGTAGATTTTTAAGTTTGAAAAAAAAGAAGTCAAGTGAAAGCGATTTTGCGGGCATAACACTGGGTATAAAATATCTATATGATAAAAATTATTATATTGATAGATGTCTTAAACTAGAGAAACCTAAAGTCGATCAAGCAATAGCTTATGTTTTAAAATATTTAGATAACTATGAAGATCAACTCAAATATTTTGAAATATTAGCAAAAAGAAAAGATGAAATAACACAGACAATTTTATTTAATGAAATTCCTTTATTAGCAAAAAGGAGAGATAAAAATATTGTTATACAAGATGATATTAATGCCTCTTTGCAGGAAATTTTTCCTGAAAGAATTTATGATTTTTATATGATTGCAGAAAAGTATGCAATGCCGGAAACAGTTGAACATTTAGCGAGCTTTGTTCACTTATTACCTGCAAATAAGGTAAAACAACAGTATCGAAAATTATCAAATATTCAGAATTATGCATTGCAAGAACGTTTAATCTATAAATTAAATTTTTTAACAGAAGATATTAAAAACTATGCAATGAAAAAATTAGCGTATAAAATTAAAGATGAAGAATTACAAAATAGGCTTATAAGAGCAGCTCAAAAAAATTCGGAAGAAATAAAGAATATAATAGAAGAAAAAAGAAGTTTTAAATAAAAAGAGAAAGCTATGGAAAAATATTACACTCAAATTAAAAATTCGCCAGTATTTTTTGGTTTATCAGAAGATGAATTAAAAGAAATGCTGGCATGTTTTAACGCACGGGTCAAGATTTTTGAAGATGGAGAAAGGGTTATTCGACAAGGTGATGTTGTTAAAAATATTTATCTTGTGCTTGACGGTGCTGTTAATATAGAAAAAGATTCGTACTGGGGACGTAGAATAATTATTTCTCAATTAGGAATTAATGATAATATTGCGTTAGCCTTTGTTGCATCAAAAAATGTAGAATCAAGTATTGATGCAGTAGCTGTAGGCAAGGCAAAGCTTTTAATCCTGACTTATGAAAAATGTACTACAATGTGTCAAAATGTTTGTACAAAGCACAAAAACCTTATTAATAATCTTTTTGAAATTCTTTCTAAAGAAAATATTGAGCTTTTGCAAAAAATAGAAAATATTTCACAAAAAACAATTAGAGAAAAACTTTTAACATATCTTTCAAACGAGGCTCGCAGGAATAAAAGCAATATTTTTGAAATTCCTTTTAATCGTCAAGATTTAGCAGATTATTTGAATATTGATCGTTCAGCTATGAGTTTTGAATTATCTAAAATGCAGAAAGACGGATTAATAAAATTTGAAAAAAACAAATTTATGCTTAAACACATTTAAGCTCTTTGAAAACACTTAGAGCTCTTGCTATAGCTTTATCCATATCATAATATTTGTAATCGCCAAGCCTACCCAAGAAATAGACATTTTTCAAAGTTTTTGATTTTTCAAGATATTTATTATAAAGGTCAAAATTTTCTTTTTTAGGTATTGGATAGAATCTTTCATTTTTGCCAAGCTCAAAGCTTTCTGAGAATTCTTTTGCAATTACAGTTCTATTAGATTTGTCCCCAAGATAATATTTATATTCATGTATTCTTGTAAAATCTTCGCTTGTAGGATAATTTACAACAGCATTTTCTTGATAGAATTCTTTATCGTATTCTTCAAATTTAAAATTTACACTCCTATATGGAAGTTGACCAAATTCATAACCAAAAAACTCGTCAATTGCCCCTGTATAAAAAATCCTATCAAAAGGTCCACTAATCTCTTTAAAGTCAGTGTTTAATTTTAAATCAATATTTGGGTGATTTAGCATGTTTTCAACAAGCTTTGTGTAGCCATCAATAGGGATTCCTTGATATTTATCTTGAAAATATCTGTTATCTTTGCTTATAAATACAGGGACCCTTGCAGTTACAGCGTTATCGATTTTTTCAGGTGAGACACCCCACTGTTTTGTTGTATAGTATAAAAAAATCTTTTCATAAATAAAGTTTGCAAGCAGTTTTAAATCTTCGTCATTTTGGTTTTGAAACTCTAAAATAGGCACTTTTTTTTCTAATTCAAACAAATCAAGCAATTTTTTTTCTAGTCTCATAGCGAGATCTTCAGGAAAAACATCAAAAAGGGTGTTTAAGTTAAAAGGAATACTTGTCCTAACCCCGTCGATATCACCAATAACTTTATGCTGGTAGTTATTAAAATTACCAAATTGTTTTATGAAATTCCAAACACTTTCGTCTGACGTATGAAAAATATGAGAACCATATTTATGAATCATAATTCCATTTTTGTCTCGAAAATCATGGCAATTTCCAGCAAGATGAGGTTTTTTATCTATGATTAAAACATCTTCACCTAATTCATTTGCTATTAAGTTTGCAATTACAGCTCCGGAAAAACCAGCGCCAACAACAAGATTTTTCATAATTATAATTATACAATATTGTTTTGTTTTTGTAAAAAATAGTGAAATCTTGTTTTGGAAACAAAACTGTGTTAAGCTCTTAATAGTTGGTATTATTGGAGTTAAGAGCATGATAAGAGTTTTAATTTTGTGTTTAAGCTTGTTTTTTTCGTTGCTTCAAACAAATGCGAATGAATCAATATTGATAAAACAAAACAGCATTCAAACCCGCATAAATAAAACAGGAGCAAAAATATTAAATGCAAATAAATTAAACAAAAGAGTTGTCTTTGTCTATGACAATGAGTCAAGAGAAGGTTTATTAAAAGGAACTAAGGCTCTTACAAAACGTCAAGTTGTTGTCTATGGAGAAACATACAAATATATAGAAACTGAAGACGAACTTGCTGCTTATATTGCAAGAGAGATTCCGGCTGCAATACGTTCTTATGACGGTCTTGGTGATGGTTGGCTAAGTTCTGTAAAAATTAAAGCTGCTCCTAAAAAATATGAATTAGTTTTTGATAAGCTCGCTGTGGATTATATGGTTAAAGCTGGATATAATCCAATTGGCTTGATAACATTTATTAATAAATCTTGTCCGCAAACGAGGCAGGATACTTTTTCTTCAAAAAATTTAACCTCTAAAAGATTAGCATATATTTATCAAAGAATTTATACAAAATATCCATCTTTTTTAGCTAATAATACATATTTGTATAATGATTATTACCAAAATTTCTTGTTGACATCTCAAGAAAATAGAAAAAAACTGGAAGAAAAGATTCAAAGTGGAGATAAAAAGTTAAATGTTAAATATGAATAAGATTATAATGACAATCTTTTTATTATTAATTTCTCCAATTTGTTTTGCAGAAATTCTTGATGATGATTTTGTTAATTCAACCTTGATTGATGTTAAACAGCCTCAAACATGTTTAAAATATAACTATGTCTCAACAAAAAAAGTGCCAATAAAGCTTACATTTACAGAAAAATTGGGAACAGAAAAAGATGTTTATGAGGGTCAAAGCGTAGAGTTAAAAGTTTTAAATGACGTTGTTTTAAATAATAAGGTTGTTGTAAAAAAAGATACTATTGCTCACGCAAAAATAGGAATAATAATATTAACAGGTATGAATGGGATTCCAGCAAGCATTATTTTAGAAGATTTTGAAATCCCAAATATCCAGTCAAACAAACTTTCAGGCTCTTTTGAATTATTTGGTCAAGACAGAAGCCTTTTTGTTTTTCCTTTAAAATGGGCTTTGACACCACTTCCACCAACAGGTTCTTTAACTAATTTTATAATGGGCGGGCATGTTAAGTTAAAACCTAAAAAGAAGATAACCGTTTATTATTATCCGGACTGGATATAATTTAAAGTTCGGCAAAAAATTTTTTTACAGTTTTTATCAAGTATATGCAAATAGATAATCAATGTCATATACAATCTTTTCGTGCTCGAAATGCCAATATTAGATTTGCAGATGATTTGGCTCGACATGTCAATAAAAATTTTCCTAGACTTTCTAGCACTAAATATGAAAGTTTAAGTCGTAGCGATTTGTATAAAGATACGATACAAAAATTGATGGATAAAATTCAATTAATGCGAGAAGACATGTATATAAAATTTTTAAGCGCTTATGGTGATTATATTAGCAAAAGTGTAATTATGACTAAGACCATTAAAAAGAACAAATTAGGTAATTGTCACGAATCTGCTATTCTAGGAGAAATTGTTGCAAAGGTAAATGGGATTAGAAACTGTTTTGTTGCATCATTAAAACCAAAAACAGGAAATATTAAAGACTCTCTTGATCATGCCGTTTTGTATGTTGATTCTATGAAAGGTGCTTATGTTATCGACCCTTGGTTAGGCTTTGCGGATTATGTGCCAAAAGCTCTCGAAAAATATAGAAGCGAATATGCACACATGTTTGATTTTAAGAAGTTTAATACCGAAGAAATGTATTTTGATATTTTAACAAAAAAGACACCTTTAAATCCTGAACAAAGTAAAAGAATTGAAAATTTACTTCCAGATTTAAAGTTGCACAAACAAATGTAAATAAATGTAAAGACGAGTTTAAAAAGGGCTCAAACCCAGTTATAATACCCTATATGATATGATATGATATGATGGGATGGGTGAGGAGCAATTAATTTTATCAAGCTGTTTTTAAATTCATGTAGGTTGATTAAAAACAGAAAGGTAGGTTAATTTATGGCATTTAATCCGAACAATTATTTAGTTATTGGTAGTGATCCTAAAGGTAGTGGAGATTATTTTATTCATGAGAGAAAAACAACTGTTGACGGTAAACCTGGAGAGGTAGTTACTCTTGCTGACGGAAATGGAGATGTAAAAAAAGTTGCAGAACGTTATATAGAAGAGGGTTTTAATCCTGACAAAATTATTATAAATGGTCAACCTGCAACTGACGTTTTTCAGAAATCCGGTACGCAAAATAATGATGAAAAAGCAAAAAGATTACAAGATGCAGCTAAGCTAGGAATGTTAATGGTAAATCCAATGGCGTATATGGCGTTGGCATTTACAAATTATAAATTGACAACGATATTGAGAAAAAGTGACAGGGTATTTTGAGAAAAATTAAAAATTTTTAAATTTTCTCTTCAAATTTTTATACTCTAAACTCCCCACAAAACGTTACATAATTGGTAACACTTTGCTAATTTTGTTACATATAACCTTAGTAGTTATATCGGCATAATTACTAAAAAACTTTAGAGTTTTTGGAAGAATTGTTACAATTGCGCTGAAATTGTTACAATTTACAAAGCAAAACTACGGAGTTTACTATCAATAAGTTCTTGTGTAATACCTATGTATAAAAGGGTTACCCGTTGAGAAGAATGGTTAAAAAGGTATTGTAGCAAGCCAATATCTTTATGCTCCTGATAAAAATGATAGCCGAAAG
>SUTX01000027.1 GCA_015152465.1 Cyanobacteria bacterium SIG31 | reverse complement strand
TTTACCTCTTCTTCTTTTGATAAATTGAACTTTTGAGATATGAAGAAAGTGTCAAAACTTCCATAATTTGCGTGAGTTTTGTCAACTCGACCTTCGGATTTTGTAATATCATGCATTAGAGATGCCACTCTTCATCATCTTTTCCAATAATAAAATCTTCCAAATCTGGCTTATATGCATCAACGATAGGAAATCGTTTGAATTTCTTTGTTTTTTGTTCGTAAAGTTCGATATAATCCTTGTTTCTAACATCTTTGACTTTTAATTTTAAAGTGTCCGAAATCCTTAATCCGATATTTATTCCCATAACAAATAATAAATGATTTCTTGAACCTTGTCTTTTTAAAATTCGTTTAACCATATCTATTAAACTTTTATCTCTGATTGGCTCTACTGCTGTCATATCAATATACTCCTTTACTGTTGTTCATATTACCTCTGAAGTCACGAAACGTGTCTTACTATGTAACAAAATTAGCAAAGTGTTACCAATTATGTAACGTTTTGTGGGGAGTTTAGAGTATAAAAATTTGAAGAGAAAATTTAAAAATTTTTAATTTTTCTCAAAATACCCTGTCACTTTTTCTCAATATCGTTGTCAATTTATACACTTATTTTTCGCAAAATTGAAATTTTTAAAATATTTTGACCGACATTTTCAATTTTTTATGACAGATTATAGGAAGTTTAGTAGCTATGCTTGATAGCCCCTGAATCAAGTTCAGGGTGACAGTTTTTAGTGCAATTTTGTGCAAGAAAAGGGACAAAAGTGCAAAAATAGTCCGACTCATCTCTACACTAAAAAACAGGCTATAATCGCCTGTTTATCTAACTTTTTATTAAATTTTCTTATATCAAAAGTCCTGTTTCCCTATAACCTCATTGTCACCCTGAATTTATTTCAGGGTCTTGCCAGAATGTAGTGAGCACGTCTAAGTGGCAAGATGCTGAAACAAGTTCAGCATGACAGTTTTACTTTTTACTTCCGACCAAACTGGACAAAAAAATACATCCGCCGAACTCGCAAAAGCGATTCTCACCACTATCAATTCAGCCATTAAAAAAAGCCACACAAGGTGGCTTCTTTTAATGGCGGGAACGACGAGGCTCGAACTCGCGACCTCATGCGTGACAGGCATGCGCTCTAACCAACTGAGCTACGCTCCCATATTTAATTATCATTCTATAACCAATATCTCGGCTACCCATTTAATATAATACGCTGAATTTTTTTTTGCAATACCCTTCTTTAAAAATCTTAGACATTTGTACAACTTTAAAATTACCTTGTTTACTAATGGTTTATATTTTGTACTTTCGGTTAAATATAATCATTAAATCTTTTTCATACTTCCAGCTATTCTTAATTCCAAGCCCTCATTTGAGGGCCTTTTTTTTGCGAATTTTGCGTAGGCTGAAGTGAGCTTTAGCGAACGTAATGCCGAAGAACCACGTAGCAAAGTGAATGTAAATTTGCGTTAGCAAATGTAATGAACGACTGCGGAGTGTAAAGCAAAATTCAAGACGTGAATTTTGCGTAGGCTGAAGTGAACTTTAGCGAACGTAATGCCGAAGAATCACGTAATAAAGTGAATGTAAATTTACGTTAGCAAATGTAATGAACGACTGCGGTGTGTAAAGTAAAATACAAGGAAATGATTTTTTGTGTTTTTTATTTATGTTATAATTTTTTGCAGAGGAAAACACTGGCATGTTAGAAAATTGGCAATTACCTTTATTAATGACATTTTTAGCTGGACTAGCAACAATAGTTGGCGGTTTTATTACGTTTTTTGTTAATAAAAACAATATGAAAGTTCTATCTCTAGGACTTGGTTTTTCTGCTGGTGTTATGATTTTTGTTTCCTTAACTGAAATAATGCACTCGGCACAAGATTTATTAAAAAACTACTTTCCTAATAATTATCCTTGGATGGTTTTTGTTGGATTTATTATTGGTGTTGTAATATCAAAGCTTATTGATACTTTTGTGCCGGACCACGTTGAGGAAGACTTAGGCGAAGGTTGCGATTTTGAATGTAAACGCACACATAGAATAAAAAGAGCTGGACTTCTTACTGCGATTGCAATTGCAGTTCATAACTTCCCTGAGGGATTGGGTACTTTTTTAGTCTCATCTCAAGATTTAACAATTGGTATATCAGTTGCAATTGCAATTGCGCTTCATAATATTCCTGAAGGTATTGCTGTTGCTCTCCCAATCTATCATGCTACAGGGAAAAAACGTAAAGCTATTTGGTACTCTTTCTGGACTGGCATGACTGAACCTTTAGGTGCGTTAATAGGTTTAGGGCTTTTAAGCTGGTTCTTGCCACAGATGTTTATTGGATTTTTCCTTGCTGCTGTTGTAGGAATTATGATTTACATAGCATTTGATACATTATTACCGCTCTCTCATGAATATGGTGATTGGCACTATGCAATATCAGGAATAATGGCGGGTATTATTATTATCTGGGCAAGTTTATTACTGTTACATTAATTAGAGTTATTTGCTCTTAGTTTTTTGTTGATTCAGTCTATTAATTTTTATCTGGCGTATTGTTTTATCAATACTATCGATATGCGATCTTAAGTATTGTTCTCTGCAAGATAATCTATGCCATTCGCTAGTGATAGTTTTGGTGTTTTTACTTAGTCTTTTTGTTATCGCTTCTAATTCTGTTTCGAAATAGAATCTCAAGTTTAATAACTCTGCAATTTTTTCGTTATCTTTAGCCGTGAGCTTTAGAATAGGACCTTTATATTGAGTTATTGGTACTAGTTTTTTAGCGGTAAAAGTGTTTGAGGTTATTTTAGAAATAAACATTAATACTCCTTTTATGTATATTAAATATTCTAAAAATAAAATTTGCTAGAAAATGTAACTTCGCTCTATGTTTAATGTATAATTGAAGCATTAAGAAGAAAGGAAAAAAGTATGACAAACTTATCACCATTACAAATTGAAAGATTGAAATACCAACCAAAATTGCCTTCTTCATTGGCAAATGGTATCAATCATTTAGTATCTAAAGAAGGTTCCGCTACAGAATCAGTAGCTAACCAAGAAGAAATTAAAGCTTTATTTAAAAACACTTATGGAAAACCAACTGTAACTTTTGAAACATCTTCTGACTCTTCATCAAGTGAAATCAGAAATGTAGGTGTTATCCTTTCAGGTGGTCAAGCTCCTGGCGGTCACAACGTTATTGCTGGTTTATATGATGCTTTAAAACAAGCTAACTCCGCTAACAAACTTTATGGTTTCTTAGGTGGCCCAAGCGGTATTATCGAAGGTAAATATGTTGAATTTACTGATTCATTTATTGATGAATACAGAAATACTGGTGGTTTTGATATTATCGGATCTGGTAGAACAAAACTTGAAACAGAAGAACAATTCAAATCTTCTTTAGAAGTTTGTAAAAAACTTAACTTATCAGCTGTGGTAATCATTGGTGGTGACGACTCTAATACTAACGCAGCACTTTTAGCTGAATGGTTTGTTGCTAATAATGCTGGTATCCAAGTAATCGGATGCCCTAAAACAATCGATGGCGACTTGAAAAATGAACAAATCGAAATTTCATTCGGTTTTGACACAGCTACTAAGACTTATGGTGAATTAATTGGTAATATTTTAAGAGATGCTAACTCTGCTAAAAAATATTGGCACTTTGTAAAAATTATGGGTAGAAGTGCTTCTCACGTTGCAATTGAAGCAGCTCTTCAAACTCAACCAAATATTACATTGATATCTGAAGAAGTTGAACAAAAGAAAATGTCACTTTCTTCAATCATTGATTACATTACAGATATTGTTGTAAGGCGTTCTGAAGCTGGCAGAAACTTCGGTATTGCAGTTATTCCTGAAGGTTTAATCGAATTTATTCCTGAATTAAAAACTATGATTGCAAACTTGAATGACGTTATGCCATCTCTAGAAAAAGATGCAAGCTACTCAAATGGTTCAGATGCTGAAAAAATCGCTATTATTGAAAATACTTTATCAAGCGAAAATGCATCAGTATTCAAATCTTTACCAAGCTTAATTAAATCACAATTATTGATGGATAGAGACCCACACGGTAATGTTCAAGTTTCAAAAATTGAAACTGAAAAACTTTTAATTTCTATGGTTGAAGAAAAATTAGCTTCATTAAAGAAAGAAGGAAAATTCAGTGGTAAATTCTCTACTCAATCACACTTCTTCGGATATGAAGGACGTTGTGCGTTCCCTTCTAACTTTGATGCTGATTACTGTTACTCATTAGGTTTCAACGCATTTGCATTGATTAACTTTGGTCTAACAGGTTATTTATCATCAGTTAGAAACTTGACAGCTCCTGCTAGTCAATGGATTGCTGGAGGTGTTCCTCTAACAATGATGATGAACATGGAAAGACGTCACGGCGAAATGAAGCCTGTAATCAAGAAAGCTTTAGTTGAACTTGATGGCCCTGTATTCAAAAAGTTAGAAGCTAACAGAGAAGATTGGGCGATGAACGATAGATACCTATTCCCAGGTGCTATTCAATACTTTGGTCCATCATCAGTTTGTGATATTACAACTGTAACTCTTGCTCTTGAATCTGCAGCTAAATTAACTACAGTATAATGTAAAAAATATATGGGGCTGAGATTTATATCTCAGCCCCATTTTTTATATGAAATTTTACCTAAAACTATTGTCATAATTCGCCAATAGGCTTATAATAATTATTATAGATTTGGGGCAAAATAGGGTAATGAAGAGAGCTTTATTGTATATATTATGTGTTTTATTTCTTTCAACGCAGATACTATTTGCGCAAGATGTTTATTCTTCATATGTTCCAGCAGATAATGAAGTTATTTTTAACCAATCAATGTATAAAATAGATGTTATCGACCCTGTAGTTTCAACTAATTTGAAAGGTATAAATTATCCTGGTTTGAGGGGGGCAAATCAGCTTGTTGTTTATACGCCACAGTTCGGCTTTCGAACTGGTACAAATGAATTTGGCACAGAAGCTGTTATTGTTGGTGATACAGTTACATCTTTAAGTGGTGCGGATTCTTTAATCCCTGCGAATGGGCTTGTTATTAGTGGACACGGTGCAGCAAAAAAGTGGATTAATGAGAATATAATGGTTGGTTCAAAGATTTTTATTGATACCGAAAGAAAAATAATCACTTCTTACATGACATCGGACACTTTTCTTTATGCTGCAAAGGACAGAATACAGGAAGTTCAAAATATGATGGCCTTTTATGCTCAAACGTATGTTGGATATACTCCTAAAAAAACTGAACAATGTTTGAGTCGTGCTAGAGATTTTGTTAGTAAAGCTGAAAAAAATGGAGAGTTTTCTCAAAGGTATTCTTCTAGAGCTATTGAACAAGCAAACTTAGCAATGTCTACTGTTATCCCACATGACTCTAAGGAATTGAAAGGTGTTTGGGTTAGGCCAACATATTTCACTAGGAGTGAAATTGAAGAGGTGCTTGATAGAATTGAGGATGCAGGAATTGATTCTGTGTTTCTAGAAACATATTATCATGGTAAGACAATTTTTCCGTCAAAGACTATGGAAAAGTATGGGTTTATAAAACAGTATGAAGATTATTTAGGATTTGATCCTTTAAAAATATGGATAACAGAAGCTCATAAAAGAGGAATAAAGGTTCATATTTGGTTCCAAACGTTTTATGTAGGAAACAAACCTCCAGAGACACATCCTCAGTATATATTAGCTCAGCGTCCAGATTGGGCAAATTGTCAAAAAAAGAATGCAAATTCTGATACTATAGCCTATTCTGTATCAGAGCACAATGGTTATTTTATTGACCCTGCTCATCCTGAAGTCCAAAATTTTCTATATGAATTGTTAGTAGAAATAGTTGAGAATTATAAGCCTGACGGTATAAATTTAGATTATATAAGATATCCTCAATCACTTTCTTCTGCTTACCCGAATTATGATTCTTCAAATTGGGGGTATACGAAAATAGCAAGGGCTGAGTTTGAGGAAATGTATGGAGTTGATCCTATAGAGTTAAGGCCATATGATGCTTTATGGAACCATTGGCGAGTTTACCGTTGTAATAAAATTACAAGCTTTGTTAAAAAAGTTAGTAAGTTGTGCCGTGCTAATAACACGGAATTAACTGCAGTAATTTTCCCTAACAGATTGAACGCAATTGATACAAAACTACAAGATTGGAAGAATTGGTCAATAAATGATTTTGTAGATGGTTTCACTCCTTTATTTTTAACCTGTGACGATAAAACTGCTATAAATTTAATAGAAGAAGTTTTGCGAAATAAATCCTCTTCGACAAAATTATATGCTGGTTTATTTGTAACTTTTATGAACGGTGCAAATACTGATTTGTTAAAACAGATACATGCTGCAAGAAGATATGATTTAAATGGATTAATTTTATTTGATTATGCACATACAGATGAAAAGTATGTTGATGTTTTAACAGAAAGTGTATTTAAACCTTGTAAGCGAGAACCTATTGTGCAAAAACAGATATCTACTCTTTCAGAATGTTGTAAGGTTGAGCAAAAAGGAAAGAAAAAACGTGGAAGAAGAAAATAAGGAACCGCAAAAACGACAATTTTTAGGTGTATGGTTTGAGTGTTGTCATGTATATGGCCGTTTGTATAAGAATAAGGCTGGTACAATGTATTATGGCAGATGCCCGAAGTGTTTACGTTCTGTTAGAGCTCGTGTCGGAGAGGGAGGAACAAGCAGACGCTTTTTTAGAGGGGCTTAGTATAATTTGATGTAATATATAAAAATTTAAAGGAAATACTTATGATTAAAAGATTAAACGATTTAAAAAATGAAAACGAAGTTTTGAATATTTTTTGTAACCTTGTACAAATTCCATCTCCGTCAAAAAAAGAAGAAAAAGTGATTGAATGGATACGAAATTTTTGTCTTGAGAATAACCTAAATTTTAGAACGGATAATTACGGTAATGTATATATAAAAGTTTTTGCTACAGATGAAACAAAATCACCAATAATGGTTTCTGCTCATATGGATGTTGTTGGTGATGATAGTCCAATTGAACTTCAATTTGACGGACAATTTATAAAAGCAAATGGAAGAACATTAGGTGCTGATGATAAAGTTGGTGTAGCTTGTGGTTTGATGCTTGCTAAAGAAGTTGCTAAAATGGCTGAGCCGCACGGTTTGCTAGAAGTAACTTTTACTCGTGATGAAGAGACTGGCATGAGTGGTGTTGAACACTTAGAATTTGATAAAATAGAATCAAAATATATTTTAGTATGTGATGCTGATAAATTAGGTCAGTTGCAAATCTCTGGTGCGAGTTATACAAACGCAAAAATTATTGTTAAAGCTCTTAAGGGTGGGCATTCTGGAATTGATATCGGAGATAAAACCAGATTGAACGCTGCAAAACTTATTTCTGAGCTGTTAGCAAAATTTCCACAGGGAGCTTATTATGAGGATGAAACAGGAGTTATCACTTCGTGTAATTTGGGAGCTTTAGTAGCTGGCGGAATTCAAAATTCGGTTGCTACAATTGTTGAAAAAGGTATAAAAACAAATGATTATATTACTGAAATTATGAAAGATTCTTCTACTAATATTATAAATACTTTAGGAATTGCAACGTATTCAATTAGAAGTGCTTCTGTTGAAAAAGAAAATGAATTAAAAGAATTGATGCTATCAATTGTTAAAGATTTTAATGAAGAATATCAAGGATTAGCAGAAGCTAAAATTGAGTTTGAAATTCACTTACTGCCTTTTGAACAGCCAGATGATGATAGTATTCAAGTTGTTCATACAAAGGCTTGTGAAAAAACCGGTATAAAAAATGAAATTTCATCTTTCCATGCTGGTGCTGAAACTCATATATATTGTCATAATAAAAATATCAAAGGTGAGAACTTTATTCCATCACTTTTAGGCTTGGCTGATATTTACAATATGCACTCTGCTGATGAACGTGTAGATTATGCAACAATTATAAAAGGTTATGATGTGTTGAAAAACTTGTTTTTGTTGTATAATGAATAGACACGCTAGAGAGAGGAAATATAAATGAAAATTACTCCAATAAGTGGCAATGGTCCGCTAAAGTTTATTCGTTCTTTGTACTATGCAAATAGACCTGCAACAACATATAAACCTATTCGTGAAGTTGGGAATGTGCCACAAGAACCAAATTTTATAATAAAATGGTTTATGAAATTGTTTAAATAAAAAAAACCGCTTCTTTTGAAGCGGTTTTTTTATGTCTAAATCAGATTAGATTCTTATTTAGAAGCGTTTTCAATAGCAACTGCAACTGCAACAGTAGCACCTACCATTGGGTTGTTACCCATACCGATTACACCCATCATTTCTACGTGAGCAGGAACTGAAGATGAACCAGCGAATTGAGCATCACCGTGCATTCTACCCATAGTATCAGTCATACCATAAGATGCTGGACCAGCAGCAACGTTGTCTGGGTGAAGAGTTCTACCTGTACCACCACCAGATGCTACTGAGAAGTATTTCTTGTTATTTTCAAAACACCATTTTTTGTAGGTACCAGCTACTGGGTGTTGGAAACGAGTTGGGTTAGTTGAGTTACCAGTGATAGAAACGTCAACACCTTCTTTAATCATGATTGCAACACCTTCTGAAACATCGTCAGCACCGTAGCAACGAACTTTAGCTCTTTCACCATCTGAGAATGGAGTTTCTTTAACGATTTTTAATTCGCCAGTTTTGAAATCGTATTCAGTCTCAACAGCTGTGAAACCATTGATTCTAGCGATGATGTAAGCTGCGTCTTTACCAAGTCCGTTTAAGATAACTCTTAAAGGTGATTTTCTAACTTTGTTAGCGTTTCTAGCGATACCGATAGCACCTTCAGCTGCGGCGAAAGATTCGTGGCCAGCTAAGAAACAGAAACAATCAGTTTCTTCTCTTAATAACATAGCTGCTAAATTACCGTGACCGATACCAACTTGACGTCTGTCACCAACTGAACCTGGAATAGCGAAAGCTTGTAATCCTAAGCCGATTGCTTCAGCAGCGTCAGCTGCGTTTGTAATACCTTTTTTAATAGCGATAGCAGCACCTAAAGTGTATGCCCAAGATGCGTTATCGAATGCGATAGGTTGAATACCTTTAACAATAGCATCAACATCGATGCCTTTTGATAGACATAAATCACGAGCTTCTTCTAAGTTTTTGAAACCATATTCAGGTAAAACTTTTTTAAGAGTAGCTTCGCGTCTATCTTGTCCTTCAAATTTTACTGTCATAATTTATTTCCTTTACTTTATTTTGTAATTTTACCATTGAGGCGGAGTTTGTAGGAATTATTAAATCTAGTCATTCCTATTGGAGCCGACCCAATATCTACGTGCGTAGCACTACTCTTCACGAGGATCGATATATTTCACAGCGTCTGCGAATCTGCCGTAAGTACCGATATTCTTTTCGTAAGCTTCTTTTGGATCAACACCTTTTTTGATTGCGTCCATAAGTTTTCCTAAGTGTACGAATTGGTAACCGATAACTTCATCATTTTTATCTAAACCAAGTTTTAAAATATAACCTTCAGTTAATGAAAGATATCTTACACCTTTTTGTTTAGTAGAGTGAATTGTACCAGTCATAGAGCATAGACCTTTACCTAAGTCTTCAAGGCCAGCACCAACTGGTAAACCGTTTTCAGAGAAAGCTGATTGAGTTCTACCGTAAACGATTTGTAAGAATAATTCTCTCATAGCTACGTTGATAGCGTCACAAACTAAGTCAGTGTTAAGAGCTTCTAAGATTGTTTTGCCAGGAAGAATTTCGCCAGCCATTGCTGCTGAGTGAGTCATACCTGAACAACCGATTGTTTCAACAAGAGCTTCTTGGATAACGCCTTCTTTAACGTTAAGAGTCAATTTACAAGTACCTTGTTGAGGTGCGCAGCATCCGCAACCGTGTGTAAGACCAGAAATGTCTTTGATTTCTTTACATTTTGTCCATTCACCTTCTTGAGGGATTGGAGCTGGAACGCCTTTAACGCCACGGCGAACACAGCATTGATTTTCAATTTCGTGTGTAATTTCTATTTTGCCCATTTGGACCTCCTTATAAAATACAAAAATAAGCTAATCCTCTTGAAATTAATTATATTACAAACAAAAAAAGGAAGCATGCAAAAAATATTTTTACGTGTTTTAATATTTGTAAGAGGTAAAATATGAAAATACAATCAATATTGCCAACAGTTAAGAATAATAAATTATTAATTGCACCAATAGCTGCGGCTACCTTAGCGTTATCACCATTAAATTCTGCTAAAGCTCAAGAAAAAGCAACACAACAAATGAATACTGATACTATTGAAATGGTTTCTAGTGTTAAATCCGATGAACTTATGTATTCTAATTTGTCTACCAAGAAGGTAAAAGCGGGCAAAACGCAAGATTTAGTTAATGCAGAAATGGCAGAAATTCAAGAAAAAGAAGAATCAATGCCATTTTATAAGGCTTTTCTTTTAGAGATAGTAGCAGCTGTTGCCACTGTAGGAATAGCTTTACTCTGTGCCTGGGACCCAAATTCTAAAAATAATTTAAATCATAGAGGTTAAGTCTTCTACGAAATCTTGCATGTCTGTAACATATCCTCGGCTAAAAACATCATAAGCGTTGGTTGCTTGTCGTTTAGCAAAATTCATAAACTGATTATTTTCGTTGTGGTTTTTTAATAAATTTGAGAAATAGTCTGTGAAGTCGAGATCCTTAATTTCTATGGCAGAGTTTACGCCAGTTTGTTTAAAAATATCTTCACCAAGAGCTTCCATTTGGTCAGCGACCTTTTCGGTATGTTCTACGCCGCCGATTGGTTCAATAATTAAACCTGCAGGTGCACCCATTTGTCCGACTGTGTTTCGAGTTGTAATATCTGAGCTAGTATTCATTTGCTTTTCGAGTAAATTAGCAAAGGTATCATCATTCATATCAAAACTGAGAGGTTTTGATATCCCGTTTGTACCATTTGATGATATTTGATTGATTAAATTTTCTACTAAACTCATAATCTAATAATACAAGATTCCGAATTAAAACTTATCCTCTTAACGGAGTAAAAGCTTATTTATCTGACTTTTGAATTCCTTTTGCACAAACATATGCTGTTGACCAAGCGTTTTGTAGGTTAAACCCACCGCAAAGTCCGTCAATATTTAGGACCTCGCCAATCGCAAAGAGATTCGGATACTTTTTTATTTCCATTGTTTTAGAATTGATTTCATCTAAATCTATTCCTCCAGCAGTTACAGTTTCTTCTCCTGTGTTTGTACCGATAATTTCAATTTTAAAATTATGAATATTGTTAAGGATTATATCTCTCATTTTGCCATTAATTTTATGAGCTTTTGTCGTACTATCAAAATCTCTTAAAATGTATGCTACAATCTTTTGAGGTAAATATTTACTCAAAAGATTCTTTATCTCTTTGTGAGGGTTCTCATTTAAATCTCCTTGTAAGTCTATCAAATCAGGAGCTAAGTCGATACTTAATTTATATGGTATTTTATCAAAGGCTTTAATTGAAGATATAGTGTAAATTAATGGACCTGAAACCCCAAAATGTGTAAATAATAAATCATCAGTAAGCCCGTTATAACAAACTTTTTTGACAACAGTTCCGCTTAATTCTTTAAAGTTTTCTCTGGTATTTAATCCGACCAGAGATGGTCTTGGTTCAATAACCTTTATGTCCAAGTTCTCAATTAATCCGTATCCTGAATGACCGCCAAGAGCAAGTATGACATGTGTAAAGAAATACTCATTGCTGCAATTCTTTGTTTGTGAGTTTCTGCTCGTCTTTATCCTGAATCCACTATCAATTGGTTTAAGTTCAATAACGTTTTCTTTTATTATATTCGCACGACGAATGTTATCTAAAATAATATTCCTAACTTCTTTAGCTGAATTTGAATCTGGGAAAATCCTACCATTATTTTGTGTGTAGCACTGAATGCCCATTTCTTCAAATGTTGCTATAGTTTCAGCTGTAGAATATTTTGAAAATATTGAATATAAAAATTTTTCGCCTCTAGGGTAATTCTTTGCCAAATCTTTGAAATCATATTCTGCATGTGCAAGGTTGCAACGTCCTCCACCGGTCGGAAGTAGTGTTCTAAGTGCTAAACTTTTATCAAAAAGAGTAATGTCAAAACCGGCTCTTATTAAATGATATGCACAAAAGCAACCAGATGCGCCGGCCCCAATTATTGCAATGTTTTTATAATCTTGTCCCATATAGACATACCATTTCAGGTTCTTCTATCTCGTCATAAATACTTTCTACGGTTTTACCAAAAAATGGGTGTACAAAGTCTTCGGCTATTTCAAGCATTGGTACAAGCATAAATACACGTTTATGAAAATGCTTATGGGGTATTGTTAATTTTTCATTGTTGATAATTAGGTTATCGTAAAAAATGATATCAATATCGATAGTTCTGTCTTTGTAACCTTTTTCGAGGGAACGTTTTCTGCCAAGTTGATTTTCTATTCTTTGGCATTCGTTAAGAAGTTCCTCTGGACTAAGCGTTGTTGATATTTGTAGTACAGCATTAACAAACCAATTCTCCGTAGACATTAACCAAGGTTCAGATTCGTAGAAAGATGAAGTTGCAACGATACTTATATCGGAATGCATTCCAAGTAAACTTGTTGCTTGTTGCAAGTAGCCTACTCTATCTCCTAAATTTGAACCTAATGATAAATAAACTATAGCCATAAGCTTATTGTACATACCAATAAGCAGTTATGTCAATAAAATATTATATTCAATTCAATATTTATAAAATTTAATTTTATTTTTTTATTATGCACTTTTCTTTTTTCTTATTCTTGAATGCAAGAAAAAAGAAAAGTGCCAAAAGAAAAAAGAAACACGCTCAGGCTGTTAGCTTCGGCGGTGTTAACCGCCTACGCAATGTTCTTTTAGAACATTGGCTGAGTCGATTAATATCGACGAAGCATAGAATAAAAAGCGTGCTTTTTCTTTCTTTGTGAAGATTTCTTTCTTTTTACCTCGCAAATAAAAAGAAAGAAATCTTCAAGTAAATCTAATAATTAAACATTTTGAATAAAATATAATATTTTATTCAATAGCTAAAAAACTTTTTGCAATAAAAAAGCCCTCTCTTTTAGAGAAGGCTTTTTTATTATTTTTAACAGATTACTTGTTGCCGTAACGTTTGTTAAATCTTTCAACTCTACCTTCAGAGTCAAGAATTTTTTGCTGACCAGTGTAGAATGGGTGACAGTTTGAACAAATTTCAACTGTGATATTATCTACAACAGAACCAGTTTCAATTTCGTTACCGCATACACATTTGATAACAGTTTTTTTGTAATCTGGATGTAATTCTTTTTTCATTATAGACCTTCTTTCCTTCAAGATTCCAAACTTGAAAAGTAATGTATTATTTCGACCTTCTATATAATATTATCCTAAAAATATATTTGCAAGTTTTGTTCTATTTTCCTTTCTTTGAGGAGATGGTTATGGAGATGTGTTAATGTCTAATAAATGAAGTTATAATTGCACTTTAGATGAATATTGTAACGAATTGTAACAGTTTTTATAAAAACCCTAAAGTTTGATGAAAATATGCCGTAATACATGTCACAAAGGAAAAAAGTAAAAAAGGAGTATTGGAAAATGACAGACGGTATCGGTAGAATTTTTGGCGGTAACAGCTACGGTGTAGGTGGATACGTTCCGCAAAGAAATGAAGAATCAAAAAATGAAGCACCTCAAGTGCCTGTTCAAAACTATGAAGAAACACAAGTAGATCCATCTAAGATTATGGATTTTATGGCAGCGAACAATTTCTTTGTTGCACCAGTGGAAAATAAAGGCGTAGCTGAAGTAGACGAAGCAACTAAGTCTAGGGTTGAAAGCTACATGGAAAATTTTGAAATGATTTACGGAATCGTAGTTGATGAATTCGGTGAAGAAAATGCACCAATGGTGATGGATTTCGTAATGGATTCCTTAATCGGAATGGCAGCGTAAATTAATAGGGTACTATTTTCCAATTTATTGATAAACTTCTACACTAACTATTTTAAAGGCTAAGAAATTAGCCTTTTTTATTATTTTTAAGTTTTGTAAAAATAATTTAAAAAAAATAGTTGACATTAATTTTTGACTTGGTATTATGGAGGATGTCGGAATTAAGATTTAGTTCTGTGCAGTTTGACCAAGGGTCTGAGCGACGAGTAGAGTAATCGCAAGAATGTGCAGAAAGGCGATCCGATTTTGAAACCGAATAAATAGCAAAAAATTATAGATTCCACGAACGCTTAGGCGTTCGCTGGAGGTTCTATAAGATTTGAACATTGACAACAGAATAGATGAAGACGAAAGACTTAGAAATCTAAGTTAAACAAAACTTGTTAATTCAAAAAGCAATGATGGACAACAAAAAAAGTCGAGCATCTTATCAAGTAATTGGTAAGAGATGGACATAACTTTTCTGACAATGGAGAGTTTGATCCTGGCTCAGGACGAACGCTGGCGGCGTGCTTCATACATGCAAGTCGAACGAGAATCTAGCTTCGGTTAGAGGAAAGTGGCGGACGGGTGAGTAAAATGTAGGAAATCTGCCCTTAAGAGGGGGACAACAGAGGGAAACTTCTGCTAATACCCCATATGAGCGTAGCTGAAATGCTATTCTTGAAAACTCCGGTGCTT
>SUTX01000026.1 GCA_015152465.1 Cyanobacteria bacterium SIG31 | reverse complement strand
TACGAACAATACCACGTTCATCCAAGTGTCTCAAAGCTTCTTCTGAAACGTTTGGAATTTCACGAGTAATTTCTTCTGGTCCAAGTTTAGTTTGACGAGCATCTATTTCTAATTTTTCAATGTGAACAGATGTAAAGATATCATCATGTACGCATCTTTCAGAAAGTAAAATAGCATCCTCGAAGTTATAACCTTCCCAAGGCATATATGCTACTAATATGTTTTTACCGATTGATAACTCACCACAGCTTGTAGAAGCACCATCAGCAATTACATCACCTGCTTTAACCACATCACCTTCATTTACAATAGGTTTTTGGTTAATACATGTATCTTGGTTTGATCTAACATATTTCATTAATGTATGTAAATGTTGTTTATTTGAAGGGTCAGTAATAACAATTTCTTCACCAGTTACTCTTGTTACAGTACCGTCAACTCTTGCAATAACAACCATACCAGAGTCTTTAGCAACTCTTCTTTCCATACCAGTACCTACAACAGGTCTTTCGGTAATAAGAAGAGGAACTGATTGACGTTGCATGTTTGAACCCATCAATGCACGGTTCGCGTCATCGTGTTCAATAAATGGAATCATTGATGTCGCAACTGAGATAATTTGAATTGGGCAAACACCTACATAGTCAACTTTTGAAGAATCACACATTACAAACTCAGATCTATAACGTACAGGAACTTGAGCTGCTTTAAATGTGTTATCAGGGTTAAGTTGAACGTCAGCAGGAGCACAACGGAAGTTTTCATCTTCATCCGCTGTCATATACACAACTTCATCAGTAACAACACCGTCTTTAACAACAAAGAACGGAGATTCAACAAAACCATAATCATTAACTCTTGCGTGGGTAGCTAATGAACCGATCAAACCTGCGTTTGGACCTTCTGGAGTTTCAACCGGACAAATACGTCCATAGTGAGAAGGGTGGATATCACGAACTGCAAAACCAGCTCTTTCTCTTTGTAAACCACCAGGTCCTAAAGCTGAAACACGTCTTTTGTGAGTTAATTCAGCAAGTGGGTTAATTTGGTCCATGAACTGTGATAATTGAGATGAACCGAAGAACTCTTTTAAAGAAGCAACTAACGGTTTTGTATTTAATAAGTTCAATGGAGTTAATGTTTCAGAGTCTTGTAAAGTCATTCTTTCTTTAACGATTCTTTCAATTCTTGAAAGACCAACTCTGAATTGGTTTTGAAGAAGTTCGCCAACTGAACGAATTCTTCTGTTTCCTAAGTGGTCGATATCATCTAAAGAACCTTCATCATAAGTCAAGTTAATTAGATATTCAATAGAAGCAATGATATCTTCTCTTGTAAGTGTTCTTACGTTATTAGGAATATTTAAGTTCAATTTTTTATTTAATTTATAACGACCTACACGACCGATATCATACTTTTTATCATCAAAGAATCTTGATTCAAGAATCTGACGTCCGCCTTGTGCAGATGCTGGGTCACCAGGACGTAATTTTTTGTATAAATCAATTAATGCATCGTCTGTAGTTTCAGTAGTATCTTTATCCAAAGTCTTTTTCAAGAATTCAAAGTGTGTGAATAAAGATTCCATTTCAGAAACAGTAATACCCATAGCTTTCAATAAAGTTGTAGCTAAGATTTTTCTGTTTTTATCTATCTTAACGTAAATTAAGTCATTTGAGTCTGTTTCAATCTTCAACCATGCACCTCTATTAGGAATCATAGTTGCATTATAAAGTCTCTTACCGGTTGGAGAAACTTCTCTTTTGAAGTAAACACCAGGTGATCTAACGATTTGTGAAACGATAACACGTTCAGCTCCGTTAACAATGAAAGTACCTTTGTCTGTCATTGTAGGGATGTCACCAATATAAACTTCTTGTTCTTTAATTTCACCGCTATCACGGTTAACAAGTCTAACCATTACACGAAGTTGTTTCGCATAAGTTGTATCGTGAATACGAGCTTCTTCTACAGTATACTTCGCATTATCAAACGTGTAATTAGGCAAAAAGTGAAGTTCTAATCTTCCTGTATAGTCTTTAACAGGAGAAAATGCTAATAATTCTTCCTTAAGCCCCTCTTTCAAAAACCATTCAAATGATTTTTTTTGCACGTCAATTAAATCCGGTAAATCGTCCAAACGTGTATTAGGAATACCCATTGGCGTTACTCTTTTCGCATATTTTGTCGACATTAATTCACCTCATCTATTCTAATGATGTACGCACTATATAACTATTTTATATTTTTTCTGCTTGTATTTCGGACATAATTATCCCATGTACATGTTCGCATGTTATACAATCGTACAACATCAAAATGTTGAGTCAAGCAAATAAGGGTATAAGTTACAATTTTTCAAGGGGTAAATTTACAAAAATTTACAATTGAAGAAAATTTTCCCATGACCATTAAAATTTTTCAAAAATTTTATTAATATTTTTTAAATAATCTATTTGATTAAAACACTCATTTAATTCATCTTCTGATAATATTTTTTCTGATTCTAGGCCTTGCCTAAAATTGCCACCATTGAGTGCATTAAGTGCATGTTTTTGTACAATTCGATATGCTTCTTCTCTTGTATAGCCTTTTTCATCTACAAGCTTTAAAAGAACTTTTTGAGAATATACTATGCCACCATATAAGTTAACATTTTTTTGCATGTTATCTTCATGAATCACAAGATTTTCCACCACATTTTTAAACCTTGCAAGCATAAAATCTACCAGAATTAAAGAATCTGGAAATATTATTCTTTCAGCTGAACTATGAGAAATATCTCTTTCGTGCCATAAATTTATATTTTCAAAAGCAGTTATCATATTTGAACGGACAACTCTTGCCAAACCGCATAAATTTTCACATAGTATCGGATTCTTTTTATGAGGCATTGCACTAGAACCCTTTTGACCTTTTACAAAACCCTCTTCGGCTTCTCTGACTTCAGTTTTTTGTAAATGTCTTATTTCTGTTGCAAATTGCTCTATTAATGTAGAAATTACAGCCAATTCCGACATAAATTTAGCATGTCTATCTCTTGAAATAATTTGAGTTGAGATTTTAGCTGGCTTTAGACCTAAAATTTCACAAGTTTTAGTTTCTACTTCAGTAGGAACATTTGAATAAGTACCAACTGGGCCAGAGATTTGACCAACAGTAATCTCTTCCAACGCATATTCAAGGCTCTTTTTAGCTCTTTCAAGAGCATCGAGCCAGTTTAACAATTTAAACCCAAAGGTCATAATTTCTGCGTGAACACCGTGAGAACGGCCTATACAAATTGTATTTTTAAATTCAAAGGCTCTTTTTTTTATAACCTCTATTAAAGCAGTTAAACCTTGTAAAATAATTTGAGAAGAATCTTTGATTTGTAATGCAAAAGCCGTGTCAATGACATCAGAACTTGTAAGTCCCATATGAATGTATTTTGCATTTTCAGCTCCAACTGATTCGTTAACAGCGGTTAGAAAAGCAATGATATCATGGCGAACTTCTTGTTCTATCTCATCAATTCTATCTACGTTAAAAGAAGCTTTATTTTTTATAGCCTGTAATGCATCTTGAGGGATTAAGCCTATATCAGCATAAGCTTCACACACAGCAAGTTCAACTTTAAGATAGTAATTAAACTTTTCTTCTAAATCCCATATCTTTTTAATTTCTTTTCGTGAATATCTTTCAATCATAGCTTGATTATATAATAAAATGGCAACACCGTAAAGAGTTAAGATTTATTACAGAAACTACACAGTAGATAATGCTTTTGCTAATATATAATCAAAGGGGAATAATTATGTCAGATAAAAAAACATTGGTCTTAATAGATGGACATGCTTTAGCTTTTCGCCAGTATTATGCATTAGAAAGAAGCGGAATGAAGAACTCCGCCAACGAGCCAACTTGGGCAGTTTATGGGTTCTTTAAAGCAATTTTTGATTTATTGGCCAGAATTAAACCTGATTTTATTGCTGTTACATTTGACGTAGGCCGACAAACATTCCGTGTGGACAAGTACGAAGAATACAAAGCTAACAGGGAAGCTATGCCTGACACTTTAAGATGTCAAATTAAAACTATCGTTGAGGGGCTACAAGCTTTTGATATTCCTATTTACACAAAAGAGGGTTACGAAGCTGATGATGTAATTGGAACAATATCAAGAATAGCCTCTGAGGCTGGAAATAACACATTAATATTGACAGGAGATCAAGATAGTTTTCAACTAATAGACAAAGAAGGTTTAGTTAAAGTCCTAATTCCGTCAAAAGGAGAGTTAGTCGAGTATGATTGGAACAGAGTTTATGAAAAACTAGGTGTTTATCCAGATCAAGTTGTAGATTATAAGGGACTTAGGGGGGATACCTCAGACAACATTCCAGGCATTAGAGGGATTGGAGAAAAAACAGCCCAAAAACTTTTAAGCAGATATAAAAATCTGGAAGAACTTTTAGCTGATTGCGAAAATATTCCAGAAAAAGCTGTGAAAGAAAAAATTTGTACTCAAAAAGAAATCGCAATTTTATCAAAAGAATTAGCAACTATTATAAGAAATGTTGAAATCGATTTTGATTTAGATAAAGCCTCTGTTAGCTTGCCTCAAGTACAAAAAGTTTCAGAATTTTTAAGACGAATGCAGTTCTACAGCTTTATAAAAAATATTGATAAAATTTTAAGCTCATTCAACTCTGAAACAAAAAAAGAAAGCGAAGAGTTAAGTATACTAATACAACCATTAAGCTCCTCAGAAGAAGGTATCCAACAAAACCTATTCACCCAAGCTATTAAAGAATCTGTTAATGATGTTGATTTTGAATATATAAGAGTTAACAACGATAATATTAATGAAGCTATTTCTCAAATAAAAAAATCAGAATATATTGGCATACGTTTTTATGGTAAAGAGGGAAACATTGACTCTATAACAATTTCTAACGGTACAAATTACTTTTTCCCACTTGAACTAATTGATGAATTAAAAAATATTATAGAAGATGAAAACATCAAAAAAGTTATGTATGATGCAAAGGCTGATTATAATTTATTAACCAATAACGGATTTTATCCAAAAGGTTTAATCTATGACGTTTTACTTGCAAGCTACGTTAAGGATCCGAACCGCAAACATTCATTAGATGCACAAGGGTTAGATTTTTTAAACCATATAATGGTTAATAACGACAACTTGGAAATATACAACTGCGATGAAGCATACACTACATATAAATTATATGAGTATTGGAAAAATAATCTTAGTGAAACAGAACAAAAAATAGTTAATGAAATAGAGCTTCCGCTTACCCTTGTACTTGCAAAGATGGAACACACAGGGGTTGCTATAAATTGTAACTATCTAAACGAACTCTCCTACTACATGACAGAAAAACTTAGCGAACTTGAAGATTTGATATATCAACTTGCAGGAGAATCATTTAACATTAACTCTCCAAAACAAGTTGCAGAAGTACTTTTTGACAAGCTTGAACTACGCTCAAAGAAAAAACGTTCACGTTCAACTAGTGCAGAAATATTAGAGGAATTAGCAGAAGAATATGAAATATGCGAATATATCCTTGAACATAGAAAATTTTCTAAGCTAAAATCCACATATACTGACGTATTACCGACATTAATCAGCAAAAAAGACGGTAGAATACATACAACATACAACCAAGCTTTAACGGTCACAGGCAGACTTTCTTCGTCAAATCCAAATCTTCAAAATATACCTATTAGAAGTGAAGAGGGTAATAAAATAAGAGCAGCTTTCTGTGCCCAAAATATCGACAATTTAATTCTTTCTGCGGACTATTCGCAAATTGAATTAAGGTTACTGGCACACGTTTCTGAGGATGAGAATCTAATAAAAGCTTTCAACTCAGGTGAAGACATCCACACAATAACCGCATCAAAAGTTTTTGGTGTCAATATTAACGAAGTTACAAAAGATATGCGTAGAAAAGCTAAAGCTGTTAATTTTGGTATCGTATACGGACAATCAAAATATGGTTTAGCTAAAAACCTTAAAATTTCAAACAGCGAAGCTCAGGAATTCATTGATAAATATTTTGAACATTATCCGGGTGTAAAAAAATATATGGAAACTAAAAAAGAATTTGCAACTATTAATGGATATGTTGAAACAATGTTTGGCAGAAAACGATACCTAACATCTGAGTTATTAAGTCCAAATTTCCAAATAAGAGAATTTGCACAAAGAGCAGCAATTAACCAGCCACTTCAAGGCTCAGCTGCAGATTTAATTAAAATAGCAATGATTAATATTGATAAAGAATTAACATCTAAAAATTTAAAGTCCAAAATGATTATGCAAGTACACGATGAATTAGTATTTGAAGTTCCACAAGAAGAATTTGATACAGTAAAAGACATAGTTATAAAAGGTATGGAATTGGATCAACCTTTAAAAGTTCCACTTGTTGTCGATATTAACGTTGGTAACACTTGGAAAGAAAGCTAGCCTATCTGTCTTTAAGGATACTTTCGCATATATTTGTCTGAGGAACATAGTCATAATCCGAAGTTGATAAGTCATTAATAATTTCAGAACGTTTTTTACGATATAGCATATCAATGAATGCTTCTAGTCTTGTTATAAAACCAGCTTCACCAGTATGTTCATCAATTGTCAAGGATAACATTGGTTTATTTAATTCCTTAGCTTTTCTCATTATACGCTCAATCATTAGAGAATCCGGGCCGCAACCAAATGCATTTAAAGTTACAATCCCATCGATCATATTATCTTTCAGATAATGCCCCGCAGCACCAGTCATTTCAGGCTCATTCGCCCAGTACTTTTTCTGATTAAAAGATGAAATCCCTTCTTGCATTTGCTCTTCAGATAATTGAAATGCTGTAAAAACTTTTACATCCATTTTTTCAAGTTTTTCAAAAATTTTCATACAAGCTCTATCATCATATATATTATAAGCATGTGAAATCAATGCTACATTTATTGGAGCAGAATCTTGCTCTGCCTCTAATAGAATTTTACCTTTAATAGCATTCGACAATGCATCTTTATACTTAACTCCAGCACGCATCATCATGTAAAAATTGTTATAAACTTTCCATCCTTGTTTAGAAGCTTTCTTTATTGTTTCAGAATCAGTTATTCCAAAAGGTTTGACAGCGTCAGCTAAAAACTCATAAAGTCCTTGTTTTTTAGCTGATTTATCAAGCGTTGCTTCTATAAGATTATAATCTCCTTTCACAACATTTCTAACTAAATCTGGCAAACCTCTAATTTTAGAACAATTATATATCTTAGGTGCAATCGATTGTAACGAGGGTACAAATATGTTCTTAACCCCTTTTTTATTTATTAAATTTAAAATATGGCCTAAATATATTTTAATAGGTAAGCAAGTTTCTGTAACAACAAGAGCTGAACCGTCTGACATAGTTTGCTTCGTAGTAGGGTCAGATAAAACAACTTTAAAACCTAGTGCATCAAAAAAACCATACCAAAATGGATAATTCCCATAATATGACATTCCTCTAGGTATACCAATAACCAAGTCTTGCTTCTCTTGTTTTATCATCTCTTTTTCCCTTAAACTAGTTTATAAAATAATATTATCCTGAACAAAAGCTTTTGTCATTAAAATATTGTATTAAAACAAACTAACTGATATAATTTTAATATGAAAATTTTGGGTATAGACCCTGGCATGGCCATAGTTGGCTATGGAATGATTGGGGTTGAAAATAATAATATTGAGCTGCTGACATCTGGTTCTATACAAACAAACAAAAAACTGGATGATTCGAAGAGATTATTAGAAATCTATAATGATCTTTCATTGATTATTGAAAAATACAAACCTGATTGTGCATCAGTAGAACAACTCTTTTTCTTTAAAAACCAAAAAACAATTATTCCTGTAGCAGAAGCTAGGGGAGTTATTTTAGCAGTACTTGAGAAATATAATATTCCAACTTTTAGCTATACTCCAATGGAAGTTAAACAGGTTTTAACTGGATATGGAAGAGCTGATAAAAAAGAAGTGGAACAAATGGTTAAAATAACATTACAATCTGAAAATTTACCAAAACTTGATGATACAATAGATGCTATTGCAATAGCCATTTGTCATTCAAGAAACTGTAACTAAAGTTAATAATTTCACAAGCTAATAAATTAATATATAATTATAGTATGACTAAGAGAGACATTAAAGAAAAAGTTTTTTACATTACTCATAAAGGTGAGCTCTTATTTTGGCTTATTATCATTATGTTTATTGTCGCTTTATCATCTACTGGAATTATCTTTAAAGAAAAACACGATGATAATGATTACCAAATATTTTTACAAGATGTTGACGGACTAATTGTCGGCTCACCAGTCCGAATGATGGGGATTGAAGTTGGGTATGTAACAAAAATAAAACCAACAAAAGATGAAGTATATGTTAAATTCATACTAACGAATCCAGATGTCACTATTCCTCAAGGAACAAATGTTACGGTAGAATTTAGTGGTATGGCTGGGTCAAAATCTTTAGAATTGTATTTACCGGATAAAAACACATACGTTGAGAACTCTACTCCAGTATTATCGGTTATGCCACCTAAACGATTACATGATGCTCTTGGTTTGCTAAATGATATGTTTAAAAAATTAGCTTCTATAAGCTATACCGCATCGTCATTTGGGACAAAACTTGATTCAACAGGAATTAAATCTGCAAAAGATGATATTTTTACAACATCAGAAAATTTCAAAGATTTTTTACAATATACAAACAAATTTTTAGAGGAAACGTCTAAAAACACAGAAGATTTAACTAGCAGTTTAAAGAGGTTAAAAAATGGAAAATAAATACAACAACTTAAAAGTTATAACTAATCCTATAGTTAATCAGAGCTTATGCACATTAAGGAGTAAAAATACCGACACTCAAGGTGTTCGTTTAGCCGCTAGAAAACTTACGAGGATTCTTTTATACGAAGCAACTAAAAACCTACCACAAACTGATATAACAGTAGAAACTCCTCTGACAAATTTTGTAACCCAAACTATAAATCCAAGTATTACAATTATTATTTCCCCAATATTAAGAGCTGGGCTTATATTTACAGATGAAGCTGTCGATATATTACCTCAAGCAACAATTAGACATATTGGCATGTATAGAGACGAAAAGACATTAAAACCAGTTTGGTACTATAACAAAGTCCCAATGCCAGTTGATAAACCAGAAGATTACTATGTATACATAACAGACCCAATGTTAGCAACAGGGAATTCTTTAATTGAAGCAATTAGACTCTACGTTGACAAAGGTATACCAGAGTCAAATATATGCTGTGTATGTATGATTTCTTCACCACAAGGGATAGAAAACGTATTCAGAAACTTCCCAAACATTAAACTCATTGTTGCAGCCGTAGACAGCCACTTAAATGAACGTGGCTACATAGTTCCTGGTATGGGTGATGCTGGCGACAGAATTTATAATACTTAATTTGTGCGAACAAACTTAGCTTCAATATTTTCAGCAACATAATTCTTGATATATTCAATTGCCTCATAAGGAGTTCGGGCAATAAAATATAACTTACGAGAGGCGGTATTTGCGAAGTCTTTTTCAATAATAGTCTCAAAAAATTCTAGAAGCTTATCATAAAAACCTAAAGTGTTAAGTATAACAATAGGTTTGTTATTATAACCTAACTGTTTCTGGACAATAAGCTCAGAGAGTTCTTCAAGAGTACCATAACCGCCAGGTAGCGCAATTACGGCATCAGAAATTTCATCTAACTTAGCTTTCCTTTCTCGCATACCAATAGTCTCAAAAAACTCATCACAATCTTCTGGGTTTGAACAACCCATATTCGCCAATCTAGTTGGCATAACACCATATATTTTACCGCCAGATTCCTTTACTGCACTTGCGCAAGAATACATCAGCCCTAAACGGCTACCACCGTAAACTATGTTGAAATTATTACTCCCAATAAGCAAGCCTAAATCACGAGCATCATCATAAAATTGCTTTTCTAAATAATTAGATGATGATGCAAAAACACAAATATTTTTTATTATATTAGTCAAAATTTCCCCCAATTAAATAATAACTAGAGCAGTAACAACCTTTACCGATCCTAGAACAATCTTGCTTTTGAGTATCAAAAGCTCTATCATACCCAAGAGGTTCAAATTTATTCTTATAAATATTCATACCGTAAACATCCTTGCCCCATACATTGGGCCCATTTACTCCATTTACGTCATAAATTAATTCACCTAACAACTCATTTTCTGTTGGTTCAAAAAACTTATAAGCCAAAACCGCATTAGAATATGTCACATAAAACTCTTCATACTTAAAATCCTTAGCTGAAGATGTGCCATTCATATACGTTATTTTATAAGGTTTTATAGATGACTTCACTTCATTTTCAAATGCTTCTTTTAATGTTTCTATAAAATCAACATTTTCTTCCTCAACCAAAGACGTTACAGAAGAATGAATATTGATAAAATCTTCTTGAACATTTCTCCAACGTGATGTGTTTTTAGCTTGCATAGTATCGTCAAGAGAAAGTGGTGCGACAAGGAACGCAACAATTAAAAAAATAACAAACAATATTGATACTTCTATTATTGTAAACCCTTTTTTCATGTCACCTCTCTTAAAATACTAAGCTAAATCTAACAAACGTTTTTCTTCCAACAACTTATCATATATCCATTCGGGTATAAAATTTTTACCTAAAATAATTTGCCCGTTCATAATGTTTGGAGCGTGAAAATCTGAGCCACCAGTTACTATAAGACCTAGATTTTCAGCCATAGAAGAAAAATATTCAACAATAGCTGGAGAATGTTTTCTATGGTATGCTTCAATACCTCTTAGACCACAATTCATCAAATCTTTTATTAATTTATCTGCAATATCAATATCATACGGATGAGCAATTACAGGAATACCACCGGAATCATAGATAACCTCAACAGCATCAAAAGGTGAAACAGTCTTTCTTTCAACGTATACTGGTGAGTTCCTATGAATATACTTACTATATGCTTCCATAATATTACTTGTGCCCCCAGCATTTGTAATTGCTTTAGCAATGTGTGGGCGTCCAATACTACCACCCTCAGCAACCATGTTTTTAACATCTTCATAAGCAATTTTAATACCTTCTTTTTTTGCTAATAATGCTAAAATTTCTTTTGTTTGCTTCGTACGAGCTTGTTGTTGAACTTTTAGTAAGTTTTTAAAATCATTCTTTGTCACATCAGGGAAATAACCCAATATGTGCACTTCATAATCTTTATAAAGAGTATTGACTTCAATACCCATAATCAGCTTCAAATCAACTTCTTTTGTCTTTAAATATTCTTGAGCAACATTGTAAGACAAAACATTATCGTGATCAGTAAGTGCAATAGCTTGAAGTCCTGCACCTAAAGCTAAGTCAACGATTTTTTCTGGCGAAAAAACACCATCTGAATAATTAGTGTGAATATGATAGTCGCCTTTCATTCCACACCTCCGTATTTACCCCCCTGAATCAAGGTCGGCCTCCTTTTCATTTTTTATATTATCTACTAAAATATTAATTCTTTTTATTTGTGTTGCTCTCGTTCTATCAATAAGAACCTCAACACCATTAATTTGAGCCAACCCATTTTCGGCAATTTCATAGCGTTCTGGCAAACTAGTTGAAAGACGCTTAAGTGATGTAGAATATTCCATTCCAATCACACCGTCAGCTGAGCCACAAAAACCGGCATCAGTTATGTAAGCCATTCCATTAATAATCTGCTCATCAGCAGTTTGCACATGGGTATGAGTGCCAAAAAAGCCTTTTATAATTGCAAAGTCATCAGTATTAAATTCTTTTGCTAAAAATTTTGAAAAACAAATTTTCTCTGCTGTTGCTTCTGCATGAAAATCAATAAATATACTGTCAACATTTTGGCTTTTTAGGTTATTAATTTCTTCAACTACAATCTGCCAAGGTGAATCCATTGGTGGCATAAACACTCTACCAAGAACATTAATAACAGCGATTTTGATTCCATTAAAATTAAATATTTGTGAACCTTTTCCAGGAGTACCCGTTGGATAATTTATTGGACGAACCAAATTAGTCGAATCTTTTATATATTCATATACGTCTTTTTTATCCCAAATATGGTTACCTGAAGTAAAGCAATCAACGCCAGACTCAGCTAAATCTAAATAATTTTTTTTAGTTAACCCAAAGCCATGAGATGCATTCTCAATATTAGCAATAACAAAAGTATTTTCGTCTTTATTAGAAGACAAGAAAGACTTAAGCGCATTACGCCCCTGTCTCCCTGTAATATCTCCAAAAAATAATATTTTATACGTTTGTTCCATATCTTTTATTAAGTTAGGTGCGTCAACTGACGCACCTAAAAACTATTTTGCTATTTCTGTGGTTCTAAACTCTCTTACTACTGTAACCTTAATTTGACCTGGATAATCTAGTTCGTCTTCAATCTTCTTAGCAATATCCCTTGCCAATTTTTGAGAAGCTAAATCATCAAACATTTCTGATTGAACAATAACACGAACTTCACGTCCAGCTTGTACAGCAAATGATTGTTTAATACCTTCATAACTATTAACAATTTCTTCAATTTTTTGAAGACGTTTAATGTAAATTTCTAAAGTATCACGTCTTGCACCTGGACGACCAGCAGATATCGCATCCGCTAATTTTACAAGCACAGCTTCTATAGTATTTGCAGTAACGTCATCATGGTGAGCTTCAATAGCGTGTATAACTTCTTGTTTTTCACCATATCTACTTGCTAATTCAACGCCTAGCTGAATATGTGTACCCTCTTGAGTTTGATCAACAGCTTTACCTATATCGTGTAGCAAACCTGCACGTTTAGCAACAGCTACATTAGCTCCTAATTCCGCAGCTAACATTCCTGCAATATGTCCAACTTCTAAAGAGTGTTTTAAAACATTTTGCCCATAAGAAGTTCTGTAATATAAACGGCCAAGATTCTTGATAAGCTCTCTACTTAAGCCCATAACCCCCATATCAACTGCTGCATTTTCACCCTCTGACATAATCTTTTGTTCAACTTCTTCTCTTGATTTTTCAACAGTTTCTTCAATTCTTACTGGGTGAATACGACCGTCTTGAATAAGTTTTTCTAAAGCGATTTTAGCAATTTCACGGCGTACAGGATCAAAAGCAGATAAAACAACAGCCTCTGGTGTATCATCAATAATTAAATCAACCCCAGTTAATGTTTCTAGAGTCCTAATATTACGTCCCTCACGTCCAATAATACGTCCTTTCATTTCGTCGCTAGGAAGTGATACAACTGAAACAGTTGATTCAACAACCTGTTCCATCATACATCTTTGCATTGTTGTAGAAAGGATTTCTTTAGCTTTTTCTTGAGCTACTTCTTTAATTTTCGCTTCATTTTCTCTTATTAACTGAAGTTGTTCTTGAGCTAAATCACTTTTTAATTGTTCTAAAAGCATCTTTTTAGCATCTTCAGCAGACATTCCTGCAATTCTTTCAAGTTCAGCTGTACTTTTGCTTATTAATTCGTCAAGCAAATCTTCTTTTTCAATAATCTGGTCTTTCATTTTATCAAGAGAAACTTCTTTATCAGTCAACTCTTGTATTTTTGTTTCAATTTGATCTTCACGTTTAGAAAGTTTTGTTTCTAACGCCGCAAATTCTCTTCTTCTTTCTCTCTCGTCTTCGTTTAATTGTTCTCTTTCATTATGAAGCGCTTCTTTAGCCTTAATCATCGCTTCTTTTTGTATAATAGATTCCTTTTCTTGTAAATCTTTCATACTTTGATTTGTTTGCTGAACAAGGTTTTTATATTTAACCCTTTGCACAGCAATGACCGCAGCTAGTATAACGGATATAACTACTGCAACAGTCAATAATGCACTATCCATATAGCACCTTTTCTCTTTCTATTTTTTTATATATACACGACATCCGGGTACATATAACCTACCCGGCAACTATTATTTTGTTAACAGTCTCTTTATCGCATATATCCTCAAAAAATTTTATCTACTACTATGAATTTATCATATCATATAATGTACATTTTGTATACAAATATAAAGAATACTTAACATTTTCTTAATTTCTTAATCATCATTGAGGACAAAGTAAAGCGTTCAGGTTTTTCTTTTGTCAAACAAAAAAGCATTGATAGATTCCGTGTCAAGCACGGAATGACAGATTATGTTCCCACCCCTACTCGGAGAGGGTTAGGGTGGGGGGTAGTCTATAAGCATTGATAGATCCTGAATCGAGTTCAGGATGACATATAAAATGCTCGTACTATATCAATTGCAAAGCAATTGCTGGCATTTGGTTAGCTGTTGCCATCAAGGTTGCACTTGCTTGTTGTAAAATCTGTTGTTGGATGTATTGACTACTCACCTCTGCAATGTCAGCGTCTCGAATTGTTGAACGAGAAGATGTTAAGTTATTAATATTTACCTCAATCGACTCTAACGCTGATTCAAGCCTGTTTTGCACAGCACCAAGCTGAGTCGCTTTTTCGCTCAAAAGATTCTCAAAAGCAACAATTGACTCGAAAGCTTCGACGCTTTCAATACCTTTACTTGCATCTGATAAATCAAATTGGAAATTACTATCAAAATTTATCTGACATGAAGAATCACTATAAATTCCGATTTGAAGAGTAGTCGAAACTGATCTCAAAGGAACAGCTGTAATATTAGCTTCACATACAGA
>SUTX01000025.1 GCA_015152465.1 Cyanobacteria bacterium SIG31 | reverse complement strand
GTGGTAGAAATAACACTGGTAGAATTACTTGTCGTCATAAAGGTGGCGGTGTAAAACAAGCTTACCGTGTAATCGACTTCAAAAGAGAAAAATTCGGTGTTCCAGCAACAGTTAAAACTATTGAATACGATCCAAACAGAAATGTTAGAATCTCATTAGTTTTCTATGCTGATGGTGAAAAGAGATACATCTTAACTCCGGAAGGACTAAATGTTGGCGATGTAATCGTAAGTGGCCCTGAAGCTGCTATCCAAACAGGTAACGCATTACCTTTAGAATTAATTCCACTTGGTACAATCGTTCACAACGTTGAACTTATCCCAGGTAGAGGTGGTAAAATGGTTCGTTCAGCTGGTAACTTTGCACAAGTTATGGCTAAAGAAGGTAACTACGTTACAATTAAATTACCTTCTGGCGAAATGAGAATGGTAAGAAAAGAATGTATGGCTACCGTTGGTACTCTTGGAAACTCAGAATTCAAGAACCTTAAAATTGGTAAAGCTGGTAGAAAAAGATACATGGGCGTTAGACCTACAGTTCGTGGTGTAACAATGAACCCTTGTGATCACCCTCACGGTGGTGGTGAAGGTAAAACTGGTCCTGGTGGACACCCTAAAACACCATGGGGCAAACCAGCACTTGGTTATAAGACTAGAAAGAAAAACAAAGCTTCTGATAAATTAATCGTAAGAAGAAGAAAAAAATAGTCTAGTACCTAGCAAATAAAATAATTAGAAACATTATTATAAATATAAAAGGAGAAATTAATGGCACGTTCATTAAAAAAGGGCCCATACGTGGAAGAAGCTCTACAAAAGAAAATTAACAAAATGAATGAAAATTCAGAAAAGAAAGTTGTTAAAACTTGGTCAAGAGCATCTATGATCGTTCCTGATATGTTAGGACACACAATTGCTGTTCACAACGGCAAAACACACGTTCCTGTATATGTAACAGAGCAAATGATTGGCCACAAATTGGGTGAGTTTGCGCCTACAAGATTGTACAAAGGGCACGCAGCTGATAAGACAGCTAAGAGAAAATAAAATTTGTACAGAATTTTTGATTAGAAAAAATTAAAAAAAGGAAAATAAAAATGGAAGCTAAATCAAGACAAACAAACATAAAAATGACAGCTAGAAAACTTCGTAGAGTAATCAACGAAGTAAGAGGTAAAGCTGTTAATGAAGCTCTTGACATGTTACGTTTTATGCCTTACTTTGCAGCAAGAGTTGTTGAAAAGAACGTTAAAGCTGCAGCAGCTAATGCATTTGAACAAGCTGGCGTAAAATCAGATGCTTTAAAAGTTTCTGAAATTTTCGCTGACGAAAGCGTATCTTATAAAAGAGGTAAACCAAGAGCACAAGGTCGTATTTACAAAAGACTCAAAAGAACATCTCACCTCACAGTAAAAGTTAGTGATACATCAAAATAGAGGAAATATAAAATGGGACAAAAAACACATCCAAAAGGATTTAGAGTAGGTGTAATCAGACCTTGGGACAGTACTTGGTACGCAAGATTTAAAGATTATGCCGTAAACGTAGCAGAAGATGCTAAAATTAGAAAATTTATTAAAAAGAAACTATATGCAGCAGGTGTTGCTAATATTTTGATCGACAGAAAATCTCAAAGCTTAACAATAACAGTAGTTACAGCTAAGCCTGGTATTGTAGTTGGTAGAGGTGGTCAAGGTATTGAAGAACTTAAAGCAGAAGTTTCTAAATATTTAGGCAAACCGGTAATCATCAATGTGGTTGAAGTAGCTAGAATTGATGTGGATGCTTTATTAGTTGCTGAATCAGTAGCTCAACAACTTGAAAAACGTGTTGCTTTCAGACGTGCAATGAAACAAGCTATGCAACGTACAATGAGAGCAGGTGCTCAAGGTATCAAAATTATGGTTTCAGGTCGTTTAGGTGGTGCTGAAATTGCTCGTTCTGAATGGGCTAAAGAAGGCAGAATTCCACTTCAAACATTAAGAGCTGATGTTGACTATGGTTTCACAGAAGCTGATACAATCATGGGTAAGATTGGTGTTAAAGTTTGGATCTTCAAAGGCAACTTAATGCCTGGTGAAATGGCTGACATGAACATCAAATCTAAAAACTCAAAAGAATCAACAGGTGAAAGATTCAACGGTCGCCGTGGAAAACGTAAACCTGTAGAAACAAAATAGTAAATTAGGAGAACAATATAATGTTAATGCCAAAGAAAACTAAATACCGCAAGATGATGAAAGGTAGAATGAAAGGTACTGAAACAAGAGGTACTGAATTCGAATTTGGTCGTTATGCGTTAAGAGCTGTTGAACCTGGTTGGATTACAAGCAGACAAATCGAAGCAGCAAGACGTGCAATGACTCGTGAAATCAAACGTGGCGGTAACGTTTGGATTAAAATATTCCCAGATAAACCAGTTACAGCAAAACCAGCTGAAACTCGTATGGGTTCTGGTAAAGGTAACGTAGAATACTGGGTAGCAGTAGTAAAACCAAACAGAATCTTGTTTGAACTTGACTACTTCGATAGAAATACTGCTGTTAGAGCATTGGAACTTGCAGCACAAAAACTTCCTATCAAAGTTAAAGTAGTAGAAAAAGAATCTGTATAATTAATTAAGGAAAAATAAAAATGAAATTAAGTGAAATGCGTGAAAAAACAGTTGAAGAATTGAAGCAATTCATTGTTGATTCAAAAAAACAATTATTAGACGCTAGAATTAAGAAATCAATGCACAAATTAGAAAATACTGCAGAAATTTCTAAAACAAAACGTTTAGTTGCTCAAGCAAAAACTGTTATTAAAGAAAAAGAAATCGAGGTAAAAAATGCCTAAAAAAGTAAAACAAGGTGTAGTTACAAGTGACAAAATGGACAAAACAATTGTTGTAAAAGTTGCTTCTTACAATCCACACCCAAAATATAAGAAAATTATTGAAACAAACAAAAACTACAAAGCTCATGATGAAGCAAATGAATGCGGTATCGGCGATATAGTAAGAATCGTTGAATCAAAACCAATTTCAGGTAGCAAAAGATGGGTTCTTGAATCTATTGTAGAAAAAGCTAAGTAGTTAATTCTAAAATCCCTTCGGGGTGAGCCTATACGCAAGACTCATGGACAGAAGGGTAAGTAAAAAGGAAAAGAAAAATGATACAACAAGAAAGTAGATTAGTAGTAGCAGATAATACAGGTGCTAAAGAATTACTTGTTATCCGTGTTATGGGCAGCTCAAACAAAAAATTTGCAGCTGTTGGTGATATTGTTGTTGCAACAGTTAAAGATGCAACTCCAAATATGACTGTTAAAAAATCTGAAGTTGTAAAAGCAGTTATCGTTAGAACTAAACACGATATTAAACGTGCTGATGGTTCTGTAATCAGATTTGATGAAAACGCAGCTGTAATTATCAACAAAGATGGCAACCCAAGAGGAACTCGTGTATTCGGACCTGTTGCTAGAGAACTTCGTGATAAAAACTTCATGAAGATTGTTTCACTTGCTCCAGAGGTTATCTAAGCAAGTGGACGTGATGTAGCTCTCACGCTACCGCTCACAAAAGTAAATACAAAATCCAAAAAGTAAATGGAGAATGAAAATGGCAGATAAGAAAAAAAGCTTGCATGTAAAATCAGGTGACAGAGTAGTTATCACTGCAGGCAAAGATAAAGGAAAAACTGGTAACATTAAAAAAGCATTACCTTCAGAAGGTAAAGTTATCGTTGAAGGTGCTAATATGATTACCAAAGCTACTAAAGCTAACCCTGCTTACGGCATTCAAGGCGGATTAATTAAGAAAGAAGCTCCTTTGGATTCTTCTAACGTAATGATTCTTTGCCCAAGCTGTGAGAAAGCAACAAGAGTTGCTCACAAGGTTATCGATGGTAAAAAAGTTCGCGTTTGTAAAAAATGCGGTGAACAGTTAGACGTATAGTACTAATAGTAAACACGTGATCAAGTGGGGTGGGGGTAAATACCCTGAGAAACCTCGATAGGATTTGAACCCACCAGCTACACGTCAAGCGACCAGCTCTGATCGATCGTGTTCAAAGTAAAAGGAAAAGAAAAATGACAAAGACAAAAAGCTTAAGAGCAAAATACAATGAAGAAGTAAAAGCAGCTATGAAGGAAAAATTCGGTTATGAAAATGACATGATGATTCCTAAATTACACAAAATCGTGTTAAATATGGGTGTTGGTGAAGCTTCTCACAACTCAAAAATCGCTGATGCTATTCAAGCTCAATTGACTAAAATTGCTGGTCAACACGCTGTAGTAACAAAAGCTAAAAAATCAATCGCATCTTACAAATTAAGAGAAGGTATGCCGGTTGGTGCTATGGTTACTCTTCGTGGCGAAAGAATGTATGACTTCTTGCAAAAACTAATTTGCGTAGTTCTTCCACGTATCAGAGACTTCCGTGGTATTTCTGCTAAGTCTTTCGATGGTAGAGGTAACTATACTCTTGGTTTAAAAGAACAAGCATTGTTCCCTGAAATCACTTATGAAGAAGTTGATTTGGTAAAAGGTATGAACGTATCTGTTATCACAACTGCTAATACTGATGATGAAGCAAGAGAATTATTAAGATTATTAGGTATGCCATTCAAAAAATAGGCGGAGGTGAATAGAATTTTGGCCTATAAGTCGAAATTACTAGCCTCAAGATAAATGTAGTAAATATACTAAATGAAATAAAGGAGATATTCATGGCTAAAAAAGCGATGATAAACAAAGAACATAAAAGAGAAATGCTAGTTGCAGCTGGTAAATATCCAAAAGTAAGATTACATAACAGATGCAGCATCTGCGGTCGTCCTCACGGTTTCCACAGAGATTTCGGTTTATGCAGAATTTGTTTAAGACAAATGGCTCATAAAGGTTTATTACCAGGCGTGACTAAAGCTAGCTGGTAGTAGGGTAAATCGTAACCCGATATAAGCTTCAACTTTGTTAAGAAGTTGGTGCCTAAGTTCGAGTTGTGTTGTATTTGCTTTTAAAGAGTCATAAAATTGAAAATAAAAAGAACCTTGGTTAAACCAAGGTTCTTTTTATTCTTTATAATTTAAGTGTATTTATCCTTTCAAGTTACTTACTGCTGTAACTACAATTTCAGCTGCTTGTTCAGGAGAGATATTTGACATTTCGCAAGTCTCACGAACTTTAAACTCTACTACTCCGTCTGTAATACCTTTACCAACAGTAATCCTATATGGGAAGCCTATTAAATCAGCATCTTTGAATTTTACGCCAGGACGTTCGTCTCGGTCGTCGATTACAACTTCCACCCCGTGTTTTTTTAGAGTTTTATAGATGTCTTCTGCAACTCGCATTTGTTGTTCATCTTTTGTACTTACTGGAATAACAACTGCGTGATAAGGTGCGATAGCTAAAGGCCATTTGATACCGTTTTCGTCGTAGTGAGCTTCAACAGCTGCAGCCGCTGTTCTTGAAATGCCGATGCCGTAGCAACCCATAACGTATGGTTGAGCTTTGCCATTTTGGTCAAGATAAACTGCGTTCATTGGTGCAGAGTATTTTGTACCTAATTGGAAAATGTTACCAACTTCGATACCACGAGTAACTTTTAGTGGCTGACCACAAGTAGGGCAAAGTTCTCCAGCTTCAACAAGTCTTAAATCTACAACTTTTTCTGGTAAATCCATTGAACCTGATGTTACACATTCAAAATCGTTACAGATTCCTGCTCCCCAGTTGTAACCTACTCCGTGTTTGTCTTTTTGGTTAACTCCGATTACGAAGTTTTTTAACTCTTTTACAGTTTCGTCTGCAATAACTGTGATTGGATAACCGTTATATTCTTTTAATCCCATTGGGCCAATAAATCCAGGTTCTGCATTGAAGCCATTTACTTCCATCATTTCTTGAATTTCGCCAGCTGTTGCTATTCTAATATCAATACCACCAACTGCATTAAGAAGTTTTGTTTCTTCAACTTGCTTATCACCACGAATAAGCGCTAGAACAGGCTTTTTATCAATAATATAAACAAGTGTTTTAACAATTAAGCTTGCAGGTATATTCAAGAAGCTGCAAAGTTCTTCTATTGTATGAGTATTTGGTGTGTCAACAATCTTAGCTTCAGTGAAATCTCCAACAGTTTTTGCTTCAGGCAATTTAGATACTGCGTGGTTTGAGTTTGCTGAATAATCGCAAGAATCGCAGTAGAAAACGTCGTTTTCACCTGCGTCAGTATCAGTAATTACCATAAACTCGTGACTTACACTTCCTCCGATAGCACCGGAATCTGATTGAACCATTTTTGTATTAAGCCCACATCTTTTGAAGATTCTTGTATAAGCTTGTGCCATATTTTCGTATTCTTTTTCTAAGCCTTCTTGAGAAGTATCAAAAGAATAAGCATCTTTCATAATAAATTCACGACCACGAAGTAGCCCAAAGCGAGGACGAACTTCGTCACGGAATTTTGATTGGATTTGGTATAAGTTTACAGGCATTTGCTTGTATGATTTTAGACCATCACGAGCGATTGCTGTAATAATTTCTTCATGAGTTGGGCCAAGACACATTTCACGATTGTGTCTGTCACGAAGACGCATAAGCTCTTTGCCGTAGACTTCCCAACGTCCTGATTCTTCCCAAAGCTCTTTTGGCTGAACAAAAGGCATTAGAAGCTCTTGAGCTCCAGCGTTGTCCATTTCTTCACGAACAATGTTTTCAACTTTTTTTAGAACTCTCCACATTAGGGGTAAATAGTTATAAACACCTGATGTAAGCTTTCTAATATATCCAGCTCTAACGAGCATTTTGTGAGAGACAACTTCTGCATCAGAAGGAAACTCTCTTAATGTTTGAACGAATAATTTTGACATTTTCATGATTTGTAATCCTCTTTTCTTAGCTTTATTCTATCACAAAGGGGTAAAGGGGTAAATATAGAGAAATTTTCTTTTTAAGTTTTATGTTTTATGTTAATCTATTTTTATGGAAAAGCGTTATAATGCATATTCGGAATTTTTAAAACAAAAGTTTGGAGCAAAGGTTTATAAAATAACCCTTGATGCGGGGTTTTCTTGTCCAAATCGTGATGGTACAATTTCAAGCTGTGGATGTATATTTTGTGATGATGGTGGAAGCTTTTCTCAAGCACATTCCAATCGATTATCGATTGAAGACCAAGTAAAAATAGGAGCTGAAACACTTAAAAATAGGTTCAAAGCTCAAAAGTTTATGTCTTATTTTCAAGCTTTTTCAAATACATATAAGCCTGTAGATGAATTAGAAAAAATCTATACAGCATCGCTTAATCACCCTGATGTTGTTGGGATTTCGATTGGAACACGTCCAGATTGCGTTGATGATGATAAATTAAAATTAATTCATACATTTACCCCTGACTATTACACTTGGATTGAATATGGATTGCAGACTGTTCATGATAAAACGCTTTTAAAAATAAATCGTGGACACAATTATGATTGTTTTTTAAGAATGTATGAAAAAACTCGTGAATATTCTGGGATAAATGTTTGTTTGCATATAATTTTAAATCTTTTTGAGAATTATGATGAAATGATGCAGACAGCGCAAACAATTGCAAAGCTTGAGCCAGATGGTGTAAAAATCCATATGCTTTGCGCTTTAGAGGGGACAAAAGTCGCAGAGATGTATCGTAATGGTGAAATAGATTTTATGACAGAGGATGAATATGTTTCAACTGTTTGTGACTTTTTAGAATATTTGCCACCTCAGACTACTATACACCGTCTAGCAGGAAACGGATTAAGAACAGAACTTGTAGCACCTCGCTGGATTGGCAAAAAACTCGATACGCTTAATAGAATTGATAGAGAATTCTTGCGTAGAGATTCAAGACAAGGTTCAAGGTTTAAACTTGTTTAAGTTTGTACGCAACAACTCCAACAGAGATGCTTAGATTTAAAGATTCAACGTTTTCTGCCATTTCTATGGTTACATTTTTAGTGGCAAAATTCTTTAATTCTTCGCTTAATCCATCTGCTTCCGAACCAAACATTATAAGAACTTTTTCGCTTGGAATGTAATTCTCTAACTTGATTACATTTATTCTAGCTGGAAGTGTCGCAACTCTTTCGTAAGGAGTAAATATATTTTTAAGCTCTTTAAAATCGTTAACTTTAATTACTGGAGTTTTCCAGAGGCATCCAACGGTTGAGCGGACACATTTTGGGTTGTATAAATCTACTGTATCTCCGTATAAAACAATTCCGTCGATTCCAAAAGCTGATGCTGTTCTTAAAATTGTTCCTAAGTTGCCAGCATCTTTAATCCCCTCAAGAAGTATAACACGTTTCGCTTTTTTAATATCATTTACCTCTGTTTTGACTTGTTGGGCTACTGCAACAACTTTAGGAGCACTTTTGGCATCAGAAATTTTGGATAAAACTGCTTCTGTGGTTTCAATAATTTTTTCTTTAGGATAATCTTTTATTCCCTCAAGTACAAAAATTCTTTCAATGTTTACTCCCGCACTGATGGCTTCTTTTACCCCTTTTTCACCCTCAATTAGGAATAATCCAGTTTCATCTCTATATTTACCCCTGAGGAGTTTTGCGGTTTCTTTTACTAAATCATTGTTGACGGAAGTTATCTTCATAATACTTTAAAATCCTTTAGCCATTCTTTTTCTTGTTTTGTAAGTATATCATAATTAATTAATTTACCCTCATATCCCATTTTAGCAAAAGAATAAATTTTTCCACCTTTTTTGTAACATGAATTTTCTAATCTTATACCAAAATACTCAGGATTGTAGAGCCCTGGCTCGATTGTAAAACACATTCCATTTTCAATAGTTGTTTTAGCGATTTTAGATTGATTTAAGGCTGGTGGCGCTTCGTGAACATTAATTCCAATCCCGTGGCCAAGTCCGTGTGAAAAATTAAATCCATCAATTTTATCATCTAAAACACGATGAGCAATTTTATCAAGTTGATAACCTGTTTTTGCTTCTGATTTAAAAGCTTTTAGGAACGCTTTTAGAACCATTGTATAAACTTCTTTTTGTAATTCACTAGGCTCGCCTTTTACAAAAACTCTTGTGATATCCGTCGCTAAACCATCTTCAAAATAAGCGCCACAGTCGATTAGAACTAAATCACCGTCTTTGAGTTTTACGTTTTTAGAACTTTTTGAGTAATGTGCTAAAGCTGAGTTTTGATTAATTGCAACAATAGATTTGAAGCTTAATCCTTTAGCACCAGCGAGTGCAAATTCTTCTTTTAGCCTTGCTGCGATAGCGTATTCGGAAAGGTTGTTTTTAGAATTAATATAATCTCTAATTCCCATCATAGCTTTATCAGTCATTTCAAAAGCTTTTTTATAAGACTTTAATTCGCTTTGTGTTTTTTTTGATTTCAGTTCTTTTATTTTAGAGGGTTTGTGCTTAGGCTTTTTGATTAATGAATAATCATAAGCACTAATAGTATTTTTATCGACAACTATTTCTTTGTCGTATAGTTTTAAGTAATCTTCGCAAGCCTTGTTATCAGTAAATAAGATGTAGTCATCATCTTTTACTAAAAGTTTTGCCCATATTTTAGAACTGAACTCTTTTGAAAAGTCTCTGTAGCCTGTTAAATAAGACACTTCTTCCAAGTTTGTAACTAAAACTGTATCTTTTGTTTTGAACTTGCGAGGTTTTGTACTAACTTTATAATATTTATCGCTGTGAGGTTCTGTGTAATTATTTATTGGATCAACGTCCAAAAGTTTTACATTAAATCCTTTAAAGCTTTCTAATCGAGCTTGTGAAACTTTTTTTGCAGCAATACCAAGAATTTTGTTTTTATCTATTAATTTTCGTATTTCTTTGTCTTGGCTTTGTCCCAATTGTAGTTTAACAACAGTTATTCCCCTTTTTGCTTCTTGCTCAGCTTGAATATGGTAACGTCCATCAACAAATAAATAAATTTTATCTGAGGTTATTAAAGCATCACCAGTTGAGCCAGAAAAGCCTGTTAATTTGTAACGAGCATTCTCTGACAACTCAGAATATTCTACCAAGCATTCGTTAGTAGAATTTACTAATAGATAATCGATTTTAAGTTTTTTTAATAGCTCTCTCATATACAACTTTGTCATTCTGTACTTGTTTCAGAATCTTATTAGCTGGGAATTTACATTTTATATCAGTAAGACCCTGAAATAAATTCAGGGTGACAATTTATTAAGTATTTACCCCTATTCGTCAATTCCTGTACATTTGATTAAGTGCCAGCCGAATTGAGTTTCAACAGGATCTGAAATTTCACCTTCTTTAAGAGCAAAAGCAGCGTCTTCAAAAGGTTTAACCATCATGCCTTTGCCAAACCAACGTAAATCACCGCCATCACGACCAGATGGACATTTTGAGTAATCACGAGCTAAATCTTCAAAAGCAACGCCGTTTTTTATATCTAATAATAAATTTTCTGCTTCTTCTTTTGTTGCAACTAAAATGTGGCTTGCTCTAATTTTCATAATATTATCTCCTTAATAAACTAACAAAACTATTTTAACACAAATAGTTCGTAAATGGTCATTAAACATTTACGAACTATTAATAAAAAAAAGCCTGACAGAAGTCAGGCATTAATATCAACCAACAATTTCTTTAACTTCGGCTTGAAGATTCTTAGAATCTATCTTGATGCTTGGTCCCATTGTTGTTGTCAAATAAATTGACTTAACATAAGTACCTTTTGCAGAAGCAGGTTTTGCTCTTAAAACTGCATCAACCAAAGTTCCGTAGTTTTTAACTAAATCTTCGTTGCTGAACTGAACTTTACCTATTGGGCAGTGAATCATACCTTGTTTATCAGCTCTGAATTCAACTTTACCAGCTTTAGCGTCTTTAACAGCTTTAGCTACGTCAAGTGTAACTGTACCTGTTTTAGGGTTTGGCATTAAGCCTTTAGGACCTAAAACTTTACCAAGTTTACCTAACATACCCATACAATCTGGTGTAGCGATTAATGTATCGAATTCAAACCAGCCACCAGCGATTTTATCGATGATGTCTTCTGTACCATAGTATTCAGCACCAGCTTCTTTAGCTTCATTTACTTTAGGTCCTTTTGCGATAACGCAAACACGAACTTCTTTACCTAAACCAGCTGGAAGAACAACTGTTGATCTGATTTGTTGATCAGCGTGTTTAACTTCAATACCTAATCTCATGTGGCATTCAACTGTTTCGTTGAATTTAGCAACTTCTTTAGATACTTCTTGTAATTTTGCTAATGCTTCACGACCGCTTGCAGGTTGTTGGAAATCTGCAAGAAGTTCTTGAAGTTTCTTTTGTTTTTTAGTTATTTTAGACATTTTATTTCTTTCCTTTCATGGTATTAACGGATATAAAATCCTTCCATTTGTTTTAGTTGTTTTACTTAATACCGCCTGTGCAATCAAAGATTGCTTAGTTCCTCCGCTTACGCTTCGTCACAACGGCGGTGACGTTATGTTCGCCCTGCTCGCATTTGCCTCCGCAAACGCGACACCGGCTCACACCGAGCTACGCTATTCTTTTACAGTTACGCCCATAGCTCTGCAAGAGCCTTTAATCATTTCTACAGCTGCATCCATAGTTGTAGCATTTAAATCGTTCATTTTAATTTTAGCGATTTCTTCTAATTGCTCACGAGTAATTTCAGCAACTTTAGTTTTATTAGGCGCTGCTGAACCTTTAGAAAGATTCAATGCCTTTTTAATAAGAACAGGAGCTGGAGGTGATTTTGTCACGAATGTGAAGCTTCTGTCTTCGTATACATCAATAACAACAGGAATAATATAACCTGCTTGAGATTCTGTTTTAGCATTGAATTGCTTACAGAAATCCATGATGTTTACACCGTGTTGACCTAAAGCAGGACCAACTGGAGGTGATGGATTTGCTTTACCAGCTTCGATTTGAAGCTTGATTTTTCCTACTACTTTTTTTGCCATTTTTTTCTCCTTTCGTGGTGCTAACGGGGGGCGACCCCTTCCACGTATTTTGTGCTTTAATTTGGGGATTTGGCATTAAGCCAAATTATATTTCCCCCTATAACTTTTGAATTTGTTTGTATTCTAACTCAACAGGAGTTTCACGACCAAAGATAGATACCATTGCTCTAAGCTTAGCTTTATCTGGGTAAACTTCTGTGATATCACCAACGAACTCTGCGAATGGTCCAGAAGTGATTCTAACTTTTTCACCAACTTTGACATCCATTTCAACTTTTTGAGTTTGAGCTGTTGAACGGTGAATAATTTTCTTGATTTCACTTTCTTTAGCTGGAATTGGTTTCTTAGCAGAACCTACGAACTTAGTAACGCCAGCAGTGTGTCTAACAACATACCAGCTGTCTTCGTCCATAATCATTTCAACTAAAACATAACCAGGGAAGATTTTCTCTTCTTTTTCTTGTTTTCTTCCAGCTTTAATTTGAGTAACAGTTTTTTGAGGAACTTCAACTCTAAAAATTTTGTCAGCCATGTTCATATATTCGATACGTTTTTCAAGATTACTCTTAACTTTGTTTTCGTATCCTGAATAAGTATGAACTATGTACCAACGTTTTTGGTTTTTCTTGTCTGAAGACTTAGCCTCTTGAGAAGTTTCTTCTACTAATTCTTCGTTTAAGATTTCGTCTTTTTCACTCATTATTCTTACCCTTTATGGTTAAAATATTTACCTGTAACTAAAATTTTGATAATAGTGCATTGAAAATTATATCAACGAAATAAATAAAAATAGTGAATATAAATACAATTGCAACAACAAAAAATGTTTCAACAATGACTTGATGTTTTTCAGGCCAAGTTATCTTGCCCCATTCAGTCCTTACGCCTCTAAAATATGATGTTATCGCATTTTTTGTGTTTTCGAAATTATCATTCATTATCTAGTTACCTTTTTTATATAAATCGCGCCCTGAAGGACTCGAACCCTCGACATCCGGTTTTGGAGACCGACGTTCTACCAACTGAACTAAGGACGCATATTGGGGAAGTTTCCCCTTGCCCTTTCCGCCTGTGCAATCAAAGATTGCTTCGTTCCTCCGCTTACGCTTCGTTGCAACGGCGGTGACGTAGTGTTTCGCCCTGTTCGCATTTGCCTTCGCAAACGCGACACCGGCTCACACCGAGCTACGCTATTTTGTTTCCTTGTGAGTTGTATGTTTCTTACAAGTTGGACAGTATTTAGAAAGTTCTAATCTGTCTTTAATGTTCTTTTTGTTTTTAACTGTTGTGTAGTTTCTTTCTTTGCAGTCTTCACAAGCTAAAACTACCATTCTGTCATTTTTACCTTTGATACCCATTGTTCTGATTCCTTTATTTATCTTGATTTTGTTCTGTTTGAAAACCTTTTTAAAAGAGAATGTGAGAGAACACATTCTTTTATAAATCGGCGTATGATAGAATTTTAAAATAAACATATTTAAAATGCAAACGTATTGTGAAGTTTTATAAATAAATTAGCCAACAGGAGAATTTGTCAATCTGAACGAAGTGAAGAGCCTCTAAAAATAAACAGTAAAAGAGATTCTTCGTTGTGCTCAGAATGACCAAATTTGCCCTCTTTTTTCAATAACCGGAGTATCTTAAATACAATCCCCCAATTATTTACCCCCTATGTTCCGAGGAATGTGCTAAACTGTTCTTGCATTTTAGAAATCATCATATCCATGTGTTGGAATTTTGATTCGAGTCTTGCTTTGTAGTTAGCAACTGCTAGAGTAGCCTTTTCTATTTTAGTATCAAGCCTGCTGATCTGTTTTGAGAAAGAGTTGTCTGCGCTTGAGAAATAGCCAGATGCAGATGCAACAGCTTGTTCAATAACACTTTCTACTCGATTAAGTATGCCATTGTTGCCATTACCGTTTCCTACTAGAAGTTCTTTTAATGACTCACTATCTGAACGGTAAGCCTCTATAAATTTATCTTTATTAAATTCAAGTTTATCAATATTAGCAACTGATATATTGTTAGAAGACGCTGCCTCTGTAGAAATACCGATTGAAGCTAAGTTTTTGAAAGAACCTGTGGTAAATGTGCTACCAACCATTAAGCTTCTTATCTGGTTTCTTATAAGTTTTAATGTGCTTTGGTCATTTAACTTACCGTCTGAGGCTAGTTCTTTATCGACATTTTCTATAAGATTGTTGTACGAATCAACAATATCTTTCATTGCATTTGCGATGGTATCATAGTCTTTCTCTACAGTTACAGTTACGGTTTCTCCATTAGATACTGATTTTAAATCTAGAGTTAGTCCCTTAATTCTTGTAATGTCGCTACTAATTATATTTGAAGTTGATGTGTATTCTGTACCGTTTATTGAGAATTTAGCACTATTTCCGATTTCTTGTGCATTAGAGTTAAGTTTGGTTACAGCAAGAGATCCGTCATCATTCCACTCGCTTGTAGTAAGTCCTAAGATATCAGTAAAATTACTTGTGCCAGCTTCGATATTGATTAACGAAGCTCCTGTTACCCTAGATTTAATTGCAAATTTTCCACTAACTGTATCCCAGTATGCAGTTGCGTTTGTTTCAGATGATGAATTAATCTGGGTAATGATGTCATTAAGCGTTGTGTTTTCATCAATGGTAAATTCTGCATCGCCAATTGTAAATGTACCTTCTGTAACATCACCACGAGCAAATAAGCCACTAGTAGTTAAAGCAATATTTCCGTTAGCTTTGTAGAGCTCTCTTGAGCTTCTTGAAACATCACCTTTTGAAGAAAGTCCACATATTGATGTTATATTTGACGTATCAACGCTAGAACCTGTGCTTACATGTACTCCTTTTGTTTCAGAGTAAAATTCAAGATAGCCGTCTTTGAATCTAATGCCAACATCGCTAAAATGTTCTTGAATATCGTCTTCTAAATCTTTGAATGTTTCTTCAGAATCGATTGTAATGGAAGCTTTTTGCCCGTTTCTATAGACTGTGAACGAACCAGAAGATATGTTTAGTGAGCCTAAAACGGTTTCTAGGTCTGCGTGTTTAGAGACTGATCCGGTTCTTTCTTCAACGGTAGAAGTCGTTATATCAACAGTTTTGGAACTTGATGTAATATTTTCTAATGAATTACTGTATACTAACCCAATATTTGTTGTGAGTTTAGAAGTAGATGCGGCTGCATCGATTGAAATTTCTTTATCGATAGCGTTAAGCTTAAGTTCACCATTGTATAATGTTGCAGAGATGCCGATTTCTTCAAACTTATCAATAAGCGTACCAAAAGTTTCGTTGGAAGTGATTGTTATATTATATTCATTTCCGTCATAAGTTAAAGCAAGAGTTCCTGCTGATAGAGAGCTTGTTTGATCAAATTGACTTAATAAAGTATCTTTATCAGCTGTGTATACTGTAGTAACAGGGCCAACGTAACCAACTTCTGCAGAATAGTTGTAGACCATACTTACATCGTTAGAGAATAGTTTATCTACTACATTAGATGCGTTTGCAGAAGT
>SUTX01000006.1:37967-88477 GCA_015152465.1 Cyanobacteria bacterium SIG31 | reverse complement strand
AGCTTGTACAGCTTTTTCGCTTGCAACTTGCAATTCATTCATAGCATACCTCTCAAAAGGTACGCCAAGACTGCTCCCCCTAGTCAATCCAAAGCATGACCATAAGCGGGTTGTAGCTAGTTTATCTTTATTTGATTTTGCTCTTCTTATTTGTACGATATCCATATACCCTACATTTATTATACTGTCCTTAGTTTTTTAATTCCACATGTTTAATACTTTGTAACGCCAATCCATACAAATCGTTACATAAGTTAATAAAAAAGTCTGAAAAGCTGCTAAAATACTATTTTTTTTAAAACATTTTATATTAAGAAATTTTACAAAGATATGCTCTCAGGTATGTTTATTGTATAAATATTGTCATGACAAGTTTAGCAGAATTTATAACAGAAAAGAGAGAAAAAGCAGGCTTATCTATTTATGGATTAGCTGATAAGTCTAGCATCGCAATCGAAACCCTTGAAGATATTGAATCTGGTCGAGAGTTATTCTTGCCAGTAACTATCAGACAAAAGCTTGCTAGAGCATTAAAATGTTCTCCTAATGAAATAAAAAAATATGAGAGAGAATATGAATTTGAAGTCGTACCTTTTGAAACTATAGAAGAATTAAAATCCAAAATTCTTCGCAGAGAAACAAATCTTAAATGTCCTCTATGTGGCGAACCATTGATTACCAGAGTTGCAAAAATGTACGACCTAGAAGACAACTTGATACATTTACCAAAAGCACATTGTGTAAAATGCGTTTTTCAGATTAAGGAGTAAAATCACCTTATCCGCCCTTCTGGAACCTTTCCCTTACAGGAAATGAATAGTTATTGTCACATTATTTAGCACTACATTTGCTATATTTTAAATTATTTTAACAAGTATTTTTTTGCACAGTCGAACATAGAATTAATAAGTTCTGAGTTTGAATATATATTCATGCCTGCTGATTCCAAAACTTGTTTCATGCGAGTTTCCCAAATATGATAGACTTCTTCATTTGGCATATTTAATGTCTTACCAATTAAATTCAATTCTTTATAGTCAATAGGAACCGGCAATGCCCCCCTTAGCATATCAACAACATCCAACCTCTTTTTTCTAGGAAAAGATTTTAAAAATGAAACAACGGATAAATTATTATCTTTCAAATAATCTTTTATTATTTCAACAGACTCATCAATCAAAACAGGTTCCTGTGGAATACGGTATTCTCCAAATTCTTCTGGTGCAATATCCATAACCGTTGCGATTCTTTCAATCGTTGTTCCTCTTGTTGAAAATGGGACTGCTTCATCAATTAAATTATATACATATGAAAGAGTTACCCCTATCATTTCCGCAAAGTCTCTCTTGTGTAGCGAATTTTTATCTAAAAACTTTGCAACTTTTTCTGAACTTTTTTCAGGAATTATTTGTTTCATAATATATCACCTCATAATTTAGTTAACTATAAGATAATAGATTGTAAAAAATTTCATAACCCTAAGTAAGCTATTCAACAAGTTAGTTTTCATTGAAGATAAAATTATAAAACTAATAAAAACTAAAACTTATTTACCAACCGTATATTTCAGCATTTTTTCTTAACTTAGTTAAAGCTCTATTTTCTGTTTGGCGAATACATTCTTTTGTTACGCCATATAGTTTTCCTATATCTTCTAATGTTGTCTTTGCAAAATTTTCCAAACCAAAACGCATCTTGATAACTGTCTGTTCACGTTCTTTTAATGTAGATACAACATTTGCAATTTCTTTTTTTAATTCTTCAAACTCAACATTTTCTTCAACGCTTGCTTTTTCATCAGCAACAACATCCGCAACTGCCAACTCGCTGCCATTATTTGCGTCAAAGCTACCCTCTATTGATACTGTTGAGGTATAGGCTGACAAATAAGAGTCTATCTTTTCTGGTTCAATATTCATTTTTTTTGCAACATCATGCGTAGTAACTTGGCAATTATAGCTTCTTTCCATATCAGCTTTTACTTTTGAAAATTTAGATAATGTCTCCTGAATATAAACTGGGATTTTCATGCAATATGATTGCTCTGATATAGCTTTAAACATAGCTTGTTTTATCCACCAAGTCGCATATGTTGAAAAACGATAACCTAATTCAGGGTTGAATTTTTCAACAGCAATCATTAAACCCAAATTACCTTCTTGTATCAAATCAACTAACGGAAGTTTTGATACATGTATAGCTTTTCTAGCAATTGTTAAGACAAGTTTTAAATTTGCTTGCACTAAAGCTTTCTTTGCTTCTAAATCACCGTTTTTTGCTCTTAAGGCTAAATCTTTTTCATCTTTTGCTTCCAAACTTTTAACAGCATTTACTTTTCTTAAATAGTCACCTAAATCAGAAGAGTTTGAAGTAATTGCGACAAAGCCACTTCTTGCAGGATTAGTAACTCCAGTTTTTTTCATAGTAATAGATTTTGACATAACACAACTCCGAGGGTAAATTGGGTAACTTGATTTATTTTGAGACTACAAGCCTAATAGTCTTTTTTTTTGGGGGGGGATACACATATTTAAGAATTGACTTTTTTAAAAACAATCCTTATATACTCAATATATATCATTGATATATAAACTTCAAGTGTTTTGTTAAGAAATATTACAAAATTTAGCGTTTTTTCGCTAAATCTTTACATTACTTAATATTTATTTAATCTTTTGTAATGTCATCTTGAGTTCTGCAATACGCTCCTCAAGAAGATTTAGAACAGTTTTTGTTTCTTGAACTAAAACTTTTTGGTCTTTAAATTTTGTATAGATAATCAAATGCGATTTAACAGATGACATCAAATTATTTTTAAGTACAACGATTGATTTGTAAATCTTTTCATCTAGAATCTCTTTATTTTCACAGAGCAGAATAAACAAATCTCCTAGCCACCATTGAACTTCTTCAACGTCATTTGATTTTATTCCAGCATATACCTTTTTCATGTATTTATGAGCTTTTTCATAGACCTTTACTAAGTGTTCTTTTTTTTGTGGTAAAAATTCCTTAAAATATCTCATTGTTTGTTCATAGCCACTGTTTATTAATTTTCTACGAGACTCTTTATCAAGGTTAAAATCAGCAAAGAAAATATCACCGGTATTAATTCTTATACAATCATAACGATCATTTTTACCATAGATTTCAGTTACAAAGTCTGTTGCAACATCGGTCACACAGCTATATATAGTGTTCAAAAATGAAATAGGGTTTTTTGCTTCGTCAGAATAATCTCCCTCAAGGCGAAATTCCAATATCCTACTTTCAGAATTATTTAATGTTTCCGCTAAACGCCACATTGGAGACGCTTTTTGTAAATCCCCATCAACCAAGCTCGCATCATTATACTTATATGGAGCCATAAGTCCTGGCATGCTTGAAGAAATTTTTATAGCTTGGGCTATTTCAAAATCAGGGGTCTCAAATTTTGAAAATTCTTGTGTAGAAAATTTATTTAAATTAGTTGTTATAATAACTAAATCTTGTTCTAAATCTTTGAACGTAAGGTTTTTATTTGTAGATTTTTCTAACTTTTTAACTATTAATTCATTTAGCCAGTCAATAAAAATACCACCTTTACTCAAGCCAATACCTTTACCAAAACCAAAGTGAATATCTCTAAATAATTCAAAATTAACCTTCATAAATAAGTTTTCAAGTTCATAAGATTTATATCCACAAGCTAATAAAGTAGCAAATATAGAGCCAACAGAAGAACCTCCAATTATTTCAAATTCTACACCCAATTCTTCTAGAGCCCTAATAGTGCCGACATAAGCCAACCCTCTTATCGCACCGCCACCAAATAAACAAGTATACTTTAGCGTTCCTGACAAAATAAAAATCCTTACTAACTACATAAAAATTATACCATAGATTTTAATTATATAATTACCCAAATGTCGCAAAATTTGCTTTTGTGATAAAATAAACATGGTTAATACAGTTAAGAGGGAGCAGGGATATGGGACAGACTCTTGTAGAAAAGATCATTTCAGAACACGCTGGTAAAAATGTACATGCCGGTGAATTAGTTATATCACGAGTAGATGTAGCAGCAGTACAAGATGGTACAGGGCCTTTGACTGTGCAAGAATTTAAAAAACTAGGTTTGTCTTCTTTAAAAAATCCAGAGCGTTCAATATTATTTATTGATCACGCCGCTCCTAGCCCAAGAAAAGAACTCTCAAACACTCACATGGTACTAAGAGAATTTGCAAAAGAATACGGAGCAGTACTTTCAGATATTGGGGCTGGAGTTTGCCACCAAAGATTAATTGAAACATTTGTTAACCCTGGAGAAGTCCTTGTTGGTGCAGATTCTCACACTTGCACTTCTGGTGCACTAAGTGCTTTTGCAACAGGAATGGGTTCTACTGACATAGCTGTTGCAATGGGTCTGGGTAAAACTTGGCTAAAAGTACCTGCAACGTTCAAAGTTGTCGTTAATGGTAAATTTAAAGCTGGCGTTTGTTCTAAAGATTTAATGCTACATTTTATAGGAATGATAGGTGCAGACGGAGCAACCTACAAAGCATTAGAATTTCATGGTGAGACAATTGAAAACATGTCTATGTCAGAAAGATTCACCTTAGCAAACATGGCCGTTGAAGCAGGTGCAAAATGCGGTTTATTTATCGCAGACGAAAAAACTCAAGAATTTCTAAAAGAAAGAGGTAGAGAAGATAAGTTTAGACAAATTCTTCCTGATGCTGACGCCGAGTATGAAAGAATTATTGAAATTAACGCAGAAGATATTCCTCATACAGTTTCTTGCCCGCACACAGTTGATAATACAAAGCCGGTTGATGAATTAAAAGATATTAAAGTAAATCAGGTTTTTGTTGGGACCTGTACAAATGGAAGAATTGAAGATTTAAGAGTTGTTGCGGAGATCTTAAAAGGAAAAACCGTACATCCTGATGTAAGACTTCTTATATGTCCGGCATCAAAAGATGTCTTCAAACAAGCTCTTAAAGAAGGTTTGATTGATATTTTTGTAGAGGCTAACGCTGCAATTTTAACATCTGGTTGTGGTCCTTGTGTCGGTGTTCATGCCGGAACATTAGGAGACGGCGAAGTCTGTCTAGCTACACAAAATAGAAATTTCCAAGGTAGAATGGGTAATACAAAAGGTTTTATCTACTTAGCTTCTCCGTATGTAGCTGCTTACACAGCATTAAGAGGTTACATCTGCGCAGAATAGAAAGAATACCGTCACCCTGAACTTGATTCGGGGTCTATCAATGACATTAATAGATTCCGAATCGAGTTCGGAATGACACAAGAAGGAGGTTCTAATGAACTTATTACTATTAAAACAATTAGCAATATTAAGTGCCTTTGCTGGCGCAGTTTTAGGTTTTGTAACAGTTATTCCATACATCAGCATGATTAGTTTTCTAATACTAATCCTTTGCCTCTCAGCATTTGTACTTGCATACTTAAAACAAAATGACTTAATAGGTTTAATAAGTATCAGAGAAGGATGCATCTTTGGTGCTGTAATAGGATTTGTTTCATTCATAGCATTTTCTATTATTTATACCCCAATCAGCATGTTGCTTGGATGGTTAATTCCTGCTTATACACAAGGCTTCTTAAGATTCTTTATGACAAGCTTTGGCTCTTTTATTGTAATGATTCTTTTAATGATTCTTATGGCTGGAATTTCAGCATTGTTCAACGGATTTGCGGGACTTGTTACAGCTTGGGTGTACGAACTTATAAGTGGAATAAAAAAAGAAGCCGATGAAAATAATACTGTTGATTTTACTATTGAATAACTGATAATTACATAACACTAAGGAGAATATAAATGGCATTTGAATCAAAAATTAGACCTATATATTGGGAAGACGGTAAATCAAAAATGATTGACCAAACAGTTATCCCTTATGAATACAAATATGTTGAAATAACATCCGGCGATGAGATGTTCAACGCAATCAGAAACATGATTGTGCGTGGAGCACCAGCAATCGGCATCGGAGGCGCTCAAGGGATTGTACTTTACGCTCAGGAGGGGGCAAATAAATTTTCTAATGTAGAAGAATTTAAATCTTGGTTATTAGAAAAAGCTGATTATATGGCGACTTCCCGCCCTACAGCTGTGAACTTAATGTGGGCTTGCGAAGAACAAAGAAAAGTTATTAAAAATTCAAAATCCGATATTAATGGACTAATTAAAGAACTCACAGATAAAGCTATTGAAATCGAATTAGACGATATTAACCGATGTAAAGCGATGGGTGATTATGGTGCAGAAGTGGTGCCTAAAGGAGCAACTATTCTTACTCACTGCAACGCTGGTGCATTGGCAACTGGCGGATATGGAACAGCGCTAGGCGTTATCCGTTCAGCTTTTGCAAAAGATAATACAGTTAAAGTTTTTGCAGATGAAACACGACCTCGTCAACAAGGAGCGAGACTTACAACTTTTGAGCTTGCAATGGATGGAATTCCTGTAACATTAATCACAGATGGTATGTGTTCATATTTTATGAGCAAAGGTATGATTGATATGGTTGTTGTAGGCGCAGATAGAATCGCAGCTAACGGTGATACCGCAAATAAAATAGGAACATATACTGTTGCAATCGCTGCTAAATACCATAATATTCCATTCTACATCGCTGCTCCACTTTCTACAATAGACACATCAATTGCAACAGGGGCAGAAATTCCTATCGAAGAACGTTCTAGAGAAGAAGTAACTCACATTAATGGAGAAAGAATCTGCGCACTTGAGGGTGTTAATGTTATCAACCCAGGATTTGATGTTACTCCTCACGAGCTGATTGCAGGTATTATTACAGAAAAAGGTATCTTAAGACCTGATTATAATAAATCTATTGCAGAAGCTTTTAAAATGTAGTAGCATGAAAGGTAAAGAATAGAGGCGAAATCTTTGATTTCGCCTCTATTAATTTGTTAGTTTAGCTTACAGGCTATGTGAAACCCAACAAAAACGACCCCTCTTCAGATTATTTTACAGCCTAGCAAAAATTTCTTTTACAGCTTTTATATTGAATATGAAAAATATTTATATAGCGAAGTTGGGTGACTTTAAACCACCCCCAAATAAGGGAAAATAAAAATGCAAATCTCTTCAATACAACAAACTTCAATTGTAAGACCTTGTTTCAATTCAACTAAAAATAACAATTCTCCTCGAACAAGCAATCCTAACCAAAAAGTAAAATTATTACGAGATTGTGCAATTTTAACAACAATGTTTGCAGCAACGACTGGATTTTACTACTTAGATGGCGATGATAGGGCTAAGCGTATAAAATCTCCAAAACCATTCATTTTCTTTTCCTTATTAACCTTAGCTATTTTAGCCTGCAAAAGCATATTTCAATCAAAATTATCATAACAAGAAAACAATATTTTAGTTAGACAAAACACGCTTTAATCGCTTCAATCATTGAATCAGGATTTGCGATGTTTTTACCAGCGATATCAAATGCTGTACCGTGACTAGGAGATGTTCTAATCACATCAAGTCCAATTGTCATATTAACAGTTTTCTCTGATGCGATAGATTTTATTGGTATTAATCCTTGATCGTGATAACAAGCTATATAACAATCATATGGCATTTTTTTATTAGCTAAATAATTTTGCACACCATTAATAAACAAAGTATCAGCAGGCAATGGGTTTGTAATATTGACTCCTCTATTTCTAAGAGCCCTTACCGCTGGCAACATTATAGAGCTTTCTTCATCTCCAATTATGCCATTTTCTCCGGCGTGCGGATTTAAAGCACACAGAGCAAATGATGGTTTATTTATATTAAGCTTATTCTGAAAATAATTACGCAAACGTTCTACTTTCTCTAATAAAAGACTTTTTGTTAGCTTAATGTCTTTTAAAGCTACATGCCTAGTTAGTAATAATACTCTAAAATCTTTTGAAACAAACAACATTTCAGCTTTTTGTCCATTTCTAGCCAAAAAATATTCTAAAACTTCAGTCTGCCCATTAAATTTATGCCCTGCAAGGAACATCGCTTCTTTTGATGTAGGAGCCGTTACAATAAATTTCGGTTTTATTTCACAGGCTTTTTGTATACATCGGAATGCAAAATCACCCGCATCTGCAGTTACTTTACCTGGTTCAATTTTTGCATTAAATTCAACTTCAACTATTTCGTAATTATTGTTTAAACTACCATATTTATTAATAATTTTAGAATTTGAAATAATTATGACATCATTCGCAGGCAAGTTCAGAAGATTTAAGGCTTTTATAGTTATCTCAGCCCCAATTCCATTCGGATCTCCCGTTAATATTGCAATTTTATCTGAATAGTTATTCATGATGTTCCAAATATTTGAGTATGTCTACAAGAGCATTTGAATTACCCAAGTTGCCTGATTTAGTTATAATCCATTTTTGTTTAATATCAACACAAATAGATATTGCAGGTATAACCTCATCAACAAGCAACAACTCATTCGACTCTATAGATTTACAACATTTATAAGAAGTCTCTCCCCCAAGAGTAATTAAAACAACATCTATTTTTTCTAGAACTTTTTGAGTTAGAACGGCAAGATAATCTGTAATCATACTAGCAAATTTTTCTTTTGTTAATTCAGCGTTAAATGAATCTTCTGAAAAACCGTCAAAATTAGCAACCAAGTCTGAAGTATGAACACATACAGTCACACCGCTTTTTAAATTAGTAACAATACGTTCTATCAAATCATCATTAACTTCTTCTAATATTTCTCTCGACTCTAGAGCTATGAAATTAATATCCTCATACTCGTCAGATTGTTCCAGTTTTTTTATCTGATTTGCAGTAATCTGCGTTGCTGTACCAGAAACAATAAACTTAGGTAATTTTCCTAAATTAACTTCTGCAAGCTCTTTTTCAATGCCTGCTAACCAATATTTTGAAAGGACTTGCGCCCCAGCGGCAGTTCCAGTTGGTAAAAGTTTTTTATCACATTTGTTTATTGCAAGAGCAATCTGCTCAATATCTGTTAATGAAGTTGCATCGGCAACTATTAATTTTTTACCCTCTTTGATAAGCTCATTAATTCTCATCAAGACAGGACCTGCACCATTCATAACAGTTCTTAAATCAATAGTTCCGACCATTTCGGAAGCAGGCTCACCAAGCTGCATTTTTAGAAGTGTTGGAACATGTGATTCTGTAATCGGTGAATGAGGGTCAATAGCCATTTCAGTTCTTCCAATAGGAACACCTTTGGCCATATGGTAACCACCAACTGTAATTCGACCTTCCTGAGGGAATGCAGGAATAATAACAGCCGCATCATATTCCAAAATATTCAACATTGTAAGAGTTTCTAATGCAATATGCCCTCTTAAGGTTGAATCAATTTTTTTGTAATAATAATCAAATGAAAAATTATCGGTAAAAGTTGTAACTGCTCGTTCAACCCTACTTATAGCAACGTCAGCTGGAACATTTCTTGATTCACTTGATAAAGCCCAAACTTCTATACCAGCTTTAACCTTAGGAGTACACTCGCTATCTAGCAATATTTTTGTACTCGCCCCACGCTGATGAAACTGCAGTGCCGTATCATTTGCACCAGTCAAGTCATCCGCAATTATCCCTACTATGTCAGAAAATATCATTATTCAGCGTCTCTTTTTGAACCTAATAATCTAACATTATTAGCAATTATTAAAAATCTTTCTTTTTCTTCACCAGTTTGATCTGTCCATTTGCTTATAGAAATTCTTCCGTCAACAACAACTTGGCGACCTTTTTTAATATATTCACCTGCAAATTCAGCTTGTTTGTCCCAGACTTCAATATTAAACCAATCTGTTACTTCTTCTTTTGATTTAGAATCCCAACGACCTACTGCTAGTGAAAAAGTAGTTTTCACTTTGCCTGATTCAAAATATCTAATTTCAGCATCTTGACCTGCTCTACCTATAACCGTTGCTGTATTCATCTACATCTCCTTTATTTTTTTTCAGTTTTAGTTGTTTCTTTAATTAATTTCTTTTCTGGATTAAATGAAGAATCAATATATTCAATCTTTGCTGTTTTCATCAATCCATCAGTTAAATTCTTAAGCACTTTTACTTGTTCTTGGGTTTCTAAATAGAATTTTATTTCATCTTTAACTTTCACATAAGGAGTTGTTCCAGCTTCAATTCTATCAGTAACCTTTATAATATGATAGCCATAATTTGTTTTGACTAGAGAATCAGAAATAGTATTAGGTTTCATAGCAAAAGCAGCCTTTGAAAATTCTGGAACCATTGCCTCTTTTGAAAAGAAACCTAATTCTCCACCACGTTCACCACTAATTTTATCGTCAGATTCTCTTTGAGCAATCTTTTCAAAATTGTCAGGATTTGCTTTAACCTCAGCAAAAACTTTTTCAGCTCTAACTTTTTGTGCATCTAAATAAGTATTCACCTTGCTGTTGATTTCTAATGGTGTCAATTTTTTATTTTTCTTTTTCATATCTCTGATAGCCTGCAATGTATCTGCTGATATTAAAATATGTGATGCTCTAACTTGTTCACCGTGTTTAAATAAGTTTGGGTTATTTTTATAGTATTTTTCCGCATCAGAATCAGAGATTTTAATATTTGATAAAGAATTAATTAATTTTTTAATTTTTATTTGTGTTTTTAAATCTTCAGTGAATTCACTATTTGAAACACCTCTTTGTTTTAATATTTTATTCAATTCTTCTTTTGAACCAACTTTATCTATAATAGATTTCATTTCTGCTTTTATATCTTCCTCTGTCACCTTTATGCCACGTTTTGCTATTTCTGCATCAAGCAACGATTTAACGATAAGCTCTTTTGTTACTTTTTCTTTATAAATAAGATACATTACATTATCGTCTGATTTGATAAAGTTTGCAGAACCACCAAAGGCTTTAAATGGAGAATTGTCAATCTCTTTGTCTATAGCTTTGTCAAATTCTGCTCGTGTTATTACATCATCATTAACTTTTATAATTCCTTCTTTTTGAGGGAAAACAGAACATCCAGAAAGTAAAACTATTGACAATGCTGCACAAGTAAGAACTTTTTTCATTAATTAACTCCTTAATATCTTTTATTCGTGTCTGTTTTTATTTACCGCTATCCTCTTCCAAGTAAACTTTAACACCTTTTCTTATATCATAAAACAAACTTGATAAAATGTTAAATATTTCATCAAAACTCACAAACTTAGAATCGACCAATATTATTGATTTGCCATCAGAGCAAGCTTTTGGCGCCATTGTAAATTTTACTCTTCTTAATATATCTCTATCAAGCTTTGGTCTTAAAATATTCCACTCATACTGAGTAAACGGGGTATAAACTCTAATAAAATCAGCTGTTTCTCTAACTAGCGTTATAGAAGATTCTGTCGCTAATAATCTTAATCTAATCAACTTTATAAGATTCTCAACTTCATCAGGAATTCTGGAAAACCTATCTTTCCATTCAGATACAATATACTCAAGTTCTGTCTCATTTTTCACATCAGCTAAGCGTTTGTATTCAATCATTTTTTGTTCTGCAGAGCCAACCCATTCATCAGGTATAAACGCTGTTATGTTAATATCAATAATTGCAGGCTTAATTGGCGTAACAACTTCTCCTTTAAGTTCTTGCACAGTTTCTTCTAATAATTGACAATAAGTGTCAAACCCGACATTAATCATATGACCGTGTTGTTTTGTACCTAAAATATTTCCAACACCACGAATTTCAACATCTCGCATCGCAATTCTGTATCCACTTCCTAACGTAGTAAATTCTTTTATTGCTTTGAGTCTTTCTGATGCTTCTTTGGTTAACTGTTTACTTTTTTTATAAAAACAATAACAATAAGCTTGTTTTTCACTTCTACCTACTCGTCCTCTAAGCTGATACAATTGTGCTAAACCTAATTTGTCTGCCTCATGGATTATTATTGTATTGGCATTTGGAATATCCAAGCCATTCTCAATAATCGTTGTACATAATAAAATATCAATTTCATGATTTGAAAAATCTACTATAACATCTTCTAATTGTTTTTCATTTAACTGTCCATGACCTACTGCTATTCTAGCGTTTGGTACAAGTTTTTGTAGCTCCAATTTAAATTCTTCAATAGTTTCCACCCTATTATAAAGATAGAACACTTGCCCATCTCTATCTAATTCGTTGATAATTGCATTTTTGATTGTCTGCTCATTAAACTCGCCCACAAAAGTTTTAATCGGCAATCTATTTTGAGGGGGTGTATTTATTATCGAAATATCTTTTATTCCAGAAAGTGACATATATAACGTTCTTGGTATAGGAGTTGCAGACATGGAAATAATATCAATATTTTCTCTAAATTCTTTTAATTTCTCTTTATGTCTAACCCCAAAACGATGTTCTTCATCTATAACTAATAGTCCTAAATCCTTAAACAAAACTTTATCTTGCAATAATTTGTGAGTCGCAACAACAACATCACATTTACCAGTTGCTAAGTTTTTTAAGGTTTCTTTTTGTTCTTTAGATGATCTAAAACGACATAATAGCTCAACATTAATTCCAAAAGGCTTAAATCTATCAGAAATAGTTTGGTAATGTTGCAATGCAAGAACCGTTGTTGGAACAATTACAGCAACTTGTTTTAGGGAAGTTACAGCTTTGAACATGGCACGCATAGCAACTTCTGTTTTACCGAAACCAACATCTCCACATATCAATCTATCCATAGGGGTATAGCTTTCCATGTCAGATTTGATATCATTAATAGCTTTATTTTGATCTGGCGTCTCAATGTACTCAAAAGCTTCTTCCATTTCGACTTGAAGCGGAGAATCTTCTGCAAATGAAATTCCTTCTTGCATCTTTCTGCGAGCATAAAGTCTTAATAGATCATAAGCTATAGTTTCTACTTCTTTCTTTACACGAGTTTTGGTGTTTTCCCAATCACTACCACCCATCCTAGAAAGCTTCGGCTTGATCTGTCCAGAACCACGATATCTACATAGCATATTAATCTGTTCAGCTGGAATGTGAAGTTTATCTTTATTCGCATATTCTATTGTTAAATAATCTTTCAGTTGTCCATCAAATTCTTGTTGAGTTAAACCTTGATAGATACCGACCCCGTGAACAGTGTGAACAACATACTCGCCTTCTTTTATATCATTAATATTCTCGATATATTCTGCTTTTTCCTTATAATGACGTTTTCTATTAGTTGGTAAATCTTTGTTACGTTTATTAAACAGCTCTCTATCTGTAATCAATACAATCTTAGCTTCTGGGATTTCTGTTCCCATAGAATTAACATTATCAAGATAATTAACATTAAATATCCCATACTCAGCTAAAACTTCCTTGACTCTGTCTTTATAATTTGTTGCGATTGTTATTTGGTAATCTTTTTTTGAAGATAAAAATTCTGCGACCCTATCCATTTCTGCATCAAAGATTTGAATATTCCGAGAATCAACATCAATCACTGTATTTGAATCATCAGAAAGGAAATTATTTAAAGATATTTTTTGAAATCCTGCAGTTTTTTGTAGGATTTCACTTTCACTAAAATGATTAGAACTCCTTAATGGTTCTATTAGATTACATTTTAAAGCTTCATTATATGTATTATTCAAACCCGCTTCAATTTGAGAAATCTTTGAAAAAACCTCTACGATTTCATCATATACAATAACATAATCTTTTAAATAGTCTAAAATATTCACATAATCTTCGTTAAAATAAGATTGATAAACATTTATCCCCTCAAAATAAGCTTCTTGCTCTAAGTTGTTTTTCAGACCGTGAGGTAAATCTAATGTTGGTTTTGTTGGTAAGATAAATTTATATAAAGGAAGAACTTCAACTTTTCCCACTTTTTCAATAGATTTTTGGGACTCATTGTCAAAAAACCTAATTTCAACAATTTCATCACCCCAAAATTCAATCCTAATAGGCTTATCATTTAATGTATAAATATCAGAAATATCACCCCTAATAGAAAATTCTCCGATATCAGAAACCATTGTTGCACGTTTATAGCCTAAATTTACCAAGCGTTCTAAGAGTTCATTCTGTGATATGGTGTCACCTACCTTAAGCTCAAAGCCATTTGATTCAAAGAATTCCCCTTGTGGAAACTTTTCCATTAAAACTTTTGCAGGAGCTATAACTATATCAGGAGCTTTTCTTAAAACATTAATTTGATTTTGATAGTCATAAATATTTGGGGTCAAAAGTTCGTATGACGAAACCGACTGATAAGGAATAAAGGAAGCCTTCAAGTCAAAAAGAATTTCTAAATCAGCCTTATAACGCAAACCACATTGTTCAGTTGATGTTACGAAAAGAATTTTTTTATTAGAAATTTCTTTTATATATTTTAACAACAAAAGACGACTAAACGTAGTCAATCCTGTCAATGTAAAACTTTTTTGTCTTGATATATTTTCGACTAACTCGTCAAAAAAAGAACTTTTTTCTAATCTCATTCGTTATAATTAGGGCTTTCGTATTCAATTCCCATTTCCTTAATAGCAGCGATAAATCTTTCTGCACAGGAATGTTGTACTTCAGGAGGAACAACTCGTAATATTTCTACCGTTTTAGATATAATCGGGTCTTTATCGTACCACCTACATCCATTAACAGGTTTTACTAAATCATAAAATCTGTCAAGTGCTTCCTTAGATACTTTTTGTTCTAACTTATCCAAAAAAACAACTGCATGCTCTTTTAACTCATCTTGATAATTTTTTAGAAGCTCAATTACCTCTAGTAATTTTGGATCGTGGTCATACCATCTTTTATAAGCGGGACTCATTCAATATTCCTCCCATATTATTAATATTTTCAGTATCATCAAATCTTTGAATTTTTGCACCTAATTTTCGCAATTTTGCTTCAAAACATTCATAACCTCTATCTACATGATGCAATTTTTCTACAATTGATTCACCATTTGCCATCAATGCAGCAACTACAAGAGCAGCACCAGCACGCAAATCACTAGCTGCAATGTTTGCTCCAGTAAGATTTTTCACACCTTTTATAATTGCGTGATTCCTGTCTTGGTGTATATCAGCCCCCATTCTTCTTAAATCAGGAACTTGCATAAATCTATTTTCATACAAACTTTCTGTTATAATCCCAACACCATTTGCAGTTGTCAAAAGCGTCATAGCAATTGCTTGTAAATCAGTTGGAAAACCTGGATATGGTTGAGTTACAAAATTAATAGAATTTAAACGATTCCTGCAACTTACTTCTATTGTTGTTGGGTCAGCAAGTTTAATATTTGCCCCCATTTTAATCAACTTATCATTAAAGAAAGTTAAATGAGCTGGATAAATATTTTTAATTAAAGCTTTTCCTCTTGTAGCCACTACTGCAGCCATATAAGTTCCAGCCTCAATCCTATCAGGAATAGTTGTATATTCAACAGGATGCAAACTATCTATTTTTACACCATTAATGACAATTTCCGAAGTCCCAGCACCAGAAATATCAGCACCAATAGCATTCAAAAAGTTTGCCAAATCTACGATTTCTGGTTCTTGTGCAGCATTTTGAATCCTTGTAGAACCTTGTGCCGTAACAGCGGCGAGCATTAAATTTTCTGTTGCTCCAACTGATGGGATATCAAGGTACAAATCCGCACCAACAAGTTTTGGAGCTTTCGCATGCACATAACCGTTTTCTATCTTAATTTTTGCACCTAAAGTCTCTAGTCCCTTAATATGAAAATCCACTCGCCTTTCACCTATCGCACAACCACCAGGTAATGCAACAATAGCTTCTTTACAACGAGAAATAAGAGCTCCTAAAACCGTGAACGATGCTCTCATTTTACTCACTAATTCATATTTTGCAGTTATTGAAGAAATATTAGTAGCATCAACAACTACCGATTTTTCCTCTTTATTATAATCAAGCTTTGCACCTAACTCAGACAAAACTTTTAACATTATAGAAACATCTGTAAGCTCAGGCACATTATATATTTTTGTACAACCTTTAACTAATAAAGACGCCGCTAAAAGCTTTAAAACGGAATTTTTTGCCCCACCGATTGAGACTTCCCCTTTTAGCGTTTCCCCTCCATGTATCTTAAACTTTTCTACCAAAGTTTTCCTCCAATCTACAATACAATCATACAATCATTCCTACTTCTTGTAAAGTCTATACCACTTTTAGAGGTTTTCAGTTAACATTCTTTACATATTAAAGTTTAGTGAGATATCTTATGCTATACTCATTGGTATGAAAATTGTAAGCTTGGGGTTAAAAAATTACAGAAACTGTGAAAACATTTTGCTAGATTTTAATAAGCAAAAAACACTTATTATAGGCAAAAACGCACAAGGTAAAACGAACATTTTAGAAAGTATTTATTTACTATCTGACCTAAAAAGTACAAGAACATCTAGCTGGTTAGATTTTATAAAATTCAATACGAAAGCCTTTGAAATAAATGCAAGAATAATTAAAAATAATACCGATATAGAATTGGACTGTTCGTATAATGAAGAAAAGAAAAGAGAACTCAAGGTCAATAAAGTTAAAACCTCTTCAAAAGATTTTAGGCTTATCGTCAAAACAGTATTGTTCTCAACAAAAGATTTACTTTTACTAAGAGGTACACCTCAGGATCGCAGAGATTGGCTAGACAGAGCAATCTCCCAAATCTACCCTGCTTACGATGAAAGATTAAATAAATACGAAAAATTAAGAGTACAAAAAAATAACCTTTTAAAATCTGAAGAAATAGATTTTACATTATTGGATATTTATAATGACCAAATTGCAATAACTGGCGCAAATATAATATATCTTAGGAAAAAATTCCTAAAAGAAATCGAAACAATCGCCTCTAATAAGCATAAAATTATAAGCAATAGCGAGGAGTTCACCCTAACATACACCTGCCCTTACAATGAAATTGAAGAAATAAATTCTTACCTAAAAGACGAATTAATACGAAGAAAACAAGAAGAATTAGGTAGAAGACAGGCTTGCGTGGGCCCGCACCGAGATGACATAGAATTTAAAATCAATAATATAGACGCGGTAAAGTTTGCATCGCAAGGCCAACAAAGAACCCTTGTCTTATCACTAAAGCTTGGAGAACTCGACATAATCAAACAAAAAACTGGCTTTTCTCCAATATTGCTACTGGACGACGTCTTAGCTGAGCTTGATGAAACCAGACAAAATTATCTTCTAAAATCTATAGAAAACGATGTTCAAACAATAATAACCTCTGTAGATACACTTCTTTTTGAAGAAGAATTTTTAAAAGATGTTGAAATATATTCAATAGAAAATGGTTCTATAAAAACTAATCCGTAATATATATAGCATCAAACTTGTACGCTTCAATACTTCTGGAGAAATAATCAGCTGGTAAGCCCGCCTTTTCTTTCAACGTATTTAGAAAAGCTTGCCTATCAGGTAACTGCTCCCAAACTACAGGTAAATAAACAGCTCTTCGTTCTCTTTCTGCTAATATAATTCCGTGTGGGTAAATTTTTGACAACAAATCTCTTTCATCTTTAAAATTAATTCTCTCAATTGAAGAAAGAATAGAAACTGACACTTCTAAATGTTTTAGCTCATCAGGTTGCAAAGGTTCAAAGCGAGGATCTTGAAAACCAGCATTTTTGGCATTATCAATAATATCCAAAATTAGTGGTTTGGTAGGATAAACAGAACCGATACAACCTCTTAACTCACCATTTAATTTTAATGTAACAAAAGAAGCTCCATATTCAGTTAATACCGGTGGAATATAATTTGGAATAAACTCCTCACCATTAATCGCAGCAATTATACTAGCTTTAGCAGTGTTCAATACATATTTTGAATGAAACCTTTCAATATACTCATTTCTAGTATCTGTATACAAAAACCAAGAACCGTATCCAACAACTTTATCTTTTTCATTACTAACATCACCGGAATTATATGTCATAATCCTTATTAGTGAACATTCGTTATTATTTGCAAAATCGACTAAACCTTTTATACCTATCAAGCCACAAGCTTGCTGTTGTTGAAAACATTCCAACTTTCCAGTTTCTATAATTGTTGCAGTATAAGCGTCTATTTGCCTACATTCTTGCTGTGTATAAAAATGACTTAAATCAGAAGAAATAACAAAAGAAGCATTTTCCCAATAAGTAGAGATTAAATCCGAAATTAGCCTATAGTCGCATCTACCAACCAAAATAGGTATTATTTTAATTTTTTTACCTATTTTTTTAAGTCCTTTAACAAAATCAATTGCGCTTTGGACTTGGGGATGAAATAAATGTTGTAAAAATGGCAACTGTACTTCAATAGAATGCTCTCTATCAAAAAGCTCATCAGAAATTACACAAGGAAATTTTTCCGCAATATCCTTTATTAACCGATTATTTACCTCAATGCTTCCTAATGGAGTATCAAAATATGTATAACGAGGCAAAGCAATATTATCAAATTCTTCATGATGAGAAGGAGCAATAATAAAGATATTTTCGTTTAGCTCTAAGTGTTGAAAACCAGCCATTGCAGCGTGTCCAGAATAATAAACTCCTGCATGTGGAACAATAATAGCCTTACTCTTATAAACAATTTTCAAATCTTGTTTATAAGAGTTCAATAAGTTTGTTAATTCATCTGGTTTTTCAGGATAAAAACTCCCTGCAAAAACGGCACTTTTATTCATCTAAAATTCCCTCTTAAAAAATTATAAACCAGATAAAAACTTAAATCAAAGTTTTTGTTCAATGACTTGTTTTATATACTGCTTTAACGCTTGAGTTATAATTAAATCCGGTTCAGAAATGCACACTTCATCCAAAATATTCACACCAGCACGCACTTCTCCAGTTTCAATATACAGAATACCCAATTTAATTCTATCGTAGACATCTTGAGAAGCTTTAAATTCTCTAATTTTTACATCAGCCAAGCCTTGATTAATATAGCAGTTAATTAAATTAAAATAATATTTCAGATTCAAACCATACAATTTTATTGCATCCTCAAAACAAGGCAATGCTTGGTCTGGATAACCAATAAAATTATATGTCTCACCTAAATTATTATAAAAAATAGCACTAGCTTGGGTTGATGGGCTTAACGATATTGCAATCTTAAACTCTTGGATAGCAGCATAATAGATTCTATCTCTTAAGTAGTTGAGCCCCACATTGTTATGATAAAAAGCATCTTTTTCCGCTTCTATAACGTACTTATGAGGTTTTCTGTAACCTGAACAAAAAACCATTATAAGAAGTAAAAAAAATGTTATAAGTTTTTTCATCATAACAATGATATTTCCATACCCTCATAAGCCATCATAGCATCCTCATCAGCATATTCTTCTGCTAACAAATCAAGCTTTTCATCAGTATAACAAGGATCATAATGGAAATAAACCATTTTCTTAGCTTCAACCTGACGCTTACAATCCAAAGCCATTTCAAATGTTGAATGTCCGAAACCTTGTTTTGGAACATAAATACTTAAATAATCTTCTGTAGAATACTGTGCATCATGAATCAATAAATCACAGCCCTTAGCAAATTTAACAAGCTTTTTATCACCACCTGGATAACTTTCTTTATCAGTAGCATAGACTAAGCTCTTACCTTTATACATAATCTTATAGATAAATACCCCATTTTGCGGGTGAGCATAAGACTTGTAACAAGTAATTACAACATCGTCATCGTTATAATCACCATCTTTTAAATCATTGACCCGTACAACATTAGGTAAGTCTTCTCCTTTTTTGAAGATAACATAACTTGTTTCATTCAAATCCATTATCCTCAAATCAGCAGCAATATCACCTAAATCTAAAGGAAAAGATTTAGTAAATAATAACTTAGCTAATTCATCTTCCAAAGTCTCATTGTAATTCACACCACCTAGCAAAGCCATTCTTGTTGAAGATAAGTGTGAAGGTCTAAAAAATGGAAAACCTTGAATATGATCTAAATGAATATGACTCAATAGAATAGAACACCTAACTGGAGTCCTGTCAGTTATTGTTGTACCAGACTCAATGTATTTTTGCATAAGCTCATTTCCAAGACTTATTAGCCCAGTACCAGCATCTAAAATTATTAAATGGCCACCAACATTAACTTCCACACAAGAAGTATTCCCACCATATTTCAAGAAATCTGAATTTGGTACTGGATAACTTCCTCTTACGCCTCTAAACTTAATTCTAAATTCTTCCATATTTTATTCCTTATGATTTTTTCTTTATTTCAAATGTTGTATTTCTATCAATTTCTTGCCCATATAACGACTCTGTATTAAACAAACGTAGCTTTGAACGAGTCTGAATATCTTTTAGGTTTGTCTCTTTTAAAAAGACATCAACAAGTGTTCTATTTTTATTAGAATTTATATTAATAACCCTGAATGCGTTCGGATAAGTAACTAATGACGGAGATGTAATATACACAATATTATCACTTTGTCTCGCTCTAACACAATGATAGTGGCCCTGTAAAACAATAATTGGATTGGTATATTCTTTTAAAAGGCTTTTAATTTCATATTCATTAAGCATTTTATGATTAGAGCTAGAATAAGGCTCATCAATAGGGACATGCGTACATAAAATCACAGCATCTTTTTTATGATCATCAAGTTCTTCTTTTAACCATTTAAGTTGTTTCTCATCAATTTCACCATTAGATGTTAACTTATAATCGATAATAGAATCTAAACATATAACTCGAAAACCTTTTTTAGGTGTAAAGGCATAATAAAGCTTATCCGCACTCATATAACGATTACGGCCGTTTAAAATTTTCCGAAACTCATCTTTAGTTAAAGGACCATCAATGGCAATATCGTGATTCCCGTTTATTGCATACCAAGGGCAATTTATCTTAGATGCATGTGTTAAAAATTTAACAAGCTCATCTGTTTTTGGCTTGTTAACCAAATCTCCTGTAAACATTACAAAATCATAAGGTCCAGAAGTATTAATCTGAAAAACAACATCGTCTAAAAGTTCCGGAGATTTTTTTAAAAATTTATAAGAAGTGTTTTCCTCAAAAGTTGAGAAATGCGCATCACTTACCTGTGCTAAACGTAAGTTATTATTTGCAGCCGTACAAATTTGAGTGCTTATCAAACAAGCAAAGAACAAGGTTAACATCAAGTTTGTTAACTTTTGAAAAAAAGTTTCTCTCTTTTCTTTTTTATACGGTTTCTTGCTCATAATAACTATTATTATAATAATCTATTTTATAAAAAAAATCCACCTTATGAGTAGAAAAACAGACATTCAATAACAAAAATCTCATAATAGTATTGTGGTGCATTTTTATTCTAGCCCTGTTTGTTTAGTTAGGTTGAGACAGACATATTTGTTTGATTAACGATAGTGAGGGGCTAAACATTAAGGCCACCCTCATCCGGTGCAAGGCACCACAATACTATTGAAGCCCCCGCTCGCGCGGGGGCTTCAATTACGTTTATCATACAGAACTTATAACTATATCAAGTTCAATGCAATTTGTGGCTGTTGGTTTGCTGTAGAAAGCAATGTTGCAGCTGATTGTTGCAAGATTTGATATTTAATATAATTTGATGATTCAGTTGCTACATCAGCATCTTTAATAGATGAGTTTGCTGAAACGATATTCTCCTTTTGTACACCAATCGCATCAACAGCTGATTCAACACGGTTCATATATGCACCGATTAAAGCACTTCTTGCAGATATGTTTTCGATAGCATCGTCTAAGAAGTATAAGAACTCACGAGCTGTTGCGTCATCTGTATATACAGCATCACAAATTGCTGTTATACAAGAAGCATTTTGAATCGCTTTACCATCGTTGTTACAATCGTAAGTTGATTTTAAGATACTCTTATAACCATCTTCTACTGTGTATTTGTATAATGTTTTACCATCATCACCTTTTACACCAGCAGCAGCACCTGTAATTCTAGCTTCTAAAGCTTTAGTTGTTTCATTTGGATTAGATCTTTTATACCAAGTTGTAATATTATCAGTATTTTTTCCATAACCGGTTTCATTTCTTGCATTACCAAATATAATCAATGCTGAGAATTTAGCAGATTCAAATAATGAATAGTCTAGGTTGATAACGTTTGCACCACCTGCATTGTTACCTACTTGTAAGTTAATACCAGCTTTTGTTCTAGCAGCAGTACTAGTACCGTCTAGTAATTGTATACCGTTAAAGTCGATTACAGAACATAGACGGTTAATTTCTAACATTCTTTGTTGAACCTCAGTTCTAATTGCTTGCATTGAAGCTGTACCATAAGTACCGTTAGCTGCTTGTTCGGTCAAGTCTCTGATACGTTGAACATAGCTACCAACAATGTCTAAAACACCTTCTGCTGTATCTAATAGTGAAAGACCCATTGTTGTGTTTGATTCAGCAACGTCATAAGCCGAAATTTGAGCTTCCATTAATCTTGATACAGCTGAACCAGCAGCATCGTCTTTACCTGAGTTGATACGATAGCCAGTTGTTAATCTTTCCATTGCAGTGTTCATACTAGATGTCGCTGCAGATAAGTTTCTTTGCGCAGTCAATGACGCAAGGTTTGTGTTAATTGTAATTGAAGCCATAATACAATCTCCTTTTTGTTAGCTTTCTTCCTTGATTTATTCAATTTTCGTAATTGATTTTGACAATTCTACGTCACCCTGAAAATTATTCAGGGTCTATTCAAGATTTCTGATAAATATTGATAGATTCTGAGTCAAGCTCAGAATGACTTGGGGTAATACATAAAGCTTTCATACTTCATGCTCACATTAACATACTAAACCTATTTAAATAAAAAAAACATTGTAAATAAGTTCGGAATTTCTCTAACTAAAGTTGGAAAAACAAACTTATTTAAAACTTGCCATGTCAAGATTTTGGTGATACACTCGTAAAGCTAGCCAAGCGGAGGAGATTTGACAAAAGATTTAACCCAAGAAGAAATTGTGACGCAAATTCTTTCTTCTAACGAAATATTGCGAAAGCAAAAAGAGAATTTTTACATATCCAACCCCGAGTACAAACTCGGTAATCTTGGGCTGTTTTTATCAAAAACACCACAAATAACAAACATAAACCAAAAAGAAAAAGATCCTTTGAAAAAATATTCATTTATACGATCAAAATGGTATATATAATAAAAACTCCCCGCAGGGAGTTTTTTATTTTAATTCAGTTTCTAATTTTGTCCTATCTGATGAACTTCGGGTTGAAATTAAAGGTATGCCCGTAATTTTAAGAGGTTCTTTTTCATTTTGACAGATATAATCTCTATTTTTCCAATTATTATCTACATATCCTTGTTTATCAGAGTTATTATTTTCAATTTTAGTCAAGTGGAAACATTTCTTACCGTTTTTATCATCAACTTGCTGGAATGTGTATTTATATTTGAAGATACCGTCTGCAGTACCATTATCAATCGTATAAGAAATTTTTCCATCAGTCTGGACAACATTTGATATTTTACCTTGAATCATTTTATCTTCAGACTTAGGATTTGTTGCACATTGCACATTAACCCCAGATTTTTGAAGTAATAGTAAAATATTGTATTCACCAGACATTTTTCCGACACTATTATTATCTATATAACCAAGTTTAGTCAGAATATTTTTAGCCTGTGCTTCGTTTAGTTTTTGTATATCATCAGGTGTCAAACCTTTTATATTATCAAGTGTAATCATGTCATCAGGAATATTTTCTACACTGACATCTGCACCCCCAAGTTTAATGATTTTCGTTAAATCTTTTTGTTGTGGCTCAGGCAATGTTAATTTTAAATTTTTATATGTTTTCACGTCAGATTCTTTTGCTATATTATCAGTTGCAGCTATTGCATCATCAAGCTTTTTATTAAACGCCTCAACTTGTGCTTGAGTTAGAGCATTTCCTCTTGCAACAAGCTCAGCTCTTTCTTTGGTTAATGCTGCGATTTTAGGGTTATCAATGTCTTGAACTGTTCCCGTAGCACCATTTGTTGCATAACGTCTTGCACGAGCGGCTCTTCTTGATGCTCCGTCTACGCCATCAGCTTGATTGGTACCAAGCCAGCCAGCACCTAAGCCCCAGCCACCGCCAAAGCCCCAGCCACCAAAACTAGGCATTCCAAAGCCCCAGCCACCGCCAAAGCCTCCAAACATACCTAGAACACTTTGACATAGTCCTGAAACAAAGTTAGGCCAGAATAAGTTCATTCCGCCACCACAGCCAGAACTATGTGAGTGGCAACAACCACTACCAGCTAGGTATGTAGATAAGCTATCACAACCGCATCGTTCATAATGATAACGGTTATATCGTTTATAAGAACTGTCAGAGAAATGACAGTTATCACCATAATGATTTCTTACATAGCCGTGACTCATAGCTCGTACCTCATCTTATTATTACATCTTATATATATAAAGTTTATATAAAAAGACGGATTTCAAATACTTTTCTTTTTGTTACAAAAGTTTACAATCACTTTTTATTAAACCCTCTCTTGAATTTCTAAACTCGTATTGCTCATTAAGAAAATCTTTTCTCTCCACAGGAGAGATAGTTTTGATATATTTGTTAACTTTTGTAACAATATCACTAAAAACATTAAAGTTTTTCAAAAAAAAGCCGATATACATACTAAGAAAAGGGATAAAGGTATCAAAAATGGGATTAAATATTACACATACTAACAGTTTTCAGTTTGAAAATAGGGAAAATTTAAGAAACACAGCAAGAGATTTGCTTGCTAAACAAGGTGCATCTCAAGAAGCTTCAAATAAGATTCTTGAACAAACAATATTTAATCAAACAAAACCTGAAGCAAGTTATGCACCTCACCTTGCTATAATTAAAGCATCATCACAAATAAGTGTTAATAACACTTTAAAAGAAACTTTAAAATATTTAAAATCTCATTCTGGCAAAAAAACAGCAAAAGAGCCTGTTCTTGGAGAATTATGGAACCTATTTAATAAAGAAGAACTTAACTATCAAGGCGAGCTTGCTGATTTTGAAATTGATAATTCAATTGCTAATATATTTGCAGCATAAGCGTTAGTTTACAGCAACCTTAACAACAACTTTTTTTACAGTTGCTTTTTCATCTAAAGTAATTGACGGTTTATGTGCATCATGTGGGTAAAATATTAAAAACTCTCCCGCATTAAGTCTTAAGTATTCCTCTGGTGTTGTAATATTATAAAACTCCAAATCTCTTTCTGCATCATATTCAATACAAGTTTTACAATTACTCAAATCCGTAACACCGATTTTTTCACAACCATTAATCATATATTGAATATCAATGTAGTTACGATGAGACTCATAGTTAGCATCATCCTTAGTTTCGTAGGTTTGTATAGAAGCAAAAACTTTATCTTCGTCGATTTCATAGCGACCGTCAGCTAGTTTTTCTAAATCATTTTTTTCTAGCCATAAAAGCCCTTTTTTTAAATTTTCACCCAAATTATAATAAGTTTTGGCATTTTTTAATTTATCTTTAATCATGGCGTCTCCTCTTCAAACCCTTATAAATATTGTATCTCAAACAGATAAAAAAAACTTATGTTTACATTTCTTAACAAAACAAAACAAAAAAGGCAATTTTTGAAAAGTAAAATACTTTATTAAGATGTAAGGTTAAAAAAGGTTAGTTTTTTAAATTTACAAAAGGTTAGTTAAAGTAAAAGTTAGGTAGGTTCATTATGTTAGTAGCATTCTGGATGGTCCAGAGATTAACGCGTGAAATAAATGATCTCCAAAGGCAGGTAATGGAGAAGACAAATAAATTGTCTAACCATCAAAAATATGCCAGCCGATTGGGAGGTTCAACAATACTTGGCTTAAACAATATAGCCGGTCTTTCACCAGAGCTTCTGCCTAGAGCGACAATGTTTGCTCAATACTCTGACCAAGCAAGTTCAATGAGTGCAATGCAAAATCTTCATATGATGAAGATGATGGGTAGAGTACCTATGACTGGGAACCCTATGATGCAAATGCAATTAGAATATAGTGCATTTAATCAATTCAAACAAGAAGCGCTAAAAGCTCTCAAGCAGCAAGAAATAACGCAAATGAATGAAGTTGAAAAAGAAATTCAGCTTGAATTAAATAGTCTTGAACAAAAGCTTAAGATTAAAGAAAAACAACTCGAAAGTTATAAAGGATTAGCAGACAAACAAACCGAGCAAATGGCTCCAACGTTTGGGCTAAGATAAGATATTAACTCTAAAAACATAATGTGAAGTGTATACCTATTAACTAAAATTTCCCCTCGCCTCTCCCCTAAAGAGGCTTTTTTTTGCGGATTTTGGCAAGTGCGACGACCGAACGAAGTGAGGGCTAGACACGTCCCTGTGAACAACTTGACGGAGTGCTGTTTTTCGTAAGAAAAACAAAAGCGGAGTATAAAAGTTGTGAACCGCCAATAATCCAAGACAGCGTTAGCCGGTGTGGAGTCCGAATTTGCGTTTGCGCAGGCAAATGCAAACTGAGGACGCAACACTACGATTGCGCCGTTGTGACGACGTAAAACGGAGGAACGGAGCAATCTTTGATTGCACAGGCGCTTTTGCGGATTTTGGCAAGTGCTATACTAAGGTTTAATAAACTGGAATATCAATCGGATTAACTAATTTAACATTCATAACATCGCCAGTATTAATATACACATCTTGTCCTTTTCTAAACATATCTGCAACAGAGTCACCAATAAAATACCCTACACCACCGAAAAATCCACCGATTGCACAAAATGGTGTTGTGATATATTGTAGACCTGGAGCTGAATCCTCTGCTTTTTTGCCATATTCTGTTGCATCTTTAGCTATTTTTACAGCTTGTTCATAGTTCTTCTGAACAGCTTCACCATAACCTAAATTTTTATATAGTCCGCCATCATAGTAAATTCTATCAAATTGACAAACAGCCATATCAAGCGGGATTTGACGACCAGTTGGGGTTACAACATGGTCAAAATCTAAATAAAGTTTCGCTCCTCGTGAAAACCTTTTTGCAGTATTAACTTGAGCAATACTACCTCGCACAACGGTTCCTGCTGGCAAAATAATACTTGAACCAGATGCTTGTTCATTTAACATCGTTGCAACAAAAGAATCACCAGCACCACCTGAATATGTGCTAACTGGTTGTAAAAATTCAAGTTGAAATGTTGTTCCTGCAGGTATCCTTTTGGTTTTTGCATCAGCCTTAAAAGGACCTGCTATAGCTGTATTTACAGCAAAACAAAAAGCCATAATTAGCATTATAAGATTTTTAATATTTATCATCAAACTTTCTCCTCCGAATTCCTCAACAGTATAGCACTTGCGAGTATAAAATGCAATTAATAATGCATTCTTGAAAAATCTATTTTTTCAGGCATTTTTTTAACTAACTCTGAAGCAACAATTGCTGTTATTGGAACACATATAACAATCGCACAGCTCCCTATTAATGCAGATGCAATTTCTGTTACAACTTGATTTAAGTTAATAAATTTAACAAAATCAATATTAGATGCAAGTAATAGTAATGGTAGGGAAGTTCCTAAATAAACCAGAATAAGAGTATTGGCCATTGTGCCAATTATATCTCTACCTACATTCATACCTGACTCAAAAAGTTCTTTAACCGTCTTTGAATTATCAACAGTATGGATTTCATTAATCGTACTGGCTATCGACATAGCCACATCCATTACCGCACCTAAGGTTGCAAGAATCATTGTAGCGACAGCAATAGAGACAAAGTTTAGTTCAGGATGTGCAGAAAATAAGAACATTGAATGTTCACTACTAAATCCCGTAAGAGAAGCAATTTTTACAATTGACATTGACAAAATTCCTGCAAATATAAGACTAAGAATACAGCCCAAAGTTGCAGCAGTACTTTTACGATTAAACCCGCCTACCAAATACATCGTAATTGCAGTTGATAACAAACAGACTAAAATTGTTGAAAGAACCGGATTTACACCTAATAATATTAGCGGATTCAACAAATAATAAATTAGAGCACAGGTCAGTACAATCGAAACTAAACTATAAACACCTTTCTTTCGTCCGACATAAATAAGTAATCCACAAAAAATTAGTGATAAAAATATTAAGACATTTGAGCGTTGTACATCCTGAATAGAAAAAACATAGTCTCCTGCAATATTTTCTACATGAAGTATAACTTTTGAACCTTTTTTAAGCTTTATATCATAATATGGATTGCCTGTAATCATATTATCAACAGATATTGTTTCGTTTTTAAACTCACCACCAAGAATTTTTACAGTTACAATTTGCTTAACATTTTCAATATCACCAACTGCACAATCATTGTAATTTATTGCTTTAACAACTCCTAATTGAGACTTGAGTATTTCAGGCTCAGGCTGTGCAAAAACAGCACCTAGTGTTAATAGGAAAAATATTAGTAAGCTTATAAATTTTTTCATACTTTTATTACCCCAAATCAAATAAAGTTGTTTGTTCAGATGGCTGTTTCATTCCTAAATGGCGGTACCCCTCAGGAGAAACTTTTCGTCCTCTTGGAGTTCTTTGCAAGAACCCAGCCTGTAAAAGATACGGCTCACACACATCCTCTATAGTTCTAACATCTTCACTCAAAGCCGCTGCTATTGTTTCAACACCCACAGGACCACCGTCATACTTTTCAATAATAAGATTTAATAGAGCCCTGTCTGTTGTATCAAGCCCAAAGGCATCTATTTTTAAAATATCTAATGATTCGTTAGCAACTCTCGCATCAATAATTCCATCATATTTAACAATAGCAAAGTCAGCTACACGTTTTACTAGCCTATTTGCAATACGAGGAGTCCCCCTTGAACGCATAGCAATAGCTCTTGCACCATCGTCAGTAATATCAATTTCAAGAATTGTTGCAGTACGTCGCACAACTTCTGACAATTCTTCTACAGTATAAAATTCTAGACGATGAATCATTCCAAATCTATCACGAAGCGGACTTGAAAGTTCCCCTGCTTTTGTTGTTGCACCAATTAGAGTAAACTTTGGTATTGGAACCCTCAGTGTCTTTGCTGTCTGACTTTTTCCAGTAGTCATATCCAAAGTAAAATCTTCCATCGCAGGATAAAGAATTTCTTCGGCAACCTTATTGAGCCTGTGGATTTCGTCGATAAATAAAATCTCACCACCCTTTAATGACATCAAAATTCCTATAATGTCACGAGGTCGTTCAAGAGCAGGGGCAGACGTTATACGAATTTCAACTCCCATTTGAGAAGCAATCACGCCAGCGATAGTTGTTTTACCTAGTCCTGGTGGACCATAAAACAACATGTGATCAAGAGGTTTTTCCCTTAACTTCGCTGCTTCTAGGGTGATTTTTAAAGTTTCCTTTAATTCACTCTGTCCTATATAGCTATCAAAATCCTTTGGACGGATTGAATTCTCAAAGGTTTTATCATACTCTATCGTCTCCGATTTTATATTCGGATTCTTCCCCTCTTTAAGCTTAAAAGATTTATCATCGTCTGAAATAATTGCCATAATCAAATAATATCACAAATTCAAACTTAATAACAAATCCTTAACATAACCTTTTACTATGCTCACCTTTTACAAAATCTCTTATGTTATTAAAAGTTGTCTCTAAAAGAGCTTCAACAGCCTCTTTTGTATTATAAGCTATATGCGGTGTTATTATAACATTTTTAAGTGCCAGTAATTTTTGGGTAATTAATGCACTTGCGACACAAGCAGTATCAGAGTGCTTTATATTAGAAATATCACCCGTTAACGAAACTTGCTCACATTCTAAAACATCTAAAGCTGCACCATAGACTTTTCCAGAAATCAGATTCTCGTACAAAACAATACCGTCAATCAACTCTCCTCTTGCTGTATTAATTATGTATACCCCGTCTTTCATTTGTTTAAACTCTTTTTCTCCAAGAAAATGATGAGTTTCTTTTGTATAAGGTATATGTAGCGAAATTATATCAGATTTTTTCAATAAGTCTTCTAAAGAAACATACTCTACAAGAGCATCCACATCATTACAACGAGCATAACTTGTAACCAGTACTTTCATCCCAAAAGATAATGCCAGCTTAGCAACAGCTTCACCAATCGCACCACAACCAATAACTCCTAATGTCATAGAACAAAGGTTTCTTCCCTCATAGTCTGGATGATTAATTATGTTTTTTTGAACGTCAAGATACGCTGGCATAATATTCCTTACTAGTGCAATCATCATACCTAAAGTATATTCCGCAACAGCTTTTTGCCCGTATTGATCAACATTAAAAACCGCAATATTATTATTTATACAACACTTCAAATCAATATGGTCATAACCTGTCGACCTTGTTGTTATAATGCGTAAATTTTTAAATTTATTAATAATATCTGCTGTTACAGAAGAATTTATAAAAGTGCTTATAACATCAGTCTCTTTCCATTGTTCCTCAGTCAATTGGGTCATTGAGTTTAATGGCTCTTTTATGAAAGTTAACTCAAAATCCGTAAAATCATTTTTCTCAAAAAATTCACGTTCTGAATCCCTAAAATCAAATATTAACATTTTCATAAAATAATACTCCTTTTTACAGGAGTATTATTTATTTTTTTATACTTTTCTATTCAACAATCAGGCTAACACCAGTGCGTATCAGTCGCCGCAATAAAAGCAGACATATATTTACTATACGCCTTATTACCGGCTGTAACTGCACTCATTCTTTCAACCCAAGATTGTTTATATAAATTTGCGTATTCCTCGGATTCTTTATCAAATAAACTCATTTGAGATAATATATTTCTATACTCTGCCCTGTGTTGTTGTTGCTGTTTGTCATAATATTGCCCTTGTTCTTTAAAGGCTAATATTCTTTTATCATTTTGTTCTTTCCATTGAGAATATCTTTCTTTCAAACTATCAAAGAAAAGCAAATTTGCTTTTAGACGACGAAATTTTCCATTAGAAGTTTCTACCGTAACATAATCAGAAAAGGTAGGATTTGAAACAATAGTGCATTTTTCACCTTTATAATCTATTTTTTGTCCGTATGAATAATCTGTACGTAAAGTCATAAAAGCTCCTCTTATATATATAAAATATATACGGCTCCAAAAATTGCCTTTTTGGAGCAATTTTTGTAAAGTTTTTTTAAGTTTATTTAACATTTGTAAAAAAATATCATAAAAGAGTTTACTTTGGTTATATAGTGTAGCAATAATGTTAATGTAGAGAGTATATATCACAAATCAGATAGACAACTATAAGGAATTAAAAAGTCTCAACGGATGGGACAAGCTCATTAGAGTAAAGGTTGTTTGATACAAGAGTTGTTTATCACCAAACGAAAGGTACATGTCTATAAAAGAGAGAGTATAGAGCCGGTTATCCCAACCGGAAAGTAATGGCTGAACAATCAGCCGAGTGCAAAGCTATGCAAGGAATGTATAGCTAAATTTAAAGTACGTATCGAAGAGAAAGGAGATCTATCTATGGCACTCACAATCAACACAAACATTTCTTCGCTAATTGCGCAGAGAAGTTTAAACAATGCGACAAACGCAATGAACACATCAATCGAAAGAATGACTACTGGTTACAAAATTAACCACGCAAAAGACAACGCAGCAGGTTATTCTATCGCAAACAGCTGGGAAACTAAGTTAGGTTCTTTAGATGTTGCTTATGACAACGCAGCAACAGGTCTTGACTTATTAACTACAGCTGAAGAAACTTATGGTTTACTAGTAAGCCACTTACAACGTGTAAGAGACTTGACTGAACAAGCTGCTAACGGAACTTATGGTTCTCAATCATTAAAAGCTATCCAATCTGAAATTAGTGCAAGATTGAACGAAGTTACTCGTATTTCTGCAAACTCAGAATTTAACGGTATTAAATTAATGGCATTTGATACTGAGGCTAAAGGTGACGAAAATGCCGATGTAGGTATCACTAAAGATGGTATCAACATTCAAGTAGGTTTATATTCTGATGCAAACAGCAGAATCAACTTAAGCATTGAACTATTCAAAAATGCTAGTGTTAGCGGTTTATTCAACACATTAAAAAACAGCACAACAGAAAAATGCGGTGGTGAACAAGTATTATCAGAAATGTTAGACAAAGCGACAAAAGCAGGTTCTTTCACTGCAAAATTAAATTCTGTAGACGGTATTGAAACATTTGCATCAGCTTGTTGTAACTTAGTTTACGAAGCAGCTGCAGCAGACGGTTCTACACCGGCTAATTACACATTGCAAACTGCAGACAAACATGGAGCTAAAGAAATGCTTGGATTCTTAGATTCAGCTATCAACGACATTTCTAGCCGTGTAACAAAAATCGGTGCTGTACAAAACCGTGTTGAATCTGCAATGACAGGTCTTGATGTTCAATCACAAAACTTAACATCATCACTTTCAACATTGAGAGACACAGACGTAGCAGAAGAATCATCTACTTATATCCAACAACAAATCTTACAACAAGCTTCAGCGACATTGCTATCAACAGCTAACCAGCTACCAAGCATCGCATTGAACTTAGTATAGATAGGAAAAAGAGATGAATAGAAGTACAATTTACAAATTGTGCAGGTTGATTGATTAGGGAGTGTCAAGAGCTCGAGGTCAATCAATAACCAAAGAGCTCTGGATAAAATCGGGAAAGAATACTCTTTCCCGATTTTTATAAACATTTTTCTAATTACCTAAACAAGCTTTTGTGCTATCATCAAACTATGAAAGTTATAAATAAAGAACTTGAAATATTAAAAAAATACATAGCTAATAGCTTTAAAGAACCCTTATTGAATAATGAAATTTCTGATTTTATGCTGGGGCCAAGCAAAAGAATCAGATCTTGCTTAGCTTTGTTATACATCAAATCGCAAGGAATAGAAGTAACTGATGAAATCTATAGAATTCTTGCTGCTGGAGAAATCCTACACAACGCTTCACTTCTTCACGACGATGTAATAGATGATTCAGAAAAACGTAGGGGAAACATAACTATAGCTAAAAAGTACTCTCCAAAACTTGCTATTCTTGCAGGAGATTACTTACTTGCCTTGTGTTTTGAGCTACTTGCCAAGATGAAAGAATCAATTATTGAATCATTTAAAGATTGTGCAAAGAAAATGGTACAAGCAGAAATCATTCAATACACGAACAGAGGCAAATATATTAGTAGCAATGACTATATTGAGACTTGTAAGAATAAAACAGCATCACTATTTACTACAATATTGCAGTGCACCGCAATAGTATCAAATTCGGATTCAACTAAAGCCAAAATTTTTGCAGAAAAATTCGGAATTGTCTTTCAAATAAAAAATGACTTAGAAGATACTTCTGCAGAAAATGACAAAAAAAACAAGATATTTACAGCGAATGATATTTTAGGGATTGAAAAAACCGCACAATTATTAGATAATTACAAAGAAGAAATGCTTTTATTATTAAAAGATGTTCCTAATAATACCTATAAAAAAACACTAAAGGATTTAATAATAAACTTATGTACGATAGAGAGAAGTTAAAAGCTGATTTTAGAGAGACAATTGACACAATTGTTTTTGTAATAGTTGCAGTCATTATTATAAGATTTTTTATTGCAGAACTCAGATGGATTCCTTCAGGCTCAATGAAACCAACTCTCGTTGAGGGAGACAGAATTGTTGTTGAAAAAATAACAAAATTCCCCAATGTGTTAAAAAATTACACATTCGAGAATGAGCCTAAACGCGGTGATGTAATGATTTTCTACCCCCCATTTGTTAAACTTAAAACTACACCATTAGATATATTTAGCAGGTTAACAGGCTTTTTCTGCAAAGATATAGCATATATCAAAAGAGTTATCGGACTTCCAGGAGAAAAATTTGAAATAAAACACTTCCCAGACGGACGTTCCTATGTATATATCAATGATAAAAGGCTAGATGAAGAATATATTATGAGTGAATACGATTATCATAAATGCAAAGAAAATATGTATTGTGGGCCTTTTGTCATTCCAGAAAACCAATATTTTATGATGGGAGATAATCGGGGAAATTCTCAGGATAGCCGTTTTTGGGGGACTCTACCAAAAGAAAGATTCATAGGACGGGCTGTATTTACTTTTTGGCCATTAAGACACGTCGGACCTCTTAATTAGCGGCAAACTTGCAATCTAAAAAGGTTTGTTTTACAATAACCTTGTACAAAATGCATATAAAGGTGGTGAATATACGATGGCAGAAGTTAAAGTAGGCGAAAACGAAAGTATCGAAAGCGCTTTACGCAGATTCAAAAAGAAAATCCAAAAAGCTGGTATTCTTTCTGAAGTAAAAAAACGTGAAAGATACGAAAAGCCTAGCGTTAAGAGAAAACGCAAATCAGAAGCAGCTCGTAAACGCAAAGTATAAAAAAAAGACCTGATTAGAAGTCAGGTCTTTTTTTTGCTTAAAAAATATTAAGATTTGTTAACAAAATCATCAAAATGTATGATTTTATTTTAAAAACATACTGCTAATATATAACTATACTCCTTAAAAAACGACGATACACATATCCCTAATCAACAGCTATGCACGAGATTCGTTCATAGCTTTTTCTTTTAATAGCGTCAGCTCGGAGTGAAGTCCGAATTTGGCGTTGCGACGGCAACGGCAAACTGAGGACGAAACTCTACGTCAGCGCCGTTGTGAGTGTAGCGAAGCGGAATGAACGCAGCAATCTTTGATTGCACAGGCGCTAAATAGTGTCAGCTCGGTGTGTATAAAGATATTTTTGTAAATTTTTTGTAACAAAATCGATCTAAAAGTCAAATTTTACCTATGTGTCGTTTTATACTAGTTGGGTAGAAGTGTTATGAATATACAGCCGATAAATTACAATATTTCAATGCAAGCTAAGCCTCCAGCATCTGGGGGTGCAAGTAAGCCTAATATAATTCATCGAGTAAAACAAGCAGTGCTCGATATATTTTCGCCTGCAACATTCAAAGATGATGCTTCTACGATAGTGAAAAGATTAAAGAGAGATTCAAACATGTCTAATCCAGCTGTTAACCGTGCTATTATGGGCGCAACAGCTATTGCACTTCAACCACCAATTGACTATTTTAACAAATCCGTTGATGAAGATACTAGAAGAGTTTCTGTCTGTAGAACTCTGGCTAAAATCATAGCAGGGACAACCGTTGGGATAATTGTTAGAGGTTCTTGTCACAAAATGATAGAAAAAATGACAGATTTAAAATCTAATACCCAATTTGGCAAAGCACTTCTACCAAAAAAATGGTTACTCACATTTTGCAAAAACCCCGCTTTACTAAAAAATTATCGTAGTGCGCTGTCAACTAGTACTGCTATTTTAGCAATGTGCTTTACAAATTTCCTTATTGATGCCCCTCTAACGGTTAAGTTGACAAACAAATTTAAAGGTATTAGTGAAAATTTAAAACAAAAATCTGACATTAAAAATCAGAAGCAGAAAGTAGAGGTCGCTCATGACTAATATTTTCCAAAACGTTTTAAATTGGGTTGCAAAACATTTTAGCAAAGACGCTTCTAAAATGCTTATTTTCACAGGTGTTGCTGGTTGGACTTTATCTTCTTTGGCTCAAATCGGTGCTATATTAGTAAACCCTAACCTTTCTAAAGAACAAAAAAGTTTCTTGGTTCCTCAAGAGCTAGCTGATGCCGCAGTAAATATTGGCTCTTTCTTCTTAATTACACAAGCCGCAAAAAAAATTACTGCAAAACTATTCTCTACAGGAAAATTTGCACCTAAAAGCGTTAGAAATTTCTTAGATAAAAATAAGGATTTATATTCTAAAAAAATCGGAAAACTAGATTTTGACTTAGATGAGGTTCTAAAAGTTTCTAAAGAATTTCCAAGAAGTGAATATTACTCAACTAAAAATTACTATACGACACTAGCAACAGTCGGCGCCGGTATTGTTTCATCAAACATCGTTACCCCTATTATTCGTAATAAAATGGCATCTAAAATGCAAAAAAATTACATTAATATGAAACAAAATGAAATCAAAAAGCCTGAAGAAGTAAAACAGCCAACTTTTAAAGCTTCCGTTTACAGTTCTACAGGTTTAAGAATTTAATTGCTTTATAAATAAAAATGAGCTAAAATTGACACAAGAACAAGGGGAGAGTGTAATGGATTTTGATTATGGCATTATTGGTGGTGGTCCTGCAGGATATACAGTAGCAATGAATTTAGCTTCACAAGGGCACAAGGTTGTACTATTCGAGAAAGACAAACTTGGTGGAACTTGTTTGAATAGAGGTTGTATTCCTACAAAATCTCTTTTACATTCTTCTGAAATATATAGGCAAATTCTAAAGAGCTCAGATTTAGGTCTAGATATAGAAGTCAAAAACTTTGATTTTTCTAAAATTGCTCAAAAAAGAGACGATGCAGTAGAAAAAATCCGAAAAGGGCTAGAATTAGCTGTTAAAAATAGTGGAGTTACTGTTGTTTACTCAGAAGCAAAAGCTCTAAACCAAAATACTATTTTGGCTGATTCAAAAGAATACAATATTAACAAGGTAATATTTGCAACAGGTTCAAAACCTAGAGAGGTAAAAGGTCTAGAGTTTGATAATAATTTTATCTTAAGTTCAGATGATGTATTAAAACTTAACTCATTGCCTAATTCTGTATTGATTATAGGTTCAGGCGCAATAGGAATTGAATGGGCTAGGATATTTTCAAACTTTGGAGTAGAAGTTTCTATTGTTGAAATGGCTGAACATTTAATTCCATTAGCTGATACAGAAGTTTCTAAAAGAGTTGAAAGAATATTTAAACAAAGAAAAATAAAATTTTTCACAAACGATAGCATTGATAAAATTGAAAATAAAATAGTTACCTTAAAATCAGGAAATATTATACAGCCGGATTTTATACTTTCTGCTATCGGAAGAGTTCCTATTGACGAAACCACTACAGGCATCGAAGCATTAGGCGACATAAGGGGAGAAATTTTACTCGCACATTATGCTATACAACAGGGGCTAAACTATGCAAACGGAGAGAATTTATCACCAGATAAAAATCTAATTCCGTCAGTAATATATGGTGAGCCAGAAATAGCTTGGGTGGGACTTAGAGAACAAGATTGCCCAGAAGAATGCAAAAAAATCTCCCTACCGATAACAGCACTTGGTAAATCTTGGTGCGATGATGCAACAGAAGGCTTTATAAAGATTCTCACAAAAGAGGGATATATTATTGGGGCTCATATTGTTTCTAAAGAAGCTTCAGCCTTAATTCAACAACTGTTAATAGTAATGCAAAATAATATAAAAATAGATGATCTTAAAAAAGTTTGTTTTGCCCATCCAACATACTCAGAAGGCATATTTGAAGCTATTTGCAGGTTGTAAGGACTTCACTCCGAGCTAACACTATTTAGCGCCTGTGCAATCAAAGATTGCTACGCTCCTTCGCTTTCGCTTCGTCACAACGGCGCTGACTTTTACATTTTGTTTTGAGTATAAATTAATAGTGGACAGTTTATCTACATGCGTAACACAAAAAAAAAACCTTTCTTAAAGAAAGGTTTGGAATCTTTTTCATTAATTCCTCATGTGTAGAAGGTTAGTGTGTAGGTTGTATGAAAGGTTGTGTTATGTGTACGAATTTTATTCTTGTGTTTATTTAATGCTTACATATATATAAAGTATTTAAAATTTATGCAATTTCAAATTAAACAAAACTTGTTACAAAAGTTAACAATTGAATGATAGATAATATAAATTAGTAAAATCTTACACACTTTAACTACTTGCAATGAAATTTTGTTTATCGTAAAATTAGTTTTACGGCGACATGGCCAAGTGGTAAGGCAGAAGCCTGCAAAGCTTTTATTCCCCAGTTCGAATCTGGGTGTCGCCTTTTTTTATTACCAAAAATCACAAACAAACAAGTCGAATATATGGATACAATGGAGTTAAATCAGTTCTGGGAGCAACTTAAAGCCGAATTAATACAGGCTTTACCTGAAAATGCCCATCCTTGGATTCACCCATTAGAGATTTCTGGTTATGACAAAGGAGTACTTACTGTCGTAACAGGGCAAATTATGGGGAGAGATTTACTACGCAGAAATCATTATAAACAAATTATTGATGTCCTAAAAAAAGTTACTCAAAATCCCAATTCAGACCTAATAATCATATATGATGCAAATGCTGCAAAAAGTTTAAAAAAAGAGAGCGAAAAGCTTCAGAAAAAGATTGCCAACGCTGCAATGAAAGAGCAAGCAATGGAAAATCTCTCTTACATGCAATCAGCGGCAAATCTGAATCTCAAATATAAATTTGAAAACTTTGTTGTAGGTGAAAATAATAAATTTGCACACGCTGTTGCAATGTCTGTTGCTCAAAAGCCAGCAGAAAAATATAATCCACTATTTATTTACGGGGCTTCCGGATTGGGTAAAACCCACTTAATGCAAGCAATTGGTCACTATACAATATTTAATAACCCAAAATTAAAAGTTAAATATACAAAAACTGAAGATTACATAAACGATTTTATTTCAAATTCAAGAAATAGCAAAGATCAAGTTGAAAATATGTCAAAATTCAACAGAAAGTATACAAATATTGATATTATTTTGATTGATGACATACAGTTTATCGAAGGTAAGAAAAAAACAATGGATCAAATGCAACATACCTTTGATAGTCTATATAATAAAGGTAAACAAATTGTAATTACTTCAGACAGGTTACCAAAAGACATCCCTAATTTAACTGCAGCATTAGATTCAAGATTCGCAATGGGACTTATGGTTGAGTTAATTGCTCCTGAAGAAAACAATAGATTTGAGATAATTAAAAAACTTGCACAAGATAATGGCTTAATTTTTGAAGAAAACGCTTTAAGATACATAGCTAAGAACTTTTCAAAGAATGTTAGAGAGCTTGAGGGAGCTTTCAATAAGGTTTGTGCTTATGCAGAAATCACAGAACAAAGCCTAAGCCTTAAACTAGCAAAAGAAATTCTCAAATGCGATGAAGCAGAAGAGGAAATAAGTTTCGATAAAATTGCAGAAGTAACCTCTAAATACTATAATGTTGAGATTGAAGACCTAAAAAGTACTGCGAGAGGACAAAAAATTTCAACAGCAAGACACATGGCAATTTATCTTTCAAGAGAAATCACAGAAAAAAGTTTTGTTTGTATTGCAGAATATTACAATAAAAAACATACGACAATAATGTTTGCTTATGAAAAAATAAAGAAGGAGCTTAGCACTAATAAAGAGCTGTCTTCTGCCACAAGAGAAATCAAACAAGCTTTAAAACTTATATAGCCAAACTCGGCAGTCGTCGATAAAAAAGTTTTATGATACATTATAATCATAAAATCAAAGAGGGACTATGTTAGACAATATAAAATATTTAATGAGTTTAAAAACTGTCGATAAGAATATTTTAGATGGGAACTTTGAACTTGCATTAGAAAAACTGAATTTTCTAATAAGAGAAGAATTTAAACCCTCTACCACATACCTCAAACGTGGCAAATTATGCAAAAAACTTTTAATGTATGATGATGCTTACTCAGACTTTACATACATTATTGGGCACTGTGCACAAAAGAAAGAAGCATTTTTTGAACGATTATTATTAAACTACGAAATTGCTAACTACTACGAGGCAATTACAGATGCCAACATAGTCCTTTCTTGGGATGAAGAAAATTCTGAAGCCAAACGTATAAAATTTCTTTCTTTAGTTTTCTCTGGACAAGTTGATATTGCTAAGGATTTTATACTTAACCTATTTGAGCATCACAAATACAAGACTCTACAATTTTTATTCAAAGAGGTAGCAATTGTCTTAGCAAAAGATGAGTTCTCAAAGGGGCTTAAGCTTCTTGAGCTAATAGACATAATCGACAAAGATAACCCAATAAAACTTTTAAAAGAAGCAAATATTTTTGGACTCGCTGGTGACAAAGAAAAAGAAGCAGAAATGTTAAAGCGATTGAACTCCATATTCCCAAAATATTTTGTTTCTCATTTTAGATTTTCAGATATGTATCAAGACAAAGATTTATTAGAAATCAGCTTCCTTTTGGAATTAGAGATTTTTGACAAGCAGGGGTTATTCTTATACCCATTTAGAGTCCTTGAAGGTTATAAAAATCATTTAGAGGGGCATATTATTGATGCAAAAGAAAGTTTTGAAAAGGCTATAAGAATAAACCCAACAAAGCCTGAGGGGTATGTTCTATTAGCTCAAACATTACAGCTAATGTCTGGCTATGATAATCCTGAATATAAAACAGAAGCTGAAGAAAACTATAAAAAAGCTATGGAAATATTTCAAAACGAAAACTTACTAGACAAAGTCGAAGATATGAAACGTCAAATTAAGCATTTGAATTCTAATTTAAGCTTTAAATAAATAAATAAATAAATAAAGAAAATCACATAATAACAAAATGTTGTCTTTTTTATTCTAATTCTATTTGTTTAATTGGGTTAAGAAATAATATTTTTGAGAACACGCTCAGTTTTAGAGCCGATTGAAAAGCACATCTTCTAAAAGAAGATGTGTGCTACGCTTACGTAGCAAAATTAAACTAGCTATTTGTATTGTCCTTCGCTATCGTCTCAAAAACATTATTTCTTAACTCTTCTTTATTATGAGACAGGCATATTTGTTTGATTAACGATAGTGAGGGGCTTAGCATTAAGACCACCCTCATCTGGTGCAAAGCACCACCGTAGGTCTTTCAATAAGCTACAAAACCGAACGTGTTTAAGCAAATAAATATGCCTGTTGATAAAAATTTAATCTTTAATAATCAAAAAAGACAACATTTTATTGAATAGATTCGCTTTTTCGAATATATTTTGAATATTTTTCACTAAAAATTGTATCCAAATCACCATCCCAAATAGCTCTTAAAAAAGCGATTCTATCATCCTCTTTTTTATTAAACATTCTAGTCCAGAAATTATCCTTTTTTTCTTCCAAAAAAGATAATGATAGCTTTTGAGTTCTCTTAGGATTAAAAAATAAATTCTTCCCTCTATTTTCACCTAAAGGATTCTTTTCTAATATTCGCGCGATTTCAAAAGATGCGTTTTCTGCAAAAAATTCAATCAAATCTTTACCCGCATAATCTCCTAGAATTGAGCCATTCCAGTCTTTCACCTCCCAATTTTTCCATGTTGGTTTTGTAACTTTAGGATTTAATAATTCTTCAGCTGGCGCATATTGTTTTAACTCATTACAAATATTAATAAACTCATCATAAGAATATTTTACGGCTAAATGTTTAAAATGTGCAGCGTGCATAAATTCATGAATATAAGTTGCCAAAAAGTGTTTTGTAATAGGTGAACCTTTCCTGTATGTTTCAAAATCATCTTGAGCTAATAAATCTCTAAAACGGGTAAATCTAGAATTTATACACACAATATCATCAGGATAAGTATAATTACCGTCTACATAGTTTTCCGGAATAGATTTATATGAGAAATTTTTAGGTATACTGAATCCAAAACTCTTTATAATTTCTGCAGTTGCTAAACAAGAAGCAGCAATAGACTGGTATCCTCCCAAATTTATAGACTTTATGCCTTTCTGCTTTAAAATCTTTTTAGCTTTTTCACAGTCCAACTCTTTGGCTTTTAAAACAAAACTTTTAGTTAAACCTTTTTGAAAATTTGGTGTTATAGATTTATTTTCTGATATTGGATTAATTTTCATTATACGCCTCAATATCATAAAACAAGTAAAAAAAGATTTTGCTAAAAAGCACTTATTTCTTAACTCCCCTATAATTTACTCCACCACTTGTAATTGGTTGTGAATAATCAGCTTTGAGGACAGAATTCGTATCAATAATTGTCGCTGGAGGTAAAATAAAGCCTTTATACAACGAAAAAGACATTCTACGAAAGAATTTATCAAGCCAAGCTTGTTTTTGTTCTGTTGATATTTCATTTTTTTCTTCATAAATAAACTTAGCATCCATTAGCTCATTATAGCTTTCATGCCAGTTTTCTATTCGCCAAATTACTTCATCCATAAACTCATAAGGCATAAGCGCATCTTCTGCACAAAGTGTTTTGCCTGTATTCGGGTCTATTGCAAGCTCAGCTCCTGGACGTTTTTGGATTATTGATTCAGGAATAACGTTTTTGATTTCACGATTAGCGTTCATCCAACGAGCAAGCGCAAATAGTTTAGTTTTTGTAATATCAGCTATTGGCGCATACCCACCTGACATATCGCCATTAATTGTAGCGTATCCCATATAAAGCTCGGATTTATCAGAAGTTGCAATTGGAATACAAGATTCAAATTCATTAGCTATACCCCAAAGGTAAATAGCTCTTGAACGAGCTTGAATATTATCAGGGGTAAATGATTGTTTGTATCTGCAATCCCAAGATTTTTCAACATTGTTAAATAATTCTTGCAAACATTTATCAGTAGTCTCAAACATAGGTTTGATTGAAGCTTCAGTAAAGCCTATGCCTAGATTTTCGGCAAGTTTTTGTGCGTCAGATTTACTTTCGTTGCTTGTTAGTTTAGATGGCATAGATACACCATAGACATTTTCTTTACCTAAAGCGTCTACTAAAAGTACGGCGCAAATGGTTGAATCTAGCCCTCCAGATAGTCCTAAAACCGCTCTTTTGAGCCCACATTTTGCAAAATAATCTTTTATTCCTTGAACTGCAGATTTATAAATTCTTTCTAAATCCCACTCGTAATCAAGAGTAAATTTATTAGGAGCTTTTATAGGTTCGGTTGAATATTTTTTCCCTCTTTTAGTAAATGGATTTACAACTAGAAGCTGTTCTTCGAAATCCATTGCACGAGCAAAAACATTTCCATTTTCATCACAAGCTTTACTTTGACCAGCGAAAGACCAGCCATCAATCGCGCCAACTTGGTTAATCTCTAAAATAACTCTTTTTGTGTTTATTGCAAGTTCTTTTAGATTTTCTTCATTTACAAACTCAGTACCAGCTCGAGAAATATTAGCTACAGGTTTTATATAAAATTCAACTCCATCATGAAAATGCTTTGAAGTAATATATTCTTGCTCGTCAAGGATTTTATCTATTCGCCCGTATCTTAAAATTGCATAATAATATTTTTTATCAGTACCTAAATAGCTTAATAGCATGGATGTTTTTTGAACTTTATTTGCAATTTTTTCTAGCCATTTTTGAGTTTCTTCTAATATAAAAGGAAAACGATTAATAAAATCTGGCATATCAAATCCTAATAAAGCGTTTTTAGGGAATAAAATCATATCAAGATTCAAATCTTCAGCTTGTTTAATAAAATCTATAATTTTATTAGAATTATATTCAAGATTTCCTGCAATTGGATTAATTTGAGCTAAACCAACGCAACCACCGTCTTTTAAAATCTCATTAACTTCAAAATCCAAAATAGTATCTCCTAAATATTAAGCTTATACCCGCCACCATAAATGGTTTCAATATATTTTTTATCACCAGAAATTTTATCTATTTTACTTCTCAAATGTCTAATATGAACTCTTATAGTCTCAACGCTATCATCTGGTTCGTAGCCCCAAACCTCTTTAAGCAACCTTTGAGCTGATACCATATTTCCGTGATTTTGAAATAACAGATTAAAAATATCAAATTCAATTGGCGTAAGCTTTTGTACTTTATCCTCAATTTGAACACTATAAGTTTCTGGCAATAGCGTTACTTCTTTATATGTAAGCAAATCTCTTACAGCTAAAGATTTAGGAATTTTGCTTGAACGTTTAAGCAAAGCTCGAACTCTAACAATAAGTTCTTCTGTCTCAAAAGGTTTTGTTAAATAATCATCTACGCCAATATTAAAACCATTAACCTTATCATTGAGCTGAGAAAGAGCTGTTAGCATAATTATTGGAGTATCTGAAATTTCATCACATTGTCGAATTCTTTGTGCAACCGTGTATCCATCAACTTCAGGCATCATAACATCAAGCACAATTAGTTCAGGCACTTCTTGTTTTGCAAGTGCAAAACCCTCTACCCCATTAAAAGCTTGCTTTACTTCATAACCTTGAAGCTCAAGGTTAATTTTTATTAGCTCATTTATTGCTAAATCATCATCAACAACTAAAATCTTAGTCATTTGCTAGAACTCCTTCTAACTCGTCTTGTTTTTCCTCTATCAAAAGAGTTTCTTCTTCACTTAAAAGTAAAGATTGAGGAATTTCTTTATTAGTATTTATACCAAAATCTTTAAGCGCATTCACTTGTGAAAATAGACTTGGTTTGTTTTTACTATTTCTATTGAATCTATTTATAGTCGTATTAAGTCTACTATTTACATCAGCCATTCTTTTTTGGACATCAATTAAATCTTCACAGAATTGTACAAAAGTTTCATAGAGGTTTGTCCCAGCTGTAACTATTTGTTGCACGCTTTCAGCTTGTTTTTGTTGTGCAAAAAGATGGTTAACAAGTCTTATAGTAGTAAGTAGTGACGCTGTACCTACAATAATAATATTTGATTTATAAGCTTGTTTAATAATATCAGAATCTTCGTAAAGTAAGCTGATTGAAGATTCGATAGGCATATACATAAGAACGAAATCTGGCTGAGAAATTCCTTCAGCATTTTGATAATTTTTATTAGCTAAATCAACAATACGTTTTTTTACCTCAGTCTTGAATTCACCAATTTTAGACTCATCTTCAATACATTCTAAATAGCTTGTTAGTGTTACTTTTGAATCAATAATTAAGTGTCTTTCATTTGGCAAATTAACAATTACGTCAGGTCTTATGGTGTGAATCTCTTCATCTTTCAAATTAGTTGAAGTTGTAACAAATTGTTTTGAATAGTGAACCCCTTCTTGCATACCATTTTGTTGCAAAATTGTATCTAAAAGTTCTTCACCATATGCGCCTTTAACATTTTGGTTTTTAGTTAAAGCTTCAACGAGATTTTTAGCCTCTTGTTCAATCACCTTATTGTTTTTTTCTAAATTTGTTATTTGTTCAACAATCTTTGTCGTATTTTCAACACCTTTTAGGTTAAAGTGTTCTACTTTTTCTTTAAATTCACCTAATTCTTTTGTTAAAGGCAAGATTTTTTCTTCTAGAGTTTCGCGGTTTTGCCTTCTCAAGTCCTCTTGCTCATTCTTGATTGTTTCATTAGCAAGTTGTACAAAATCACGTTTAATAATCTCTTGCAAATTTTCTGAAGTCTCAACTTTAGCTCTAAGTCTAATAAGTTCTTCTTTAGCAGAACTATTATTTTTAGAAAATATTATATGCATAATCAAAGCTGAAACAAGAGCTCCAAAGATAAATGATACAACTGCTACTAACATTAAATCCTCCTTAAAACGAATCAGGCTTCTTTTATTATAAAAGAAGCCCGATTAAAAATCTATTATCTTTCTTTCATTTTCGCAAGAAGTCTTAATATTTCTAAGTATAACCAAACAAGGGTTACCATTAGCCCAAATGCTCCGTACCATTCATAATCTTTTGGAAGCATTCTTTGAGCTCCACGTTCAATAAAATCAAAATCGATAATTAAATTTAAAGCTGCAATAAGTATTACAACTAAGCTAAAACCAATACCAAAATTAGTTGAAGTATTAATCATTGGAACAGCATAACCAAAGAAATGACCAATTATATCTACAAGATATATTACCGCAATTGAAGCTGTAGCAATAAAAATAACACTCCTAAATTTATCATTGCATTTGATTAAATTTGCTCTATATAAAATTAACATACTAAATAATGCAGCAAAAGTTCCAACAACAGCCTGCGATACAATTCCTGGATACGAAGCTTCCATTGTCGCAGAAATACCACCTAAAAATAAACCTTCACAAACAGCATAAACAGGAACTAAGAATTTTGTTCTTGTGAAAGCAACTATTAAGCCAAGAATAAAGCCTGCGATAGCACCACCAAAAGTTAATGATGTCGCAATATCAGTATATCCTAACGTAAATCTTGACCATACAAAAGCTGCTGCAGCTACAAGCAATACGCCTAAAAATAACGTAATTTGCAATGTGCCATTAACCGTCATTGGTTCGCCTTGCAATACTCTTTCTTGTTCTCCAAAATTATCATTCAATATTGGGTTAGACATATTTCCCCTCCTTCTTTTAACAACATTATACCATATATCCAATCTGGATATATGGTATTAATCTTTTTTTAATAAATGATATTAAATTATATAACCCTAACTCGATTCAAAATATCAGATAATTTTTCTCGTAATACAACATCTTCAGGAGGTGTCGCAAATCCTTGAACTCGGTAATTTTCCTCTTTTTGAATTAAATTTTTTTCTAGCATTGCTAGCTTTCTCAAAGTTAAATTCATAATGGAACCTCTGATTATCTCTTAAATATATAAAGTTTTTTTGCAAAAAAAAATTGCTTTATAAAATAAGAATTGTTAAGTTATGTTAAAGTTAAATTACGTTTGGTAATTCTTTAATATCATAAAAAAGCTTTGAATTTCTCACAAAGTCTATTGGATTTGCACTAACATAAAACTCTTCAGAACCAACATTATCTTGAGTACTTTTGTTGATATTTTCACTTATATATTTAACAAAAATTTCAGCAGGGTCAAGAAAGATCTCTTTTGGTGCATATTGAGAAAGGTATTTAATTAAATACGGATAATGAGTACACCCTAAAATAATTTTATTAGGTCTAAATTCAAGCATTTCCAACATATGTTTTTTTATATCATCGTTAGCATAATCTTCATCTTTATTTGTCGTTTCTACAATAGATACCCAATTAGGACAAGCGAACTCTTTAATTAATATTTCAGGATTATATTTCAAGATTTCGGCTTTATATGCCCCTGATTTTACAGTACCCTCTGTCGCAAAAACGCCAATCCTTTGAGCATCATTCATTGTAGAAATCATCTTTGCACAAGATTGTATAATTGGATAAATTTCAAAATCATACTCATTTTTTACTATTTCGTATGCCAAAGCTGAGGACGTATTACAAGCTATAACAACAGCTTTTACATTTTTAGTTTTAAAGAAATCAAGAATATTTCTTGCATAACCAACCAACTGTTCTTTAGTTTTACTACCATATGGCAGATTTTTTAAATCACCATAATAAATTGTATTTTCATGAGGTAAAATTTCTCTAAAACGAGCATAAACAGATAAACCACCCACACCTGAATCAAAAAAACCTATCGGATTATTGTTCATTATTTATACCTCTTTAGATATTCTATAATACCATCTGCAATCGCTTTTGCAGTTTTTTGTTTTCTACTTTCTGTTATTAATGCATTGCGTTCAGCATCATTAGATAGGAAACCTATTTCACATAACACAGCTGGCGCTTTCGTATGATTTATAACATAAAATTTTGATTTAAACAAACCCCTATCAATTGATGTAGGAATATTTTTCACCATGTGTTTATGTATTATTTGCGCCAAATCTTTACTGTTTTCATGATACCAATGAGTTTCAATTCCACTTGGGTCTTTTGAAACTGCAGAATTCACATGAATACTAACAAAAATCTCAGGATCTTCTGATTCATTAAATGCAGCCCTATCTTCTAATGAGACAAAGGAATCATCATCTCTCACCAAAGCCGTTTTATAGCCTTTTGAACGCAAAATAGCATCAACTCTTTGTGTTATTTCAAGAGTAATATCTTTTTCATTTATCCCCTCTCTTATTGCTCCATAATCAGAACCACCATGCCCCGCATCTAACATTATCTTATTCTTAGACAAACCTTTTTTAGGTGGTTTTGGCGCTCTAATTTCTTCAATTGTTCCTCTTGTAATCGTTATTTTTAACGCTTTAGCATCTATACTTTGTTCCACCCTAACAACATCAGATTTGTTAATTTCAATACCAGCTTTAACACCAATCTTTGGCAATAGTGAGATAGCAAGCTGTTTATAATAAGAGTTTGCAAGAGTTTTCAACAAGTCTTGTTCATTATAACTTTGCACATTAAACAAAAATAAATTTAAAGAATTGTCAGTTCTTAATATAGAATGCACAACTGGACTGGTAAAAGATAAAATTAACTCATTTGTCTTTGGATCAATTCTTCTGACAAAAGCTTTGTTCAGATTTGATACATTACTGACCAAAGACGTATGATTAAGTTTATCCGTATCAATCAAAAATAGAGATTGTGAGTCTTGTGAATATATTGGCAAATATTTTTCAGCTTTATCAGAAGTTACAACAATTCTAGCAATGTTATGTTCAAACTGCCCAATTTTTGCCACATCACTACAGCTGTCATCAGGACAAAGTTTAATCTCTTTATTTCTGACACTACGATCTAAAAAAGTATTTGGTAGATCTATAACAACTCGTTCGGGATCTTTTAAACTAAAGCGTTTTGCTGTAGTCAACTGCCCTAAGCCACTTACAAGCAATCCTCCATTTTTAGGTAAATACTGGTTTATGAAATATTTCGTGCGTAATTTGAGATTTGTAGATAAATCTACAGATACAACTGAATCATAGGTCTTGCCATTTGTATTTGGCAATGTAGAGACCTCAAAAGCTCTCTGAATATCATCCATAACGTTTTCAGGTGCTTTTATTTGATTACTGGCAGGTATTTCAACTTTTTGGACAAACTGAGAATTTGCAACGATACCATTGTAGACTTGAGAAGTTGGCTTATCATCATAAACAACATTGAAATAGTCGTTATTCAATGCCAAATTAGATGTTTTTATAATAATATTGCCATTAATAGACATTATCTTTACTTTTGAAGTATCAAAGTCTTCTTCAAAAGTCATAACAGCCCTCACTATATTAGGATTAGTTTCAAACTGTGCTAAACGCAATTCCTTAATATTCGATTTTTCAAAAACTAGTTGTTGTTTTTCACCTATTAAGACAGCATCATTAATATCAAAATAAACTCTGTTAGGGTTAGTTAAACGTACAAGCTTTGGAGTAATATATGTCCTTTGTTCAGGCATATTATCTCGTGTTGAAATATATATCAAAGAAGAACTATCATCATAATTAAGCGACATAATCTTCACCGGCTCAATATTAGCAAAAACCGGTAACAGCAAAAAATGCATACTAAATATAAATAACGTTATTAAGAAAAATATTCTCTTCATATATCTATAGAGATTTTATTGTATTCCTCACCAAAAGCTTCTTTACCATTTTATCAAAAAAGAGCATAAAAAAAAAGCACTTTTGAGAGAGTGCTTTGTGTACGTATTTTCGAGAGTTAGAGTTGGGGTAAAAGTCCTTATCGGACTTCCTTTGAAAATGATAATTATTTAAGAATTAAATAATCTATCAACTTCATAAATCTTTAGTACTAAAGAGTCTGCTTGTTCTTTAAGCCATAGTGCAAATAACTTAATTTCATCTCTGAAACTGTAACATCCAGGCCACATATTATACATTTTCATACTCCTTATTTCATCTTACACTTTTTATAACGGCATTTTTCTTCAAAACTTTAGAGCTTTTAAGAGGATTGTTACAAAAGTTTACAGAGCAAGATAAAAACCTCCTATTTCAGGAGATATTAAATTCTCACATACAATAATTCTTTTAGGGAGTAGGGGTTGCTTTCTCTAAAAAAGTTTTATATGCATAGTCATAACCTGAGTAAGAGTTTAATCCCAAATCAACAATTTTTCTATCAATTGCTATTTTATTTATTATAAAAGTTTTAAAGGCAATTAAATCTGACCAAGCTTGTGTTCCTGAAGTTTTTTGCTGAGATTTGAATTTCTTAACCTCATTATAATAGTTTAATTTTTCTTCCTCAGAAAATATTTTAGGATCCTCTATTACAGAATCTAATTTTAAAGAAATATCCTCTGCTGATGGAACAGAAAATAATGAGCGTGATAATTTGCTCTCAACAACTTTTCCAAACTCTTTTTCCAGCCAAGAAGTTATTTTTAGTTTTGATTCAATATATCTATTAAACTGCTCATCAGATAAATCTTTTTCTTTAACTTGTAAAGATAAAATTTGAGTAAATTCATTAAGAGCAAGTTTATTTATTTCAGTTTGAACCAAAAAAGCTTCTCCAAACGAACCATAATTCTGATAGAGCAGTTCAATATCTTTCATTTCATTTTCTTCATCCAAAAAGTATATGCCATTTCTAGCTAAAGATAGATATCTATTATCAAGCTTTTCATTAACATCATGACTAATAGTCCTTGTAAGAGGTGAATACGCTTTAGTGGCTTGAGATATCTTTTCTGTAGAAACCTCGTTTGAATCATTTGAGATATTTTTTGCAGTAACAACAGAAGTACCTAACGTTGCTGCAGCTAACATTGCTGTAGACATTATTTTACGCACAACTGGCGTTTTTATTGCATTGATTTTCATTTATATTTCTCCTTGCGAATTATGGGGTTGGTTTTGCTTTATCCTCAAACACTTCTTTTAAAACA
>SUTX01000006.1:0-37957 GCA_015152465.1 Cyanobacteria bacterium SIG31 | reverse complement strand
GCTAACATTGCTGTAGACATTATTTTACGCACAACTGGCGTTTTTATTGCATTGATTTTCATTTATATTTCTCCTTGCGAATTATGGGGTTGGTTTTGCTTTATCCTCAAACACTTCTTTTAAAACAGTAATATTTTTTCCTTTTACATATTCCATTTTAGAATTAACGTTCAAAGGTTTTAACATAAAATCTTGTAAACCGAAGTTCTTAATTGTGTCTTCAATAAACATTTTATCAATTAGGTAGGTTTTAAAAGCAACCAAATCAGACCAGCCTTGAACTGAATATTTGTCTTTTTGTTGTGACCTAAAATTTGCAACCTCAGCATCATATTTTGCTTTATCACACCAAGCATTGTCATTAACAACCTTATCAATAGTTTTAGAACATTTTTCTGCCGATGGAGCAGTATTTAATAATGAAGCTAGCAAGTTGCTAAACCAAGGTTTGTAAACGTTTTCTATATGTTCCGAAAACTTTTTAAATTTCGCATCATAAGCATCAACATTAATATCTTCAGGAATATTTCCAGAACCGGCTGCTAGCCCCAAATATACTGCAGTAATATTATCATTAAGGAATTTCTCTTGGAAATATCCCATATCAATAATGTTTTGTAAATACATTGAAGTTGCAAATGTACCTACATTACGGTAAGTTTGTTCAATACCAGCTTTATTTTTGATTGCTTCAGCTTCATCTTTTGACATAGCAAGCACAGCTGCATCTAACTTCGGATTATTTTGATAGCTATATGTACCAGCCTGTTGAGCATAAGCCTGTGCAGCTTTTGCCGCTTCTGGGCTCATCACCTCTGTTTGGGTTGGCATAGCTTCTTGAGCTTTGCTTGGCTTTGCCATTACATTTGTTACACCCAATGTTGCTGCTGCTAACATTGCTGTAGACATTATTTTACGCACAACTGGCGTTTTTATTGCATTGATTTTCATTTATATTTCTCCTTGCGAATTATGGGGTTGGTTTTGCTTTATCCTCAAACACTTCTTTTAAAACAGTAATATTTTTTCCTTTTACATATTCCATTTTAGAATTAACGTTCAAAGGTTTTAACATAAAATCTTGTAAACCGAAGTTCTTAATTGTGTCTTCAATAAACATTTTATCAATTAGGTAGGTTTTAAAAGCAACCAAATCAGACCAGCCTTGAACTGAATATTTGTCTTTTTGTTGTGACCTAAAATTTGCAACCTCAGCATCATATTTTGCTTTATCACACCAAGCATTGTCATTAACAACCTTATCAATAGTTTTAGAACATTTTTCTGCCGATGGAGCAGTATTTAATAATGAAGCTAGCAAGTTGCTAAACCAAGGTTTGTAAACGTTTTCTATATGTTCCGAAAACTTTTTAAATTTCGCATCATAAGCATCAACATTAATATCTTCAGGAATATTTCCAGAACCGGCTGCTAGCCCCAAATATACTGCAGTAATATTATCATTAAGGAATTTCTCTTGGAAATATCCCATATCAATAATGTTTTGTAAATACATTGAAGTTGCAAATGTACCTACATTACGGTAAGTTTGTTCAATACCAGCTTTATTTTTGATTGCTTCAGCTTCATCTTTTGACATAGCAAGCACAGCTGCATCTAACTTCGGATTATTTTGATAGCTATATGTACCAGCCTGTTGAGCATAAGCCTGTGCAGCTTTTGCCGCTTCTGGGCTCATCACCTCTGTTTGGGTTGGCATAGCTTCTTGAGCTTTGCTTGGCTTTGCCATTACATTTGTTACACCCAATGTTGCTGCTGCTAACATTGCTGTTGACATCACTTTTCGCACCATTGGTGTTTTTATTGCGTTAATTTTCATTTACACACATCCCCTTTTTTCTTGATTGGAATGATTTGATTAAAACACAAAAATGCCTAATTTTGCTAGGCAAACGACATGATTATTAAGTTTTGTAACATTGTTTTTAAGAGGTGAAATCGAGTCTTATATATATTTTTTATATATATGAGGTATATTATGGACGCAGATAGTTCAAGAGTTTACAAATTGAATACATTTACAAGTGTGACACCTACAAGTGTGACATCTACAAGTGTGACATCTACAATTCGCACTCCTCGTAGTAATTCTATTAACTCCACTTTTGGAAGTGGTTATAATACAGACAGCGACTCTAGCATTGATATTAGTACACAGAGAAACTGCTACACAAAAGATGAAATAGTAGAGATGCTAAAATCTTTTTGTGAAAATAATAAAATTAATTATGAATCCTTCTTGGCTAATAATCCTATAGAAACAATTTCTGGTTATAGCCTTGAAGAGCTTTTAAAGCAAGATAAAAATGAAGTTGACAAAGTATTTAAAGCTTTAGAAGATGCTTGCGGTGGCATTTGGGGAGATTGGAGCCTTAAAGCATTATTTGGTAAGAATAGAGATGAAAATGATATAAAAAACATTTTATCTAAGGCTAAAGAAAATTTCTTATATGGTGAACGCAATTTCTGGAATAGATTAGGGAATGTACTTGGCTTAAACAAAACAATAGAAGATGCTATTCGCAAAGAACTAAATATTAAAAAGAATCAAGAGATTACGGAAAACGACGTTTTGGAATACGCTGAAACAATGCGTAATAAGATTAGTAGTACAACTAACCTTGAAGAAAAGATTGAACTTATAGAAAAGCTCCGCAAGTTTTACAATGAAACTTTAATTACCAATAACAAAAAACTTAAGGCACTATTACCACACTTAAACGATTTGTTTGATAATAATTGCACCGAATTTGATAGAAAGGTATTATTAGCTTTATCAAGTGATCCTGAGCTACAAAGTTCTGCTGGTAAAAACATCGTTACAAACACTTTGGCTCAACGTATCGATAATGAAAATATAACAAGTGAAATTATTCAAGAATCAACCCAAATAGCTTTTGAGGTAATGAACGATGCTGATACAAAAGATTCTATTCAAAAAATTAATGAGAAAAATATAGATAACAAAGAATTAATCAACCAATATGAAGAATTATTAGAAAAAGAAAAAAATGGGACTCTAACTGACGAAGAACGAGCTGTTCTCAATAAAATAAGAAAATTAGCAGCTACTTCCACTGGTGCCACTGTTGGTATTACAAATAATGAAAACATTAAAGAATCAAAAAATGAATACATTAGTACAATTATCACAAACGCTGATGCTAACGGCCTTGGTGAAGAGGTTATCGAACAGGTAAACAAAATAAATCCGGAAATACTAACAATTAAGCCTGAAAGTTCGACAGAAATACAAAATATCGGAACATCTAATGGCACAGAACATGTAGAGACAAACGTACCGACTAATAATTGTTTGGAAACAAACAACTCTACTAATACCGGTTCAACAAGTTGTTATACAACTCCTGTAGCAAATATTTCATCAAGTAGCAAAGAGTATATAGCCTCTAAACCTGATACAAATTCAAAAACAGCAAAAACCACCGACAAAAGTTCTTCCAGCGAATGCTCATCGTTTAAAGAAGCTTTGGCACAAGGAACTTCTGCTACAATTAGCTACATTCAAAAACATGGTCCATTAGCTATTGTCGAAATCTTTAAGCTAGATAATATTCCGGAATATATTGAACAATATGCTATAAACTTATTTAAAAGAGAAGACAATAGCAGTCAAATCACACTACTAACAGATAATAGACTAGGTGGAAATGCCTTTAGTACATTAATAAATGTTTGTAGCGATATAACTTTAGAAAGCTTATACAAACAACCTCCAAGTTCACATGCAACACAAACGATTGAAAAAACTATTGAAAATAGAAAAAAAGATAAAAACAGTATTTTTAATAATGAGCACATTGCATAATTAAACCCTTGATGCGATAATAAGAATATGAGCTTATTTAAAAACGTATTCTTATTTATTTTGTCCATTCAAGAGAAATTTCTAACCCAACGATTAAATAAAACGCTAGGGATTAAGAATTCATCTAAAAGAAAAAAATATTATCAGTCAGGATGTTTTCTTAATTTGGATTCTATTGCAGACTCTGAAAAAATAAAAATGGAAGAAGAACTACAGCTTATTCTAAAAGCTTGCAATTATAATCCTTTAGAAGTTCTTGAATACATAAAAAAACACGATACAAAGGTGTATTATATAGATTCACAGAAAGCTATTAATTCAATAGGAGAAAATGAAGGTTTTATTTATCCACAAAAAGGAGCAAAGGCATTATACATATCTCTATTAGTTGATAAAAAATTTGCCTTAAAAACCCCTGAAATGTTCATCTTAACAAAAGGAGAAATCAATAAATACTACTTCATTTATCATTTTTATAATTGGTACGCTTTCAAGCATAACATTCTCGGCATTGATGCTGAAGCGCAAGAAATGCTCAACAAATACCTTTATGGTGCTTCAGAAGAAGATTTTAACAAGCTTCAACTTGCAGATATTTATAAATTAAAAGATGCCATAAAACAAGATAAAGCTGCGATTAGCTTTGTTTTCAAACTTTGTCAGAATTACGAAAGCTCTAAAAAGGCATTAGAAAAATTAAAAGATTCAAGCATTAATCTCTAATAATTAATTTAGATATTCACTAACCCATTCTGATATCATTTTACTTAATCCTGTATCGTTTTTAAGCATCAACATACCGGTAGTTTTTGACTCAGATGTAAATTCTAAAAACTGAGCTTGAGCAAATTTACTTAAATATTTTGCAGCTTCTTTTGAATCTGTATCATCAGTACCTGAAATAGCCAAAAAGTCTACATTATCTAAATGAGCAATATTGACAGGAATATAAAGGCTTTTCGTTCTTACGACTGGAGATATCATAACAATAGTTTTCGGTCTAACAGGATATTTGTCAGCTGCAATAACACCTGCACTCGCACCTATATCGGCACCAACAATAGCCCAATTGTCAAAAAATACACGTTTTGTATTTTCTTCTTTTACTGAATTTATAACACTCAAAATATCATCTGGATACTTTGCATATGCTGAATTTTTCATACTTTTCCAAGATGTTTTTGATAATCTAGCATTATAGATAGACTTTCCATGTCCACGCAAGTCAATAGCTAAAACCGCATAGCCTTTTGCTAACAAATTATCTTGCAAATCACCCCACCATTGAGAATTATATCCTAATGAATGAAGCAAAACTACCGTAGGAAACTCTTTCTGATTCTTTATTTTTGGGTAAACGAAAGTTGATTTTATCGTAAAACCATCTTTTGCCACAGTTATTATTTCTTTTTCCATCAAGCCTTGAGCAGAATTTGCTTCAAGATTGAAAAATATTAAAAATAAAGATAAAATAATTAAAACTATTCTTTTCATAATAGTATAATTATAACACATTTAAATTCATATTTACAATTCTTCATAAAACAGGCAATTATTCAAATGTTGTATACTTTATATATATAAGAATAATTATAAGGAGAGAGCATGGCTATAGTTATAGATGTAAACATGCAAAGGTTTGCAGATAAACTAAATATAACGTCTTCCAGAATGGTTCGTGACTATGGGCTCTCTACAGTTGACGAAATAATTGAAGCAGAAGCTGAACGTGGTAATAATTCAGCTGTAAAATACGCTCGTGCTTATTATCATTCACCAGATAAGCTTATCAAATTGTTTAAGCTAACTGATATAGAAAACAAATTTGAATTATTGCTTCATATGGATAATTCCACACGAGAAAAAGTTTTACCACTAATTAAACAGGAAGATTTAGTTATGGGGCTAAACTTTTTCACACAAGAAAAGCTACTCAAAATGCTTATGGAAGTTGACATTGAAGAATTGGTTAATGTTGTTAAAGAAGCCTTTCCTTTAGAACAAATTGTATTAATGTTCACAGAGGAAGACTTAGCGGGCTTCTTCATGAATAAAAAGCTCGACAGAAACGATGTAATTGAGCAATTAAAAATCTTACCACCTGAAATGATGCAAAATTTTATAGAGGGAGTAACTGGTCAACCCTCATACCAAACAGATTCTGGTGAACTAATTAATTCAATTGCAAATATGCCTGAAGAACAATATAGAAAATTTATGGCATCAATTGACCCTGATGTACAAAGACAATTAACTTTCCAACTAACAAAAACTAATCCAGAATATTTAACATTATTTCATAACGAAACATATGTTAATATGCTTAGCAAATTAATGAAACCTGAGATGATTAAACCAATGATTAAATTATCTCAAGAAACACTAATAAAAATAATTCAAGAGTTGCCAGAAGATTTAATGTCAATTGTCGCTGCTCAAATAGACACAAGAGATTTTGCTAAATTTTTACAAAGAGGTAACATGGAAGTTATCGAAAAAGCTTTGTTGCTATAATTTAAAGACTTCTCTCACATAATAGTTATCATCAGACTTTAAGCTTGTTTTTAAATTATCATACTGCGGATTGTCAAGCAAAATTAAAATCTGTGCTACTTTTTCTCGTATAGTATATTCTTTTTCAGAACTTGCACGTTCAAGAACAGGCAAAAGCTTCTGCACAGGAATTTCTTGAACAAAAAGTTTCAACGCTTCTAAACACCAATACAACTTAAATAACTGTTTATTAATAACATATTTTTTATCTCTGAAAATGAATTTATCTAATTCATTAAAAGTTTCACTAATAAAAAGAAAAAGTTTCTCAACATACTTATCAGCAAATTCTTTATCTGCTTTTAGAACCGAAACAGAATCAATTACTAGACGACAAATGTTTCCATTGATATCAATTGTAGCATCGGCAAATGGAGTATAAGCATGCTGAGTAAAGAAATACAATAAACTATTGTTATCAAAAAGAATTTGATTTATCTTGAGTGCAACAGCTTCTCTAATTTTCCCATCACAGCCCGTCAAGTTATCCATAAGAATTTTAGCTTCTTCTTTATTATTTAACTTAGAAATTTTTAAAGCTGCAATCTGTTTTTCGGGGATATTTCCATTTTGTAGTAGCTCAAGTAAGTCCTCGTGAGCGAAGTCTCGTTCTGACATTTCACAAGCTAGCTCAAAATTTGTATCCAAATCTTTGTAAAAACCTGTATTCAAATTATCATCCTTCTTAACCTACAAAACAATTTTAGCACAAGTGATATTGCATTTGTGTATAAAAATAGGTTTAATGAATGAAAGACTTATAAAAAATTGCTATATAATGGCAATAAGGAGACTATTATGGAGACATTTCTCAATCTAATACAAAAATGCTTTATATTTGAAAAAGAACCACAAAAAATAGGGTTAAGCCAATTTAAAGAACCTGTTGAAAAGAAAAAAGAAACTCCGTCAATTAAAAGTAAAGATGTTAAACTCTCAGATTTAATGAGACGAGCTAATTAACAAATAAATTTCATATAAGCAGGTAAATTAGAGAAAACTAGAATTATTATTTTGTGTACTAATAATCTTCTTCGTCGTCTTTACCCGCATTAATATATTCATTCATAATATTGCAAAGCTGATTTTGCCAATCTGCATTTTTCTCTAAGAAGAAATCTGCTCCTCTAGCTTTACATTGTTGTTCAATTTCTTTTCTAGGAGAAGCGGTTATAACTCCGATAACAGTTCTAACGCCTTGTGCTGCAGCCATTTTCTTAAGCTCTGTCAATAAAATAAAACCTTCTCTCTCTGTTGGTATAAATAAGTCCATTACAACATAAAGATAATTACGTTTTTTAAACTTATTAACAGCATCATATATTTCTTGTGAGCAGTCTATATCTAAATCGAACTGAGACAATAACACCTTTAGTTGATATGTAATCACCCCTAAATCATCAACAATTAAAATTGCTGGTCCGCTAGATTCTTCTGATTCTGTAGAATCTCCCAAAGCTTTGCTGATTATCGGTTTTTTAGAATTACTATTTAATTCTTTTAAGGTTTCTACAACACAAATAAGTTGTTTTTTTAGTGATAATAAATCTACATTTTGCGGACGTTTAGTGTTTGTTATATTAAAAAACAAATCTAGAAATTCGTCATCTAAATCAATTAATGCCATATTCTCTCCAATTCATATTTTTATAAAAAGATTATAACATATGTTTAACAAAAAAGTAATATAAATACCTGAGAATACTTTTTTAACTTATTTAAAGTTAAAAAATTTTAGAGTATAATAATTTCTATGAGAAAATTATTTATATCTTTATTTATATCTACATTATTAGTTCAACCGTCACAAGCATTTGAAAACACTCTATTCAAAATTGGATGTTCAAATTCAGATGAACGTGCAGTAAAGAAAGTCTTGTATTCTCAAGTAAAATATGCTAACAAATCAAATTTTGAAAAATTCATATCAACATTTGATTCAAAATATAAAAATGCCGACGGGTTTAATTTAGACGTATATTCTAGCTTAATTAAAGATATCTGGGAAACATATGACAATATAGAATACGACATAGAAATACAAAAAGTATCTATTAATGGAAATAGAGCTTCTGTAGAAGCAAAAGAAACCTCTATTGCCGAGCTTAATATGTCAAAAGCATATGATGGAGAGCTAAAAAGTGAAGCTAATACGATATACTACCTAGAAAAAAAAGGTAATGGAAAATGGAAAGTAGTTTCAGATACTGTTCAAGATGAAACAACTACAATGCTTTACGGTGATGCAAAAAATTTAGACGTAAAGCTCTCTGTTCCAAATCCGATTAAAGCGAATACAGACTATACGGCAACATTAGAATTTACTCCTCCAAGAGATACGATCGCAATCGCTTCATTAGCTTCTGATATCGTAGAATACCCTCAAAAACCAACCGAAGAGATTTTTAGAACACTGCCTGAAGATAACATACTAGAACGTATTTTTACTTCAAACAATAGAAATGCAAATGAATATGTTGTTGCCTCAATAGGGCTTACTCGGACGACAGTAAAAGATTTAAACTTTAGGTTGAGTCTTACTGGTTTTGGGTATACAATAAAAAGAGTTAATGTTTTACCAGAAAAGAAAGGAAATGGAACTGTAGATGACAAAGTTAAGTAAGATGATTTACTTCTTTATATCAGTAATCTTCCTTACAGTTTTTGACCTGTATTTTTCTGAGTTGATTTTGAATAAATTAAGATTTTCATACAATTCAAACCCTATATTAGATTTGATTTTTGTACAAAATACTGGAGCTGCTTTTAGTATCTTAGAAGACTACAAGTACTTTTTAATTTTATTTGCAATTATCGCAATCTTTATTATATTAAACTATACAGCAAAACACGTTGAAAAATTTTCAACACTTTCTGTATTTTGGGCCGCAATGCTTGTTTCTGGCATTTCTTGCAACTTATATGAAAGAATCGCATTTGGTTATGTTAGAGATTTTTTCAAGCTTAATTTCATTGATTTCCCTGTTTTCAATATCTCTGATATTTTTATAAATGTAGGTGTTTTGGCAATTATTGTTATAATTATAAAAAACAAATATCTTAAAAAATAATTCGCTAAATGGTATAAAAAAATGAAATTTATCATTGATGAAAATAATGAAGGACAAAGAATCGACCTGTTTCTTGCAGAAACAGATTCACAATTATCTCGCTCAAAGATACAAAATGAGATAAAAAAAGGGAAATGTAAGATTAACGGTAATAGTACAAAATCATCTTATATTCTTCGACAAGGAGATATTATTGAATTCGATTATTCTCCAAAAGAGACTTTAACAATACAAGGTGAAAGTATACCTTTAGATATTGTTTGGGAAGATGAAAATATGGCGGTAATAAATAAACCTTCTGGTATGCTCACACACCCAACCACAATAGAAACTACTGGTACGCTTGTTAATGCCTTATTACATAAGTACCCCAATAACCTTTCCGATTTAAATGGAGATATGCGTAAAGGTATAGTTCATCGTCTTGATAGAAACACTAGCGGACTTATAATGATAGCTAAAAATAATAAAACACACGAATTTTTAGTTAACGAGATGAAAGAAAAAAACTTTAATAAAAAATATTTAGCAATCGTCAAAGGTGTGCTTGAACAAGATGAATTTGAAATAGATCTTCCAATTGGTCGCCACCAAACACAACCTCACAAACAATGCGTGAGAGACGACGGAAAAGCTAGCTTGACGAAAGTAAAAGTAATTGAAAGGCTAAACAACGCTACTTTTATAGAGCTAACATTGGTTACAGGTAGAACACACCAAATCAGAGTGCATTTATCCTCAATAGGCCATCCTGTATACAACGATACATTATATGGTTTCGGTAAAACAAAAATTAAAACAGAAGAACAAGTTTTACAGTCATACAAATTAGAATTCACCAAACCATTTAGCAATGAACGAATTTCCGTAGAAATTCCTATCGATGAAAAAATAGAAAAAGTTTTAAAATTCTGTCGCCAAATTTAATAATATTCTAATGTATAATTTGAACAGTAATATTTCTTGAGCGAGGTTTATTATCAAAATCTAAAAGGACAACTTGTTGCCAAGTTCCGAGATTTAATAATCCACCCACAAGAGCAATACTAACAGAACTACCCACTAATGCAGCTCTGACGTGTGCATAACCATTACCATCGTGCCATATTTCGTCATGATGATATTCCATTCCGGTAGGAGCAATACGTTCTAAAGCTTCACGCAAATCCATAACTAAACCGTCTTCATATTCTATAGTTGTTACAGCTGAAGTACTCCCCTGAATCGATACACAAACCAATGCGTCTTTTAAAGCATGTTGGTAAACGCAATTTTGCACCTGTTTTGTGATATTAATTATATCATTATTTCCCTCTGTGTGAATTGTAAATTTTTCATTGATTACAGCCATTTTATAAACTCCTAAGATTTATCCCCTAAATTTTTACCTTTTTTATATACTAATACAAAGAAAAATATAAGTAATATACTAACAACAATAATAATTAAATTGAGATATTGTTTAATGGCTTCGCCAAAAATCATTAAAACAGTACTTACAAGAAAGAACCTACCACCTCTGCCGATAACACTTGCTAGTAAAAATTTTGCAAAATTCATTTTTAAAATACCACTTGCAATCGTGAATATATTATATGGTATTGGCGTAAAGGCCGATATTAGAACTGCAATAGTTCCATGTTTTTTATACAAATCTTCAACAGCATTTAGTTTATCAAGTTTAGATTTAAATAAATAATTAAATAATGGTCTTCCACCAAAATATCCTATAGAATAACCGATAGCACCACCCGTTACAGATGCAATTGTACAAACTAAAGCTATTAATAATGCTTTTTGAGGTGTTGATAAACACATTGCAATTAATAAGAAATCTGGTGGGACTGGAAAACCAGGCAAACAACTCTCAATCCCAGCATTTATAGCTAATCCTTGTAAGCCTAAAGCGTGAAACAAATTATTTATTTGTGATATAAATTCCTGCATTTAATTAACCTCTTTATATAAAGAACCAGCTTCTTGTACGCTAACATTTCCTGTTGGTATAATAAGAACTTCTACTTTTTCTGTTCGGTTGGAGTATTCGATTTCAATAATATCTCCGATTTTTAGCTGTTTTGCTGGCTTTGCAGGAGTTCCATTTACTAATACTCGTCCCATTTCTGAAACAGCATTTGCTACTGTTCTACGTTTTATTAATCTTGAAACCTTCAAAAACTTATCTAATCTCATACATTTTTCTTTCGTCACCCTGAACTTGATTCAGGGTCTATTAATTTAATTAAACTGATAGATTCTGAGTCAAGCTCAGAATGACAGTTTATATTATAAATTTCCAATAACCTCTTTTACTAAAGTTTTAAATCTATCTTTTGCTATATTTGCGGCATGAATTACGTCATCGTGAGATAATGCAACTGTGCTTACCCCAGCTGCGGAGTTACATATACAGCTAATACCAATTACATTCATGCCTGCCCATTTTGCAACAATAGCTTCAGGAACAGTGGACATTCCCACGGCATCAGCACCAACTATTCTTGCCATACGAACCTCAGCAGGAGTTTCATAAGATGGTCCTGTTAGAGCCATATAAACACCCTCTTGTGTATCAATTCCTAATTTAGAGGCAGTCTTTCTAACCATTTCAACTAACTCTGGAGAATATACTTCACTCATATCAGGGAATCTTTTACCCATTTCATCATCATTTGGTCCAATTAAAGGGTTAACGTTCATGTGGTTTATATGGTCTGTTATAATCATTAAATCAGATGGGTTAAAAGCTGGGTTGACTCCGCCTGCAGCGTTAGTCAAAATTACAGTTTTAACTCCAAGTTTTTTCATGACTTTTATCGGGAAAACAACTTTTTGAATAGGATGTCCCTCATAGTAATGGAAACGTCCTTGCATCATCACTACATTTTTATCGTTGATTTTTGCAAAAACTAATCTGCTTTTGTGTCCTGAAACATGTGAAGCTTCAAAACCTGGAATTTCGCAATAAGGTATTGCTAAATCACAGTACTCATCAGCCAATTCGCCCAAACCGGAACCTAAAACGATACCTATTTCTGGAACAAAATCTCCTAATTTTTCTTTTACAACTTTTTCTATAAAAGTAGTTGTTTCTTTTAGCATGCTTCTCTCCTAATAAAAACTATTTTTGATCTATAATTTCAACCCCGTCATCTGATACAAATTGAATTCCAAATTTAGCTCTAAAAATGTAACGAACTGTATTGCTTTGAATTTCAGCCATCATTTTATTGAATAAATCATAAGCTTCTTTTTTGTATTCTATTAAAGGATCTTTTTGCCCATAAGCTCTTAATCCAATACCCTCTTTAAGCATATCAATATTATGTAAGTGGTCGATCCATTGATTATCTACAACTCTTAAAAGAACGTCTCTTTCTAAGCTTCTCATAATATTATCGTCAACAAAAAGCTCTTGTCTTGTAGCATCTGCATCGTACTGTTCCATAATTGAATTATAAAAATTAATAATTTCTTCTTCATGTTCTTTGTATGCTTTTTGTGCAGCGTCACGCAATGAATCATAAATACGATTAAATCTGTATCCTTTAATATCATCTATACCAATAAATGAAAGCTGAGGAATATTAGAATGAAGTTCTTTTATAAGAGTTTCTAAATCTGCAGGAATATATTCTTCTGGGCTCATTTCAGGTGCAATATAGCTTTTTAAAAGTCTATCGATTTCTTTATCAATCATGTATTTAATATCTTCGTTTAGGTTTTTACCCTGAAGAACTTTTCTACGTTGAGCATAGAACTTTTCTCTTTGAATATTCATAACGTCATCATATTGAAGTACGTTTTTACGAATATCAAAATGATATGTTTCTACTTTTTTCTGCGCAGACTGAATTTGTCGAGTTATTAAAGATGATTCAATAGCCATAGTTTCATCAACATTAAGCATTGTCATTAATGCTGTAATTTTGTCACCACCAAAAATTCTCATAAGATTATCTTGTAGAGATAAGAAAAATCTTGTAGAACCTGGATCGCCTTGACGTGCTGCACGACCTCTAAGTTGGTTATCAATACGACGAGATTCGTGTCTTTCAGTTCCGATAACATGTAGCCCACCTAATTCTACAACCTTTGCATGTTCTTCTTCTGTTATTTTTTGAGCTCTTTCAAGAGCTTTATTTTTCAATTCTTCATAATTAGGTGTGTTGTGTGTAACACGATTCTTCTCTAGTTCTTCTTTTGCCAGATACTCAGCATTACCACCAAGCAGAATATCAGTACCACGACCGGCCATATTGGTTGCAATAGTAACAGCACCTACTCTACCAGCTTGAGCAATAATATAAGCTTCCCTTTCATGCTGCTTGGCATTTAACACATTATGCTTAACACCTTTTTTCTTCAATAATGCAGAAATGTATTCAGATTTTTCAATACTTATCGTACCTACAAGAACTGGACGACCAATTTTATTTTGCTCTATGATATCTTCAACAACAGCATCATATTTTCCTTTTTCAGTTTTATAAATAACATCAGGATTATCAACACGAATATCGTTTCTGTTTGTTGGAATAGAAGTTACTTCTAGGTTATATATCTTTCCAAATTCAGCTTCTTCAGTCATTGCAGTACCAGTCATACCAGATAATTTAGGATATAATCTGAATAGGTTTTGGAATGTAATGCTTGCTAAAGTTTGAGTTTCGTCTTGAATCTCAACATTTTCTTTAGCTTCAATGGCTTGATGAAGCCCATCGGACCAACGACGGCCTGGCATTAAACGACCCGTAAATTCATCAACGATCATGATTTCGCCATCTTTAACAACATAATCAGTATCTTTAATAAATAACTCTTTTGCTTTTAGCGCATTTAATAAATCGTGAGCATGTTGAGTATTTATATCGAATAAATCTTTACACCCGATTATTTCTTGTGCTCTATCGATACCATCTTCTGTAAGAATAACATTTTTATTTTTTTCATCAACTTCATAATCTTTATTTTTTTCTAATTGTGGTGCAACTTTTGCCATTAAAGTATATGTGTCTGCAGATTTTTCAACACGACCGCTGATAATAAGTGGAGTACGAGCTTCATCTATTAAAATACTGTCAACCTCGTCGATAATTGCATAGTTGTATGGTCTTTGGACAAGAGCATCTTTTGATGCAGCCATGTTATCTCTCAAATAATCAAATCCAAATTCATTGTTAGTACCATAAGTAATATCACAGGCATACGCTGCACGTTTTCGATTAAATTCTTCAGCATCGTGCTGATTTGAAAGGATTACACCAACAGTTAAACCTAAAAACTTATAGATTTGTCCCATCCATTCACTATCACGTTTTGCCAGATAATCATTTACTGTTACAACGTGAACACCTTTACCAGTAAGTGCATTTAGATATGCAGCAAGAGTTGCTACAAGAGTTTTACCCTCACCAGTCCTCATCTCTGCAATATGCCCATTATGCAAGAAGTATGCACCAATAAGTTGCACATCGAAGTGACGCATGTTAAGTACACGTTTACCAGCTTCCCTAACAGTTGCAAATGCTTCAGGTAAAATCTTATCAAGAGCTTGTTTTTCTAAAATTCTATCAGCTTTTTCATTATCAGATGTTGGTCGTTTTGCCAAAATAGCCTTAAACTCATCGGTTTTAGCTCTTAGTTCATCATCCGTAAGTTTCTCAAATTCTGGTTCAAGAGAATTAATGTGATCAATAACCCCCATTATATTTTTAACTTTTTTTTCGTTAGGATCACCCAACATTTTTAATAAAAAACTAATCATTACATATCCTCTCCAATTAAAACAATTTTAACACAAACATATTGATTTTTTTTAATTTTTATCAAAAATAGCTTAATCGGGCAAACTATACGTCAAAATATAGATTTTGACGTAAAATACTTGTTTATTAAGGATACGCAAATATCCTTAATCCTCGCTCCAACGTTTAGGGTCAAATTTCATATCAACAACACGCATTTTTAAACTTTTCGCATAAGGTTCAAATTTTTTAAGTAACATAATTTTATGCAAGCTTAATTCTTGAGCCACAACTGGATTTTGGCATGCTATAGTCATTGTACCGCCAGGTAACATACCGAACGGTTTTGATTTGTTTTTGAATTTTTCAGGCAAAATACTATTCCAAAACGTATACAAATTAGTTCTGGTAATAGCTTTTTTTAAATGAGGATTATCCATCATTGAACCAATGATGTCTTCTACTCCTTCAAAATCTGTATAGAGAACTTTGCTCATTTAATCCCTTTATGGTATGCTGTCAGAATGGAATGTAACTTAGATGATATCATAAAACAATCGAAAAAGATACTATTATTAAGCCATGTAAACCCTGATGGGGATACATTAGGTTCTATGTGTGCTTTGTATTCTGCAATACTAAGTAAATATAAGAAAAAAGCTGATATGTCGGTTGTTTCAAACATTCCATTTAATTATAATTTTTTACCAAACATAAATTCTGCTCAAAGATATTTTGATCAATCACTAGTTTATGATTTAGTAATAGCTTTGGATGTAGCTTCTATTGAAAGAGTTAGGGATGCCAAAATATTTTTTGACAAAGCCAAAGTCAAAATTAACATAGACCACCATAAAACAAATCCGGCTTACGGTGATTATAATATTATTGAACCAGAAGCCAGCTCCTGTGGTGAAGTTTTATATAACTATTTCAAAAGAAATGCTTGGGAAATAAATGAAGACATGGCTGTTTGTCTTTATACTGCAATAATGACAGACACTGGTAATTTCAGATTTGAAAACACCACACCTAACTCTTTACGAGCTGCAGCAGAATTAGTAGAAAAAGGAGCTAATCCTAATAAGTTGTACAAACTGTGTTATGAATCAAAGACCAAAAATCTTGTCATGTTTCAAAACTATTGTGTCAATAAAGCTGAATTTATAAACGACAATAAAATTGTATACACAACCGTTTACAAAAAAGACTTAGAAAAATTTAATGCAGGAGATGACTATACAGATGGTATAGCAGAAACACTACGAGCTATTGATTCAACTGAGGTTTCTTTTGTTGTAAAAGAAGTTGAATCAAAGTTGACAAAAGTATCCATGCGAAGTAAAAAAGTTGATGTGGCAAAAATTTGTGAAAAATTTAATGGAGGCGGGCATACTTTTGCAGCAGGATGCACTATAAAAGCTTCTGTAAAAGATTCTATTAACAAATTATTGAAAGAGATTAAATTGTGAATATTAAGCTAACAATCAAAAATAAAATAAAAACCATCAAAAGCATCATTCAATCTGTTGTAGAGAATGATTTCTTTGGAATGGCTTCAGAAATGGGGTTCATGCTGTGTATCGGCATATGTCCTTTTATGTTGTTTTTAACAGCGTTGTTCGGTTGGATTGGCAAACATTCTTTTATGAATCCAATCTTGTATTTTATGCAAAATATCATACCGTCAGATGCAATGAATGTTATACATACAGTTTTAAATGAGATTTTCTTCTATTCAAAAAGCGGAATTGTTGCCGTAATAGGTTTTGCTATAACATTATTTTTATCAACAAATACAATGGCTATTGTTGCTAAAGGGCTAAATAGAGCGTATAAAGTAAAAGAAACCAGAAACTTTTTCTATTCCAGACTCTTAGCTCTTGTTATGGTATGTGTACATACATTGATTTTATTTTTAAGCATTACTCTTATTGTCTTTGGTAAAGTTATTATTAAGTTTTTAGTTACATATATTGGAATGACTCAACACTTAGCTAACATTCTGTTATTTGTACGTTGGCCAGTAGCATTTTTGACACTATTCATTCTTGCGTATTTAAGTTACTACATTTTACCTGATTTAACAGGACAAGAGAGACTTAGACGCCATAGTGCATTGCCTGGAACAATATTTTTCTGCATATCTTGGCTGCTTGGTTCATACGGTTTCTCTATATATGTTAACAACTTACACACATACAATTTTGTGTATGGAACCATTGCAGGATTTGCAATTATGATGATGTGGTTGTACTACACTTCTATCCTTATACTTATCGGTGGAGAGATAAATTCTCAACTTTACGAAAAATTAGAAAGGAAAGAAGAATTACTCGCTATACGAGAAGCTAAATCTTCGGGCTAAATTTAGGAATGTTATTAGGAGAATATCTCATATCTCCAAATGGACTAACCACCTTAAAACCATTCTTCTTATAAAAATTAATACTAGAATCCAAAGCTTCTAGCGTTATATCTCTTGATGGAAACAAAAGCTTCAATGAATCTATAATACCCTTACCTATATCTTTAAATTTACGTTTTTTTTGCCCATAATTACAAGATGGTTCTACTTGTAAAAACTTGAGATGATTTAAGGTACTAGCAATCTCTATAATATTTACTACCCCCAAAATCTGTTTATAATCTAGATTTCTAAAATCATCTTTTTGCATAGTTAAAGCAAAATATCTTTTATCAATTTCGCAAACTTCTTTCTCAGAGTCTTTGTTTAAATCTTTTGCGATATCACTCGCTAGGGATGTTGCATTTTCCCAATGTCTATTTACTTCATTTAGACATAGTTTATCATGCATATCTTTAGGGTTTAGCTCAACAAAAGAAGCTTGATCATCATGGTACCTTTTATCAATACCTAGCTTTTGAACTTTTATTGGATGGATTAATTGAGCTTTAAACGTTAACATATAGCACCTACAAAATTAAACAAAACCTATAAAAATAAATTTTGCTAGATATATGTTTTTGTGCTAAACTGTACCTACCGTACTCCCCGGGGACTTAGCGGATCTCTCGACTCGAACGCTTTTGCGAGGGGCAGAGCCTACTGTGAGGGGTATTGGAAATTTGCCGATGTATTTATGACTGTTGATAGTTTAGAATATAGTGGCGTAAGCTATCGAACCGTGTCAGGATGGAAACATAGCAGCACTAAGATAATCCTTGCGGGTATTGTACCTCTAAAAAGTAGGCCATAAATATTGAAACAAATTTTCACTATTTCGATAGGTAGTGGTACGGTTTTTATACTTTTAAAACCCCATTTTTTATCGTTGCTAATTTCCCTATAGGAAGCGTTATTTTTTCTTTTTCGTGTGTAATTTTGAAACCGCCAACCGTTGGTAGCATAAATGAATAAAACAATTCCTCCAGCCACTCACCATTATCAACATTTAAAAAATCTCCTAAAACGATTCCCTTGCAATGTTTGCTAAATTTTCCAATATTAAATAATTGTGTAAACATTTTATCAATTTTATAAACTGGCTCATTTAAATCTTCAGCAAAAAAGATAAAATCCCCATCAGGAATAAAATCCTGTCCACAAAGCGAAACAACAGTGGAAAGATTGCCTCCCCAAAGGATACCCTCTGCTCCCCCCTCTATGTAAGTTTTAGTACCAGTATATTCTAAATGCTCATCGTTGATAGCTTTGAAAAATGCATTTTGTGTAAAACCGCTTAATTGGGCAAAATCCGAACTCGCCATAGGTCCATGATAAGTCATGAGTCCACATTTTTTATAAAACATCAAGAGTAAAGCTGTTATATCAGAAAATCCACAGAAAGGTTTTGGATTAGATTTTATAATTTCATAATTTATTTTATTGATTAAACGAACCGAACCATAACCACCACGGGCATTTAGTATAAGCTTTATTTCAGGATCCTGGAAAAACTCGTAAAGAGCTTTTAATTTACTCTCGTCCGAACCTGCTAAATAGCGTTCTTGATTATAGATATTCTCAGATATTTTAACCTTAAACCCGAGAGCTTCGATGTTTTGAATAGCTTTTTCAACAAGCGATTGTTCACAATTACCACCTAAAGCTATTATTCCGATTGTATCGCCTTGTTTAATCATAGAAGTATTATAACATAAAAGCCCATACTCTAACCTTTTTCCGATAAAGGAAAGGAATAGATTAATTTTTGTAACAAAATTTGTAACAGTAGCAATTTTTCTAATTTAAAAGACTTTATATATATGTATAGACAGAAACAGGTATATTTATGGGCGCAGTTGATTTACAAAACTTGAAAAACTGGTATACTATGCAACCAACAAAAGTTGGTGGTATTCAAACACCTCCTCCTGCGGAGTTTACTCCTACTACAGAGATTTCAAATGGAAACTTATTCTCTGGTAATTATGAGGGCATCAACCAAAATTTAGGTATAGGTTCGCAAATTTCTTATCCACCACAAGCAGGTCATAATAGAAATGGTCGAACTCTTGCTTTTGGATAAAAAAGTTTTAACGGAATAAAAAAGACCTCCAAGATGGAGGTCTTTTTTTATATTTACAATAATTAATAGTTGGTTGAAATCCTATATTTGTGATAAAATGTATACTATACACTTTGGAGTGGATAGTTGCTAAGTCTGTTTAATATATACAAAAGATTAATAATAATGTTTATGCTGGTTTTCGGGTTTGTAATACCTCAGTTACCAGCAATTTCCGTTGAGGAAATGACAGAACAAGAAATTATGGAAGCAACTATTGATGAAGACCCAACTACAGCATCAGACATAGCATATATCAACGACATTGAAATTTTAGGTGCAAATATTATCAAACCTGAATTTATCTTAAGAAAAATTGCACTAAAAAAAGGGGCTTTGTATGACAAAGAGGTTATGCAACAAGACTTAAAAACAATCTACAGGCTTGGTTATTTTACGGAAAGAATGAAAGCTGTACCTGTAAAAAACCCTAATGGAACAATTTCTTTAAAGATTATATTAGAAGAAAATGTTCCTGTGACAGATTTTACTATTGAGGGTAATGAAGTTGTTGCAACAGAAGAAATTATGCGTTATTTATTGCCTTTAAAAGGTAAACCTCAAAACATTGCAGATATTAATACTGCAATGGAAAAGATTAACGAATGTTACTATTCAAAAGGATATATTCTTTCAAAAATTGACACTATTTATGATGATCCAGATGGTGTTCTTAACCTAAGTATTACTGAAGGAAAAATTAATAAAATTTCAATAACTGGTCATGAAAAAACAAAAGAATATGTAATTGAACGTAACATTATGACTGAACCAGGAACAGTTTATAATGAAAACATAATTAAACAAGATTTAGTAAGGCTTTACTCCACTCAGGCTTTTAAAGATGTTAATAGAACTATTGAGGCATCAGAAGAAGACCCAGACAAATACGACGTAACAATAGAGTTAAAAGAACAAAGAACTGCCTCTGTTTCTGTCGGTGGAGGTTTGGATACCGCCACAGGTGCTTTTGGCTCAGTAGCAATTTCTGATAACAATTTTAGAGGTAGAAATCAACGTGTATCTCTTATGGGAATTGTTGGTTCGGGTATTTTAATGAGCGATTCTTCTATTAAAACTCATATGAATTATCAAGCTGAATTAAGCTTTTTTGAACCTCAGTTTTTAAATGCTGATAATTCTTTGATGAGTAAAATATATTACAGAGACTTAGGTAGCTATCACATACCTCTTGCTATTGAAAGAAGAATTGGTTTCGAGACAACTCTAGCACACAGACTTCAACATAATCCAAGATTATCCGCAACTTTAACAACAGGTATTGAGCATATTCATCTTTCAGAGGGTGATGGCAATAAAATATCAGAAATATACAGAGATCACGGATTTAATATAGCTGATAGACATAAACAATTAGAAGGTGGTTTATTCTTAAGAATAGCTCCAGGTTTCGCATATGATTCAAGAGATTCTATAAGTAATCCAAGAAATGGTGCATTAGCCTCTGTGAGATTTGAAGAAGCTTTTGGGCTTGATGATATTGGTAAAACCAACGGCAGGTTGATTGGTATGGCTAAAAAATACATACCAATAGCTAAAAAATCTTCATTAACATTTACTGGACGTGGTGGTATAAAAGTTCATGGTTCAGACATGCCTGAAATCATGGCATTTAGACTTGGTGGGCCCTACACAATCAGAGGTTATAGAGTTAACGGCGTAGGTACAGGTACTTCATTTGTAATGGGTTCAGCAGAACTTGCAACTCCATTACCATTCTCTGATAGATTTAAAATTAATTTCTTACAAAATTTAAGAATAACATTCTGGGTTGATGCAGGTAAAGTATTTGACCCAACCATTTCAAGCTATTTATATAACAGACCAATACATGCAATTACTGCAGGTATGGGCTTAAAGATAAATATGCCAGGTGTCGGACCGCTATCAATAGACTATGGTTTCCCATTAACAAATCCTGGACCTAATGGTTCTGAACACGGTTACTTCACATTTGGCGTAGGCGATATGATGTACTAAAATTATTATATATAGGAGGTTAATTATGAAAAATTGGAAACTTGGAATTGTCTTAGCCGCAATTGTAGCTTTGACTGGAGTCGCAAATGCTGCAGGCGTTGGTTACATTGACTATATAAAAGTTATAGATAATTATGAGTATGCTAAAAAAGCTACAAAAGAAGTTGACGCTAAAGGCTTAGAAATGCAACAATATCTTGTTGACAAAGAAAAAGAATATAAAGCTCTCGATACACCTCTTAAGAAACAAACTTTTGAACAAAAGACCGCACAAGAGTTTAAAGCAAAAGAGCAGGCTTATATTGCATTGAAACAAAAAAGAGAACAAGAAGTTTATACAAAAATTCGTGAAGCTGCAAAAGCTGTAATGGTTGAACAGAAATTAGATGCAATTATGGATCAAAGAGGAGTCTTTGTTGGCGGACTTGATATTACAGATATGGTAATCAATAAATTGAAAGGTGCTAAGTAATTATGAGAATTGTTGACCTTATCGAAAAAAAGAAACACGGTAAAGTTCTATCAAAAGAAGAAATTAATTTTTTAATTAACTCTTTGATGGATGGTTCAGCTCACGATTATCAAATATCAGCTTGGTTAATGTCTGTTTATTTTAAAGGTTTGACAGAAGAAGAAACAGCTTATTTAACAGAAGCTATGATAAATTCCGGTGAAGTTGTTGATCTTGGTGAATTAACTGATTCGACTGTTGACAAGCATTCAACCGGTGGCGTCGGTGATAAGGTCACTATTACTTTGATACCCCTTTTAGCAGCAGCGGGGGTACCAGTTGCTAAATTATCTGGCAGGGGCTTGGGGCATACAGGTGGAACTATAGATAAATTGGAGTCAATACCAGGTTTCAATACTCAACTTAATATTCAAGAATTAATTGAACAAGTAAAAAAGATAAATGTTGCTATTGGTGCTCAGACCCAAAATTTAACACCTGCAGATGGCAAACTTTATGCACTTAGGGATGTTACAGCAACAGTCGATAGCATGCCATTAATTGCATCATCAGTAGTTTCAAAAAAGATTGCCTCTGGTGCAAAAAATATTATTCTTGATGTTAAATACGGTTCAGGTGCGTTTATGAAAACACCTGAAGATGCTGTTGAGCTATCAAAATTAATGGTTAATATCGGAAAAATATTAAATAAATCTATAACCGCTGTAATAACCTCTATGGAAGAGCCTCTTGGCCGAGCTGTAGGAAACGCTCTTGAGATTATTGAGTCGATAGAATTTCTAAAGGGTAATATAAAAACCGGAGATGTTGCAGACTTAACTTACTCTTTTGCATCAATAGCTCTACTGCAGTTAGGTTTATTTGAAACTCAACAAGAAGCAAAGGCGCATTTAAAAGAGCTTGTTGAGAAAGGAAAAGCTTTGGAAAAATTCAGGGAATTAATTTCTGCACAAGGTGGAAATCCTGACGTAATAGATAATTATGATTTATTTGATTTACCTGCATATAAAATAGAATGTGAGTCAAAGAAAAATGGCTTTGTTCACAATATTGATGCTTACAAAATAGCATATGCATGCAAAATTCTAGGTGCTGGACGTGACAGAAAGACTGATCCAATAGATTATAGCGTAGGGATTTATTTAAATAAAAAGAGTGGAGAAGGAGTTAATAAAGGTGATATTTTATACACTATTTACTCTAATAATCCTGATAAAACTAAAATCGCTCAAAAGTACTGTGACGAAGCTTTTGTTATCGATGATAGCAAACCAACTCATAATAGTATGATATATAAAATTGTAAAGGCTGAAGAAGATGAAGATGTTTAATAAAAAAATGCAGTACGTTATTAAATCTGTACCTACTGATGATAAACAAGCTTTAGAAGAATTGTTAAATCAAATGTCGGAAGATGGCTGGGATTTATATACTATGCATGAAATAGAAACAGATTCGTCTTTTGATTTTAATTGTATTTTTGTTAGAGAAAAACAAGAAGAGGATTCTACAGAATTAGATGATATTGTCAATGTGACAAGCTTCAAAAGCAGAATGGAAAAAATGCTTTCTGCTCCAACCTCACCTTATGAATCGTGTAAAGAAATACAGTTAAAAATAATTACTCAAAAAGATAGGATTAAAAGGATTAAATCAGAGCTTGAAAATGATAACCTTTCTATTGAAGAAAAAAATAGATTAAACACCCAAATGTCAGATGAGCTAAGACAATTGGGCAACTTAAAACAATCTTTAATTAATGAAATTTCTCCTGATAATATGTATTCTAAAATCAAAGAAGAAAAATTCTCAGTTAATTTATCTGAAGAACTTTTAGAACTTGTCGGACTAGAATACAGCGGAGGTTTGCTTTCTGAAACTGTAAAAATAAGGCAAAAGCTAACTGATAAGCTAGGTTATGTTATCCCCCATATTCATTTTCATAATAATGACGAATTAGGTCAAAACGAATTCTCTATAAAAATTCATGACGTAGAAGTATTTAGAGGGCTGGTATTCTCAGGATATGTTGCTTATTATAAAGATGAATTAAAAGGATATAAACCTCAAGACACTGATATTGTATCTGTCGATGACATAACCGGTAAAAAACTCCTATGGATTAGCGAAGATAAAACAAAAGATTTTTGGGCAACAGGGCTTACAGCTGTTGAATATATCGGAAAGGCAATCGAACATATATCAATAAAAGAAGTTTCAGACATAATGGATTATAATGATATTAATAAATATATTGAAATCGTCTTAGATAACAACTCATTCTTAGTAGATAATATTATACCTGAGTTTATTACACCTGCTGATTTAAAATATTTATTAACATGTTTAATAAGAGAAAAAGTTTCAATTAAGAATATTATTTATTTGTTTGAAAAAATTAATGATTATGCAAATGAACCAACAAAAGAAGATTTATTAGACAAAGTCCGATTAGCTTTTTCTAAGCAAATACTAAAAGACCTAACTAATGATTCAGAGCTAAAAGTGATTGAATTTTCTGATGAAACAATAGAAAAAATTGATAGCTTTTTTGAGTCAGATGAAAATGAAAATATTATAAGAATAGAAGCTTGTGACGTTCAGGAAATTGCAGGAAAAATTAACAAACTAATTAAAACTAAAAAGTTAAATTCACCTATTCTTGTAGCTCCAATAGACATAAGACATATGTGCTTTGTTATTTTGTCAGAATTTGTACCTAATCTAACAGTTCTTGCTAATGAAGAACTAGTAAGCGATTATAATATCAAATTTATTGGTAAAGTTTAATATTTATGAATTTTTGAAAACAGCTACTTTTATTCGTTGTTTCAAATCTACATAATATTTAATATATGAGTCTAGATTTTCTAATTCATTTTTTAAGAGCTTGAGCTCTAAACTATTTGGATTTCTTTTAAGTGCCTTGTCTAGCTCATAAAAATCTTCAAAAAAATCTTTATCAAACTGTTGCTTTTCATCGCACCAGAATCTTTTATTTTGACCAGGGAAAGAATTTGCTAACATCATACCAAAGTCTATTTCCTTATATGGCCTTGCTCCATTTGTTTCAAATTCACTATCTAATAAACCAAACCCAAATAACTTATGAATTTCTTTTTGTTTTTCATTACAATACAAATTATAGTCAGTTGCTTTGTTAATATTAAAAGAATTTCTATCTTGAATTTTATTTACAAAAGAATAGCACTTAAATCCACTACCTTGAAGATCTAAGGCAAGAATACTATTCTCTTTTTTATAAGTTTTAGGAAGTACCTCTTGGATTGAAACTGTTGTTATATTACGCTTTTTATTACCCCAAAAATAATCTGAAGTTAATATCTTATAAGCATTTTTAAGGGACCTACCAGAAAAAGCATAGTCTAAAATTATATATTCTTTACCGGAGTTTTCTATTTTTTCTTTACTTAAACCTATAGAATCTAAATATAACTTATATAATTGAGGGTCACAGTATTTTTTAGCCCAAATATCAAATTGCTCAGTACCATTTGGATTTATATTTGATAGATTTGAAAGCGGAATATTTTTTACATTATCTTCACCTATTTTAGCTCCTAAAAGTTTACTTATAGATGATAATGAACGTCCAATAGATATTACAACATATTTACCTTTTCCAAACTCCTTATCAAAAGCTTGTCTAATACTTTCTGCCGCATATTGATGAAGCTTAATATCCTCAGTTAAAATCTCCACTTTAGTATTCAAGTTTGTAATAGCAGAAACTTCTCTTCTTAACGCTTGTTTTTCTGCTGGAGTTAAACTTTTATATTCTGCAATATTTATCTTATTTAGTTTTGCCATAGCACTTTTGACAAGACTTTCATGAGAGCTTATAAAAGCATCCATTGAAGCATTCGTCAAACGTCCTCTGAAATTTGGCGACCTCTTTGGTTTTATTGCTGCTGTGCTATTAATAATATTTATAGGTTTTATAGATTGAATATTCAAAGGATTCCTCTTTCTTCAATTTTAAAAACCTATAAAAAAACTTTTTGCTAATATTTTATTAATAATAACCTGCTTTATAAAAATTTCATTCCAGATTTTTCAATCATATCAGGTAGCATTTGCTCTAATTCTCCACCAAAGATACTTTCAAACTTTTCTTTTGAGATAAAAGCATTTGCTTCCAATGCAGGAACTTCTGGTGTAGCTAGAGCTTCCAATGTAAGTTTCACTTTATCTCCACAATCTTCAATTTTGCTACTTTTTGGTAATTTTATAGTTGCATTCTGAATATTTTTCATATCATTATTTTTCAATTTAAATATCCCGAAGAAATTTATACTGAAATCTTCGCAAAAACTATATCCATTAGCGATTAACTTTTGACCAAGTTTAGTAAAAGAGTATTCAGCAGAACCAATAACCCCATTATTATCTGTAGTATTTGTTTTTAGAAGTGTTGTTTTATTATCACTATCAAGAATGTGATGTTCCAGTTTTACTATTTTTGTAGTTTCACTAGAACCAGCTCTAGGAAAATATTTTTTATGTATTTCTCTTAATAAATTTCTAAAGCCATCAATATCAGCTTTTTGTCCATCCCTTACCGTAAAACTAAGTGTATCAATAATTGTAGTATTTTTAAGATTCATAGTTAAATTAGCATCTTTTCCAGCTTTAACAGCTTTTATATATTGTTTGTAAGCTAAAAAATTTTCCTCACCCATTTTTCTTGCAATTGGTAATATTTTCTGTAGTGACATAAAAGATCCTCCAATTAACACTTTGTTAGTATATTATATCATCTGCGAAAACAAAAATCTCAATGCACTTTAAATAATATTTATTATCAATACCAATGTTTTAAATTAATTAAGAAATAATAAAAATTATGTAAAATCTTCTTTTAGTTTTATAATATAGAATATTAAGGAGCTTAAAAATGGCTAAGCAAAAATACAGAATCGGTTTAGGATACGATATTCACCGCCTCGTTGAGGGCAGGGAACTTATAATCGGAGGAGTGAGAATTACTCACGAAAAAGGTTTGCTGGGGCATTCGGATGCGGATGTTTTAGTACATGCGATCATTGATGCCTTACTTGGAGCGCTAGCACTTGATGATATCGGGACGCTATTTCCAGATACAGATCCTAAATATAAAGATGCTGATAGTATGATTTTGCTACGTCATGTCTATGACAAAATTAAGAGTGCAGGATATAAAATAAATAATATTGATTCAAATATAATTGCTCAGAACCCTAAAATGATGCCATATATTCCAAAAATGAAAGAAGCTTTAGCATCTTTAATGGGACTTGAACCTGTAGATATTTCAATAAAAGCTAAAACAAAAGAAAAACTTGATGCTGTTGGCGAAAGTAAAGCCATTGAAGCTAATGCTGTTGTTATGCTAGAAGGGGTAAATAGTTAACAAAAGTTCTTTTTAAAGCGGTATTTCCACGATAAATGTAGAGCCGTTATTAACCTCGCTTATTAAAGAAATTTTGCCTCCGTGAAGCTCAACAAGTTCTTTTGTAATAGTTAAGCCTAAACCGGTAGAACTTTCTTTTTTAGTATATGCACTATCAAGTTGAACAAATTTAGCAAAGATTTTACCATGATATTTTGGATCAATACCAATGCCATTATCGTGGACAGCTATCTGGAACTTATCACCAGCTTGCGCAACAACAATTTCTATTTCATCATTTTCAGGTGAATATTTAATAGCGTTGCTCACCAAGTTATACAAAATTTGTTGAACCTTTTGATAATCTGCAAACACATCAAAATCATAAGCCATAGCAGCGTTTATATGGACATTCTTTTTTTGTGCAAGAGGTAAAAGAATATTGCATACCTCTGTCAAAGCACGACTAATTGGGAATGTGCTTTTCACAATCTTCATTGCATGAGCTTCTATTTTAGACATATCAAGAATTTCATTAATCATTCCTAAAAGATGCGTTCCTGAAACTTTAATATCGTTAATGTATTCTATCTGTTTTGAGTTTAAATCTCCATAAATTTGAGTGGTTAAAATATCTGCAAAACCGAGTATTGAGTTTAGTGGAGTTCTTAACTCATGTGATATATTTGCTAAAAATTCGTTCTTAACCTTATCTGCTTCTAAAATTCTTTCATTTTGTTCTTTTATTGTCTTATATGCTTCTTGCTTTTCGATAATCCCATCTTTAAGGGCTTTTAGCTGAATCTTAAAAACATTAGATAGCTCTAAATCTTTTAAAATATAAGATAAAATACTTCCACAAGCATCTAAAATGGTTAAATCTTCTTCTGTGTAGAAGTTATGTTCTTTTTTTGCAAGAAGAATAACGCCAAAGACTGTTGATTTTACAGAAATCTTAGCCAAAATATACGATTTTTTCTTTAATTCAGCTAAGCCTACTGTTTTTATAAATTCACAATCAGGCAATAAAATTTGCCCCTCTTTTGAAAACATCTGTTTTTTTAGTCCTGCAGACATTTCAAAAATAGAGTTTGCTTTGTAGTTTTTATGTTCTTTAAAACTGTATTTTAACTGTAAACTCTCAGGATTAAGGAAATAAATAAAAGCTTCATCAAAATCAATAATTTGAGAAAGTTTCTCAAAAATAAGCGTACCCGATTTATCATTGTTTAAATTAATTTCAAACAAAGATGGTATTAGCTTTAATGTTTTTTCTACAGATATTTTTGGCATATAGTTATATTTATCCCTTAGACCTAGCCTGCGGTAAGCGAAAATATTTCGTAGATTTCTTCGTCGCTTAGCTCTGTAATAATCTTTTCGCCTTCGTAGACTGCAAGATCAGCAAGCTCTTTTTTAGACTTAAGCATCTCATCAATTTTTTCTTCGAATGTACCTAGAGTAATCATTCTATGCACCATTACATTTTTATCTTGTCCGATACGATAAGTACGGTCAGTAGCTTGGTCTTCTACAGCTGGGTTCCACCACAAGTCATAGTGAATAACATTAGTTGCACTCGTCAAGTTCAAACCTGTACCACCAGCTTTAAGTGAAAGAATCATAACCTTTCTATCTGGATTATTTTGGAAATCTTCAATCAAAGCTTCACGTTGTGGAACTGTAAGTGATCCGTGAAAGAATGACGGTTCTGTGCTACATTCTTCTGCAATAATTTTAGTTAATAAATCGCCCATTTCTTTGTATTGTGTAAAGATAAGAGTTTTTTCACCATTTTCAATTATGTTATTAACTAAATCCACGCATTTTTCAGCTTTACCTGAAAGCTCTTTTGAAGTTCCTCCTGATTTAAGGAATTGATAAGGATGGTTACAAATTTGTTTCAGAGCTGTAATTAACTTAAAAATGTTTCCTCTCCTATTTACACCCGTGAATCCACTTATCTTTTCCATCATCTCATTAAGCGTTTTTTCGTATAATACAGCTTGTGATTTTGCAAGGTAGCAATAATCATTAAGCACCATTTTTTCTGGCAAGTCTGAAATAACATTTTTATCAGTCTTCAAACGTCTTAAAACAAAAGGAGAAACTGATAATTTAAGCTTTGATGCACGAGTTTTTTCCTTGAACCTTTCAATAGGTACAGCGTAGCTTTTTTGGAATTCTTTTAGTGAACCCAAATAGCCTCTATTAATAAAATCAAAAATACTCCAAAGCTCTGTTAGCCTGTTTTCAACAGGAGTACCAGTCATCGCAATTTTGATATCTGATTTTAAAGTCTTAATAGCAAGAGTTTGCGCAGTATCAGGATTTTTAATATTTTGAGCTTCGTCTACAACTATCATTCCCCAAGTGTGGTTTTTCATTTCTTCAACATCAATTCTCATAATGGCATAAGTAGTAAGAATTACATCCACGTTAGTATCAAGTTTCCTATCAAGTCCATGGTAAGTTTTTACTTTTAGACTCGGCGCAAACATTTGTAATTCTTTCATCCAGTTACCCATAAGAGTTGTTGGACAAACAACTAAAACAGGTTGTTTTAGTTTCTTTTCTTCTTTTAACTTGAGAATCAAACTTATAACTTGAATAGTTTTACCTAACCCCATATCATCAGCCATACAGCAGCCAAAACCTTTAGAAATGTTTGTCCAAAGCCATTTTAAGCCAGTTAGCTGATAAGGTCTAAGCTCACCCTTTAAATCAGCAGGGTTTTCTACTTCAACTGGTTTTGCAAAATCTTTAATAACATTTGCGTAAGCATCATCATAATTGAAATCATAATTTTGCAATTGACCAGACATAGAAGCGTGAATAAGCTCTAATCGAGTCATTTTCTTATGATTAGCGTTAGCGATTTGCTCGTAAAGTTTTTTACCTTCAGTTTTATCAACAACAATGTATTTGCCATTATATTGAATCAATCCGTCATTAGATTCTTCAATAAGCTTGTTAAATTCTTCTAAAGAAATCTTTTCATCGCCTAAAGCAACTTCGTATGAGAAATCTAAAATATCATCTAAAGAGATTGCACTAGTGGATACAGTATTAAAGATATCCATCAAATCATCGCTTCTAGAAGCTTTCACCTTTGCGTTAATTGAAGCTCTTGGAACAATGATATTTGTTAATTCGTCAGGTAATATAACTTCAATTTGTGCTTTTTGTAAATAATAAGCAGTCTGTGCAATAATTTTATAGACTTCATTTAGATTTAATTCTAACGCTAATTTTTCTTCGTCTTCAAAAAGAGTTTCTAACTCTGGCATATAGCGAAGTGCATAATTGAGCTGTTTTTCAACAATTTTTCCAATATCTTCTGTATCTAAATCCCAGATTTTTTCTTCGCTATAAAGCTGGTCGATTAGAATTGTCTCATTGTTATTCCTGTTTTTAATATGAACTTTTAATTCAAATTTCTCATCCGTAAGCTTATTAACTTTAAAGAACGGGATTAAATCATATTTGCCTAAATACAATTCATCAAACCATTGTGCAAAGTTTTCTGCTAGATCTTTACCTTTCATCAGAGAACGTTGTTCAAGGTCTTTGAGCATATAATGACCAGATTTAATATCCTTGAATCTATAAGCTTTTATACCTAAGAATTTGTATATAAGATAGTTTAAGTATTCTCTAATAAAGTTTTCTACAAAGTCTTTTGGCTTTTCACCCTCAATAAACAAATCTTTAGGGAGATTTTTTTCAAGCTCGTTTATGATTCGTGCAGATTCTTTGTTTGATACGATTGGTTCATATACAATTCTGAACATATCACCAACACTAGTTTTTTTACGTCTTACTGTCGGCACAAAATAAAGCTTTTCGATAAGCTTCATCGCAAAGTGGGTAAGCTTGTTAAAATATGCAAAGCTTTGTGTGAGAGAAGCAAAATCTACAAGTTCACCAAAACCACCAAAATAGTCTAACACCAAATCTAGCGGCATTTCATAACCGATTTTACCGTTCAACTCTTTAGAGGTAAATCTAAACATTGAGCCTTTAGATTTTAAATAGAATTGGAAATTATTTGTAGGTGTCACAAAGAAAGATAATTTTCCCCCACGATTTATCAAATAAAAATCAGTATTTCTAACTGGAGAATTTGGAGATAAAAAAATCCCCTCAAATTCATCTTCAACAAGCTGATAAATCAAGCTCAACGTATAGCGAAAATCTTTGTTCTTAAACCCATTTGGATTCTCGCTCAAGTTGAAGAAAAATTCATCAACGTTGTTCTTTTTTAGTGATAAATCGATATCCAAAGCTTTTGTTTCGTCTGTCATAAACTACCTTCCCCCTCTCCTTTTGAATATTCTTTCTAGCTTGTTCAAATAATTCTAGCTGAAATTATTTACCCCGAGAGGGCTGGGGTGAGGTGTCCACCCGTTAACTATTTAATCAAACTTTCGCAATCCATTTCCTTAGGCTGTTCAATTTCCATAAGTTGAAGAACTGTAGGAGCAACGTTACAAAGAGCACCGTCTTCCTTAAGTTCTAACCCCTTAGGACCATTTATAACAACAAAAGGGACTTCGTTTGTTGTATGTGCTGTTTGAGGTTTGTTAGTTTCCTCGTCAACCATTGTCTCAGCGTTACCGTGATCAGCGGTAAGAAGCATTGTTATGCCGTATTCTTTACATTTATCAGCAATTTTTCCAACACATTCATCTACAACTTTACAAGCTTTAGTAGCGGCTGGAATATCACCTGTATGGCCAACCATATCAGGATTTGCGAAGTTTACTAGAATAAAACCATAGTCTTTGTTTTCAATAGCACCAAGAACTTTTTCACAAACTTCTGGTGCACTCATTTCTGGTTGCATATCATAAGTCGCAACTTTTGGAGAAGCTACTAAAACTCTTGTTTCATGTGGTTTTGGCTCATCAATACCACCATTAAAGAAGAATGTAACGTGAGCATATTTTTCCGTCTCAGCTGTTCTGAATTGGTTTACGCCATTAGCTTCCAAAACATCACCTAAAATGTTTGTTAATTGTGTTTTAGGAAATGCTACTGGGAATGTGAAAGTAGCTTCGTAACTTGTCATTGTGCAATAGTAAATATTTTTAAGTACTTTTTTTCTTTCAAATCCGTCAAAATCAGCGAAATTAATTGCTTTAGTGATTTCTCTAGCTCTATCAGGACGATAGTTGAAGAAAATAATCGCATCGTTATCATGAATTCTTGACTCTTCTCCACCAATTACAGTTGGAAGAACGAATTCATCAGTTTCGCCTTTCTCATAAGACGCCTTAACACCCGCACAAGCTGATTCAGCTTTTTCACCCTCGCCTAATAGCAAGCAGTTATATCCCTTTTCGACTCTATCCCAACGGTTGTCTCTATCCATAATATAGTATCTGCCGATTACAGAAGCTACTGGAGGAAGATTGAATTTCGCTAATTCTTTTTCTACAACTTCTAAATATTCACAAGCACTTGCAGGTGGTGTGTCACGACCGTCAAGAAAAGCGTGAACATAAACTTTTGTAAGCCCCTCTTTAGCAGCAAGCTGAATTAATGCTAATAAGTGGTCTAAAGATGAGTGAACACCGCCTGTTGATACTAATCCATAAATATGTAAAGCTGAGTTATTCTTTTTAGCGTGTGCAATTGCTTCTAAGAATTTTTCGTTAGTGAAGAAATCACCGTCTTTAATCGCTTTATTAATTTTTGATAAATCTTGGTAAACAATTCTACCAGCACCTAAGTTTAAGTGACCGACTTCACTATTCCCCATTTGACCTTCTGGAAGTCCAACATGCATACCGTCAGCATGGATTCTTGTTGATACTTCTTCTTTCATAAGACGTGGAACATTTACGGGCTCTGCAAGTTTTGTTGCATCATATTTTTCAGAACCTTTTGAAATTCCCCAACCGTCCATTATACATAAAAGAACTCTATTCATATTTCTCCCCTTAAAAACTATACTTTTAACTTGAATAGTGTACGATAAACATGGGTAAATATCAAGAGGGGGAGGGTAAATTAGGGGGTAAATTAGGGGGGTAAATTTCTTACTACAAGTTTATTGTAATGTAAAAAAAGAAACCAATTTCCCACCATAGTTTTTTTCTTTAATTAAATTAAAATCTTTAATCTCAAGCAGGTCGGAGTGTTCGGCTATAATTATAGTTGTAGGCTGAACATAATTGACCAACAGCTCAAACACTTCTTCATAAACACCACTATAATAAGGTGGGTCAATGTATATTACGTCAAATTTTCTGTCTAATTTTTCTAAAAGTTTTAAGCTATCACCGATTTTTAAATTAGGACTTAAACCCAGCTTGGAATAATTCTGTTTTAAAACCTGTCCAACTTTTGGATTTTTTTCAAAAACATATACTTCATCAAAATCTCTAGAGAGCGCTTCCAGCCCCATAACACCAGAGCCTCCAAATAAGTCTAAGAAAGACTTGCCACTAAAATCACCAATCATAGAAAAAAGAGTATTAAAAACTCCCTGTCTTACTTTTGACAAAGTCGGACGGGTAATTTTCTCATCAGGAGCTTGGATTTTTCTCCCTTTATATTTTCCCCCTGTTATTATCATTAGCTAAAATCCAATTTCTCTATTTTAACTTTGAATACGCTTTCAATATCTATTCCGTTGAGAATTGCAGTTATTAAATCTTCTGGCGATATTTTCCCGTTTAAATGAGGTAAAAGACCTAAAATCTTTACGCTTGAGTATTCTTCAATGACTCTGGTTATTGAAGTCAGCAAAGTTTTAGGACAATCTTCTTGTATGTTATTAATTACAACTCCTCTTACATCGATACCTTTTTCCAATGCATTGTTAATGGTTAATAATGTTGAATTTATGGCATTTTCGCTAGGAGATACCGTAACCAAAATAGGAATTTGAAGAAATTTTATTATATCTATATTTTGCAAAGAAACAGATAATGGGCTCATAATACCATTATCAGCATCAAGAATTGTACAATCTGATTGAGCAGAGATTTTTTTATAATCATTTATAATAAGCTCTGCACTTATCGGGTTGTTTTCTAGCTCAGAAGCTATTAATGGCTCCGCTTTAGTTTTATACAAATACGAAAAATGTGTATTTATATATGGATCAAGTGACTTTATAAAAGTTAAGTCTGGGGATTGCATAAAACCATTAATCTCAAGTCCGCCTGTTTGAACAGGTTTGTATACGCTTGTTGAGTAGCCAAGACTTTGCATAGTCGTAGCTATACCTGCGCTTAAGAAACTTTTTCCATCTTTGTGATTAGCTGATGTAATGTATATATTTAACATACATTGATATTAACATTTACATATTTCACTGTAAAGTTATTTTGTCATTCCATGCTCGAGGTTTGAAGAATCTCTTTTATCTTTACAGTTTTAGAGACTCTTCACTTTGTTCATGGTGACGACCGTCTCCCCACCCCAGCCACCCCCAAACAAGGGTGGAGAATTGTAATGTGAAGAATTGTAACAATTCTTGTGGAAAAACTAAAGTTTTTCCACAAATGTGCCGTCTATATTCATGTGTAATACTGAAGGAGTGGACAAATGTCAGGAAATGAAAACAAAGTTGAATTTAGCTTTTTTGGGAAAAAGTATACTTTTACTGAAGGTAAAAAAGTAGAAATTCCTAAAGATGCAGATAAAGTGACAAAAAAAACTATTAAAGCTATTGCGAAATCAGATGGTAATAGGAAGCTTAGTGAAAAAGAAATTCAGGCAATACAGAATCTCAACACAGTTTGGGGAACTGGAAATGATGATAATGCCAAAGTAAATAAAGCGGCTGAATTATATAACGATGCAAAAGCTAAGGCAAAAGCTAATGCAAAAGGCAAACGTATAAAAACTAAAGACGTAGGTAGAAAACTTGTTGATGAATTGGTGAAAACGGAAGCTCCAAAGGTACCAGCAGCTAACACTGGTGCTAATCAAGGTATAAAACATGCTAATAAAGTAGAAGAAGAAAAAGACGAAAAAAAAGGAGCAAATGCTGCTGAAAATGGCAAACAAACTAAAGCTAATGAACCAAAAGAGCAAAAAGTTGAACAAAAACCTGCAGTACAAAAAACTGTTAAAGTAGAGGACCCTTACAACAAAAGAATACAAGAACAGGCAAAAGCTGTAGAAGCAGACAAGTTAGCTTTTGAGAAAAAATATTCAGTCAAATATGGTGATACATTATATAAGATTGCTAAAAGAGATTTGGGCGGAAATCCTAAAACACCTGAGATTGAAAAAAGAATGGCCGAGATTGTGGCTGCTAATAAGGATGTAATAAGAGATATAAATAATCTTTGTGTTGATACAGTAATAAGATTAAAAAACTTGGATAATGAGCAAGCACCTGAGGGTGTAGCAAAAGATCCTGTAGCTACCCCAGCACAGCGAGGTAATGACGGAGCTAAAGCCCCTGTAACTACCCCTGCACCGCAAGGTAATAAAGCTAAAGGTGGAGCTAAAGCCCCTGCCAAAACTGTTGATGGGGTAACTGTGCCTGAAATAACTTATAAAGAAGGGGAAGAAAAAATCACAGTAAAACCTGACCCTGAAACAAAAGGCTGGCTAGAAGAAACTATTGAGGGTCTTGTTAATGGAGTTAAAGCATATTTTAAAGGTGAGGGTGACAACAAAGAGACAAAATATGTGTATAACCAAAATAATATAACTTTTGAAGCAAGTACACAAGAAGAAATGAATGCAAAAGCTGAGAAGCTAGATGATGCAATAGCAAGTTTTTCAACACCAGTAGAGGGTGAAACAGCTGAAGAAGCAGCAAAAAGACTACAAGATGCTCTCAATACAGTTCAAGATGTTGGTACAACTAGTGCATTGAAATATGTCTTTGGCAATTTGGACCCTGATACACAAGGTGTAGATTATGTCAAGTCAAAACATGTCGCATTAATAAAAACAGCAGATGCTGAGATTATAAATACAATGTTGGCTAAAGACGGAAATGAAACCGGTAATCTTCAAGCGCTCATTGAGAATAATCCTGATGCACAAATCGCATTAGGTCAAGTGTATGCTCAACTAAAGGCTAAATATGAAAACTCAACTATTACTCTCGAGGAACAAAAACTTCGTAAAAACTTACAAGAACAATTGATTGCGGGTAAAGTTGGCGCAAAAATTGAAGCCGCTGAAGCTCAAGCTGAAGTTACGGATGAGAAAGGTGAAGTAACGACTCCAGCAAAAGAAAAAGTCTTTGAAAAAACTATGATAACAGACAAGGACGGTAAATCTTATTGGAAAGCTGACTTTGAATTAAAATCTGGAACTAATTTGACATTAAACGCAAATAGTCCTGAAGAGTTGAATAAATTTATGCTTGATTTAGAAAAAGCAAAAGCTACCGACAAAAATGATGAATTAAAAGCTCTTTTTGGTAGTTATTCAACAACAAAAGATGCAGAATTGCTAAAATCGCTAGCAGCAAATGCGAACGAGCTTAGAGCAGATGTTGATCAAATTATTAAAATAATTGATAATCCCGATGCAACATTAGATACTATTTATGCAATAAAACTTACTAATAATAAAGATTATGACGCAATAATATACGAAGCTAAAAATGCAAGAATTGCTAAAATAATGGCAAATGAGCAAGAAAGAAAATTGCCAGGTAACGCAAAATATTTAGACCAAATACAAGGCTTAAACATAGAGGGCAAATCAACTGAGCTTATTAAACTTGCAGATATTAGTGACTGGGAAAGTTCTGAAGAAAAATACAAATTAGTCGACGGTCAATATGTCCTAGCAGATGACGGTGATATATCTGTAACTAAATACACAAAAGATGGCGAAACAGTGTATGAAATGTATATTAACGACCCTATTACAAATTATAAACAACAACGGACAATTAAAGGTAATTTAAGTAATTAAAAGAGGGCGTGAGCCGCCAACACGTCAAACACAGAGGCACTTCCCCAATTTTAAGAGTTACATGTCCATTTTGTCCGATTTTCATCCGAGGGTTGTCCGTTTTTATTTTCTTTAAACTCCCTAAAACATAAAATATATTTACCTTTGAGGCATAGGACAAATAAATTACCTCACGCTGAAAACAATTACTTTTAAGGGGCATTCTAATTTTAAGGGGAAGTGTTTACCTTCCGTTTAAATCGGAGTTAAGCGCCATTTAATGTGGAACGCAACTTCCTACTCGTTTCAGGGAATTTAAAACAGTTTTTCAAATTTAAATGTAAAAAATATCAACCAAGCTCAAGCCCTTTAAGATGGAAGTTTTTGTGAGAAATTTTTAGCAATAAAGACAGAATAAAATTACTTAATTGAAAAACGTTCTTTAATTACT
>SUTX01000005.1 GCA_015152465.1 Cyanobacteria bacterium SIG31 | reverse complement strand
CTGTTATTGACAACAAGCGCGCTTGTGATGCCGCCATTCCCATGGTTTCTGTCCTTTGTTTGTCCCTTTGACATGGTTTACGGCTACTTTTGGACAAAACTTTAACGTTTTGTAGTAGATTGTTACATTTATTTACAAAAAAAAAGAGACCTTATAAAAGATCTCTTTTAAATTCTATTTTATTTTAAGAATTTATTCTTCTTCAGAAGTTTCCTCTTCAGCTTCTTCAGCAACAATATCTTCTTCATCATAAGCTTGCTGATTCATTTCTTCTTCAATTTCTTCCTGAATTTCATCTGAATCTACAGCACGTTCTTCAATTTCTTCGTCTGCGTAATCATAGTTAGAAACTCTAGAAGCTTCTTCATCTTCCATTTGTGAAACTGATTTAATATCAATTTTCCAGCCTGTTAATCTGTGAGCTAGTCTTACGTTTTGACCTTCTCTACCAATTGCTAATGACAATTGATCATCAGGAACAACAACTAATGCATCTTTAGTTTCTTCATCATCAGTCATAATATCAACTGAAACAACCCTCGCTGGAGAAATTGCGTTAACAATATATTCAACTGGATCTGGAGACCATCTCACAATATCAATTTTTTCATTTTTCAATTCACCAACAATTGTTTGGATTCTTGAACCACGAGGTCCAATACAAGCTCCTACGGAATCAACTTCAGGGTCATTTGACCAAACTGCGATTTTTGTTCTAAATCCAGCTTCACGAGAAATTGATTTAATTTCAACAATTCCGTCTTCAATTTCAGGAACTTCAAGTTCGAATAATTCTCTAACGATTTCAGCGTGAGCATGAGATACAATAACTTGTGGTAATCTATTTGTTTCTTTAACATTAAGAACAAATACCCTGATTCTGTTACCCGGTTTGTAGTATTCTCTAGGGATTTGTTCTCTTTGAGGCATAATAGCATCAGTTTTACCAATGTTAACGATAACATTACGGTTTTCAACTCTTTGAATAATACCTGTTGTTAAAGTACCTTTCTTTTCTAAGAATTCGTTTAGAATATTATTTCTTTCAGCATCTCTGATTCTTTGAGTAATAACTTGTTTTGCAGACTGAGCAGCAATCCTGCCGAATTGGTCTGGAGTTACTTCAATTTTAACTTCGTCATCTACTTCAACTTCATCATCGATTTCTTGAGCTTCTTCTAAAGAAATTTGTAAATCTGGATCTTCAACAGTTTTCACAACAACCTTTGTCGAAAATACGCCGATTTCACCAGTTTGTTCATCGAGAATTGCCTCTATATTAGCAGCCTCTTTAACGTGCATGTGTTTTTTATAAGCTGCTACCATTGCGTCACAAAGAGAAGCAATTAATACTTCTTTAGAAATACCACGTTCTCTTTCAAGCTCTTCACAAGCTTCAAATAATGCTGTACCAATTTTGATCATGTTTATCTCCTTTTATTAATCAATATATAATTTTGCAGACTGTATATTTGATTTAGGGATTTGAAGTTCTTCTCCGTCTTCAAAACGTAAGAAAGTTAATCCTTCGTTGTCGTCCCAATCAATTATTTCACCTTTAAATATACGTTCAGTTTCTCCTTCTAATGGAGTTTTTAGTTTAATACTCACTCTTCTGCCTTTAAATATCACGAATTCTTTATCTGATTTAAATTTACGTTCAAGTCCTGGTGAAGATACTTCTAAATAGTATTTTACAGGTATAAGTTCATCTAAGAAATCATTTAGGCTTCTTGTAACATTTTCACAGTCATCTAGATTAATATCGTGATCATATGAATACAAATATATTCTTAAAAACCACCTGTGATTTTCTTTCACAAACTCAATCTCTATAGGCACAAGATTATAACGAACAGCAGTATTTTCAATTACTGGTGTTATTTTTTCTAAAATTTCATGTCTATTAATTTCCTGTTTCATATTAAACCTATCCTTAATAAGCAAAAAAGAACGGGGTATTGAAACCGTTCTTTTTTAAGAAACTATTCACAGGAAAATTATATCAAAAATTTATGGAGTTGTAAATCTATTTATTAAGCTATATGAAGTATTAACCTATTTATGTTTGTGTTACGATATTAATAAGTGGGAATTAATTTAAGAGGAAATATAAATGACAGAACAAATGACAAAAGAACCTATCTCAGCAAGAGATACCATTAGACAAACTAGAATCCAAAAACTTACAGAATTAGCGGACAAAGGTATTAATCCATACCCTTATGTATTTAATAAGGACGCTAATGCTGCTGATTTACAAGATAAATATAAAAATTTAGAAGCTGGAGTAGAAACAGAGGATCAATATTCAGTAGCTGGCCGTGTTATGGCTATTCGCAACAGCGGTATGTTTATTGATTTAATGGATGTTACTGGAAAAATCCAAATTTTCTCACACAAAGAAAATATCCCTGAAGAAGAAATTAAAACTCTTAAACTAGTTGATATCGGTGATATTTTAGGTTTCACAGGTACAATCAGAAGAACTCCTCGTGGAGAATTATCAATAAAAGCTACAAGCTTTAAAATCCTTTCTAAATCACTTCTTCCATTACCAAATAAACAAATTAGTGAAGAAAAATTAGAACAATTAAAATCTCACCATACAATGTCTGATACTGAAACTAAATACAGACAAAGATATCTTGATTTAATTGTTAACGAAAGTACTAGAGACACTTTAAGAAAAAGAAGTTTAATAATTCAAAAAGTTCGTGAATACCTATACAATCAAGGGTTTATTGAAGTTGAAACTCCAATGTTACACACTCAAGCTTCTGGTGCTAACGCTAGACCTTTTATGACACACCACAACGCTCTTGATATGGATTTGACATTAAGAATTGCACCTGAGTTACACTTAAAAAGACTTATGGTAGGTGGTTTACACGACAAAATTTTCGAGCTATCAAGATGCTTCCGTAACGAAGGCATTGATACGCGTCACAACCCAGAATTTACTATGATTGAGCTTTACCAATCTTACGTTGACTACAATGAAATGATGTCATTAACTGAAAATATGGTTGCTTATGTAGCTCAAGAAGTTCTTGGTACAACAAAAATTCAATATGGTGAGCACGAAATTGATTTAACTCCACCTTGGGATAGAAAAACTATGATTGGTGCAATTAAAGAATATACAGGTGTCGATTTTGGTGAATTCTTTACTGCAAAAGAAGCCTTTGATACTGCTAAAACTTTACATGTAGAAGTTGATGAAGAAATGAACTGGGGACAAATAATCGAAGCTGTATTTGAAGAAAAGGTTGAACCTCATATGATACAACCTGTTCATATTATTGATTACCCTCGTGAAGTTTCACCGTTAGCAAAAGTTCATAGAGATAACGATAGATTAACAGAACGTTTTGAAACTCGTGTTAATGGTTGGGAAATCGCTAACGCATTCTCTGAATTAACAGATCCAATTGATCAAAGACATAGGTTTGAAGCTCAAGCATTAGCTAAAGCTAACGGTGACGAAGAAGCTATGGAAATTGATGAAGATTATATTACAGCTCTAGAATACGGTTTAGCACCAACTGGTGGTATGGGTATGGGTATAGATAGGTTAGCAATGTTACTTACTAATTCTCAAACAATTAGAGACGTAATTGCATTCCCTACATTAAAAAGACAAGAAAATTAAAATAAAAAAGCGGTGTAAGTTAATATCACCGCTTTTTAAATTTGATTATGAAAGAACACGATTTTATAAAAATAATTAAAGAACAAACCGACAACTCCTTTATAGGTGATGATTGTGCCTATTTAAAAGAGCTGGGAATCGTCATTACACAAGATAATTTTATAGAAGATGTACACTTTAAAACAGAATGGGCTACACCTTTCCAAATTGGCTATAAAGCTGCCGCTGTAAATATAAGTGATGTACTTGCTTCAGGTGCAAAACCTGCATATCTCTCAGTAGGGCTTTCTTTACCATCATATGTTAATAATGATTTTATTAGCGAGCTATACTGTGGAATAAAAAAAGGAGCGTTTGGCGCAGAAGTCATTGGCGGAGATATTACTGGGGGAGATAAAATTTTTATATCAATAACTGCTATTGGAAAAACAGAAGGCAGAAAAATATCCTCAAGAAAAAATGCCAAAGAAGGCTTTGTTATAATAACAAAAGGTATTTATGGTGAGAGTTCTAAGGGTTTATCGGAACTACAAGCAGGTAGGAAAAGTTCCTCAGCAATAAGAGCTCATTTAGAGCCTATCCTTGACGTTAAATTTTCAGAAGATGTTTCTACCCACATCCAAGAAGAATATGCAATGATGGATACGTCAGATGGCTTAGCTGATGCGTTATTCCAAATAGCGAAAGCTAGCGAGGTAACAATACATTCAAATAAAATTTGCGGAATGTTTGGAGCAGAAGATTACAATTTAGTAGCTGCAGTTCCAGAAGAATTTGCAAAAACGCTGAATAATATTAATATTATTGGAAAAGTTACTAAATACAAAGATGCTTACTTAATAATCGATAATAAAAAATATAATGACTACAATGATTTAAATTTATACAATCATTTCAAGTAATATTTTTGACTTGTATAGTAATATTTATAATTATTATTGGTAATTATTTATTACATTTTTAAATTTATATTAAAAACACCACAAGGTGTTTTTTATATGAAAAAAGTAATTATATCTTTATCGATTTTTGTTTATATTTTTTCTTTTGCACAAATTGTTTTCCCTGCTCAAACGATAAAACAAAATGCAGAAATCTCAAAAATTGAAACTGAATTATACGGTTTTGATTATATAAATGATGAATTAATTAATAGAATTACGAGACTAGAAAAATCTATTTATGGCAAAGTATTAAGTGGTGATATTAATAATAGAATAAAAAAAATAACAACAGATATTATTTCAGAGAATATAGGAAAAGAAATAGAGCCCACAGAAGATACTTTTTACCAAGAAGAAGAACTTGCAGATAGCTCCGTTAACTATCCAATTTTGGATGAAATTGAAAAGAAAATATTTAATCAAACTTATAAAAACAGAGATTTCCATACAAGAATAGTTACAATTGAACGCAAGCTTTTTAATAAAATTTATGATGTTGAAGATTATTCGACAAGAATGGATAGAATTAAGGCCGAAGTATTACCAGAACAGCTAGCAAGAGAAAAAGTTTTCGGATATGACAACAGCAATTCTCTCACTCAAAATGATTTAAGTGGGCTGAATAGAAACCGTTTTACTGGGATATATGGTCAAGAAAATTATACTAGACCTTATGTTAATTATGGTGATTATCAAGGAGTTACTGGCGCCGCACCAGAAATACCAGATAATATTAATGACCAATTAGCTCAATTAGAATATAGCACATTTGGTACAGAGTTTTCTAATGAAGACACAAATACAAGAATAAAACGATTAAATAGTGTTAATAAAGCAAAAAAATCATCAAGCAGGTACGATTCTCAAAAATTTAATCAACGAATGTCAACCGTTATGGAAATAGGCGCAATGTTATTAATGATTTTAGCTATGGTACTTTAAACACCTGTATTATCTTTTATAATATCAGAGAACCAAGGTAAATAACTGTAATACCCCAACCCAGATGTTATAGCTAAATACAAAATTATTGAGGTTGTAAACAGCTGAACTAATGATAAATTAAATACGAGTGATAATGGCATATTAATTAAATACGGTATAGCATTAATTAACGGTATTTTATATAAAATAACATAAATTAAATTACCTAAGATTGATATTAAAAAGAATGCAATAGATATAAAAATAGATTGCATTATATGGTACATCAAAAATTTAGTTACAGTCTTTTTTGATAATGCGGCTATAATAAGCCAAACAAAACCTACACCACCAGCTGTAAGATAAGTACCTGCCGCTAATATGCGTTCAATTGGATATGGTTTCTTAGAAATTGGCAACTACATCCCCTTTTCTGCTTTCAGCGATATAATCCTCTAATACCTGTATGAATACTAATTTATACTCATCGTTCTCGGGTCTTAAATTAACAGCTGCTCTATATGAGAAAATAGAACGTTCAACTTCATTATTCATAAAATATGTATTAGCTATTAAAACAAACAAACTTGGATCTAATTTATTAATTTTTAGAGCTTCTCTGTATTGTTCTTCAGCTTCTTTATACTTTTTCAGATTTGAAAATAAGTTGCCCAATAAAATATATGCATTTACTTCTTTAGGGTTTAATTCAATTGCTTTTTTATACAGCCCAATTGCGTCATCGTAATCATTATAGTCTGATTTTGCAATTGCATAACATATATATGTTTTATAATTATCACCCTCTAATTCTAGTGCCCTATCAAAAAATTCATAAGCTTTCTTTTTATCTTTTAATACTGCCATTGTATTTGCTATGCATAATGCTACTGTTTTATTATCAGGAGCAATCGTAAATACTCTATTGTAATATTCTAATGCTTTTTCATAATCGAAGATTTTATAACTTACATTTCCTAAATCAATCAAAGCTGCTAAATTATTAGGGTCTATTGATAAAGTCTTTTCATAGTAAGCTCTTGCTTCAACATAGTCCTCAAAATCGTGATATAACAGACCTATGGCATTATAGATTTCTGGATCTTCAGAATTAAAATCTAATGCTCTAGAGTAGAAATGTAAAGCTTTAGCAAAATTTTTCAACTCAGCATATGTGTTACCCATATTGTAATAGACAAGATAATTGCTAGGATTAACCAAAACAGCCTCATTAAAATATTTTAACGCCTTTTTGTAATCTTTGGCATAATACCAAATACTACCTAAATTTATTAGAGTCTGCATGTCTTTTGGATCTAATGTTAATAAAGTTTCATAAACAGAAATCACTTTTTCATACTGATTATCCATCGCATAGTACTTTGCCAATTCATGGTAATGTTCAGTATTTTTAGGATCCATTGCCATTTTTAGAACTGTTTTTTCAATCGCTTTTTCTAATTCTTTCTTATCCATAACATTAACTCTCTATCTTAATTTTATTTATATTCTGAAAATTCTTCTGACTCTTTTAACCAAGTTTCTTTAGGGATACTAAATGCATGGTTCCAAAACTTTTCAATTGCATAAGCTTCTCTATCCTCTTGGTGTAAAATATGCACAACTACATCGCCGTAATCTATTAAATTCCAACGATTCTTAGCATCATTTTCTTTGCCGTGTGGTAACCTAGAAAAAGTTTGTTTTACCTTATCTGCCAAATTTTCGGTTAAAGCTTTAACCTGAGTATTAGATTGTGCAGAACAAATAACAAAATAATCCGCAAAAGAAGACACATTGCTTATATTTAAGATAGAAATATCTTTAGCAATTTTTTCATCTAAGAATCTTGCTACTACACAAGCCAATTTGTATGATGTCAAATCTTTAGTCATTAAATCTCCATTTTAAAACATTTCAATTCGTTTTTGGTGGCGCCCACCTTCAAATTCGGTGTTTAACCACATATCAACAATATCTAGAGCTAAACCTACACCGGTTATTCTCTCACCTAAACATAAAATATTAGAATCATTGTGCATTCTAGTCATTCTTGCAGTAAACGTATCCGTACAATGAGAGGCTCTAATACCTTTATATCTATTTGCAACAATAGAAACACCAATACCAGTACCACAGACTAAGATACCTTTTGTATTTGCCTCTAGCACCTTTTCGGCAACCGCCTTAGCAACAACAGGATAATCACAAGATTCAAGGGAATAACACCCCAAATCAGAAACTTCATAACCAAGTTTCTGTAAATGTTTAATGATTTCATTCTTTAGTTTAAAACCGCCGTGGTCCGAACCAATTATTATAGAAGCCATTGTCCCTCTTTCAATAGTGAAATTTTAACATATTTTAAGGAGCCTCGCAAGGAAGCTCCTCTAAAAATACTACTTTAAAGCTACAGTCATGTCAGCTTCAATACAGACTTTACCGTCAACAGAACCTACACCATGACATTTACAGATAGGTCCTTTTGCTTTTACTAATTCAACATGCATTTCAAATTTATCACCAGGTCTTACAATATTTTTAAATCTAACATTATCAACACCTGCATATAAAGTTAATTTTCCCCTATACTCAGGCAAGCACATAATTATAGGAGCTGAACATTGAGCTAAAGCTTCAAGTTGCAATACACCTGGCATAATTGGATTACCAGGAAAATGACCTTGGAAAAATTCTTCATTCATAGTCATATTTTTGTACCCTTTAGCATATTTACCCGCAACACATTCAGTTATTCTATCAACTAGCAAAAATGGATATCTGTGAGGAATCATTTCCATAATTTGCATTGTATCAAAAGTTAAAATTTCTTCTGTCATTATTCTCTCCTTTATCATTTATATTTTTACTAATTTACTTTTTAGTTGTTGTGCAACTTTACAATGAACAGCGTGTCCAGCCTCTTTAACTAAAATTTGAGCTCTTAAATTTAGAGGTGAAACCCCAGTTAAATATAAATCACCTAATAAATCAAGAATCTTATGTTTTATTGGCTCATGCGTTGAGCGTAGTTCAGTTGTATAACCAATGTCTTTAAGACCTACAGTATTTTCAATAGTTACACCTTTGGCAAAACCAAGCATTTGATATTTTTTCAAATCCTTGTAAAAACCAAAAGTTCTAGCCTCTATTATTTCTTGAATATTTTTTAAATCTAAACTTACCCAACGGCGAGTTAAATCTGGATGATCATAATTTACCGCATACGAAATAGTAAGTTCATTATCAGGTAATATAACAAGACTCGTTTTACCATTCAAATAATATACTGGCTCTGAAACTGTGTACAATTCTTTATTTTCGCCATCAATACCTGCATTCTTAAACAGTTCTACCCAGACTTTTGCACTACCGTCAAAAATTGGGAACTCTGTTTCGGATAGATAAACATCAATAGAATCGATTTTACATATCGCACAAGCTGCCATGAAGTGTTCACAAAGCATAGCCTTGTACTTATAATCCCCCAAAAGCGTTCTTTTATCTTTGCTACAGAGTGTTACACAATGATCTGTTGAATATAAGTTGTCAATTTCAGCATTAAAACTAGTATCAGCACCATTTGAGAAAATCCTTATTTTCCCACCTCTTGATGGTTTAATTAAGACCTCACAAGGCTTATTCTTCATTAGTGAATTACCAGATGTTTTAATTTCTGATTTAATTGTTACCATTTGTTTTATTAACCCTCTATATCGTGTTCTTCTAAAAATGTTTTTAAAAGAGGTTCGTATTTTTTGAATTTAGTTACTAATTCACTTGCATCTTTCATTAGCTTAAGCTGTTTAATAAACTCTTTTCTAGGAACTGCTGGAGATCCAATAACTATTGATTTTTCAGGGAAACTCTTAGAAACACCAGCTTGAGCTGCTAAAATACAATCATTACCAATATTAATATGGTCTGCAATACCAACCTGACCTGCAATTACAACTCTATCTCCAATTACAGAACTACCTGCAATACCGACTTGAGATACAATCATACAGCCTTTACCAATACGACAGTTATGACCAATCATAACTAAGTTGTCTATTTTTGTATTATCACCAACTATAGTATTTTCAATAGTTCCTCTATCAATTGTTGTATTAGCACCAATCTCTACATTTTTACCAATGATTACAGAACCAATTGATGGAATTTTAAAAATAACTTGGTTAGCATTACCTTCTTTTATCTCACCATCTTGACGAGCTTGTTCAATATTATTAGGGTTTTCTGTTACAAAACTGAATCCGTCAGCACCTAATGATACTCCGTGATGAAGAATACAATCATCACCTACTTGAACTCTATCACCGATATTAACTCCTGGATGGAAGAAACAATTTTTACCAATAATAGCGTTGTTGCCGATATACCCATTTGCTAAAATTTTTGTGTTATCCCCAACAACTGCATTTTCGGCAATAACAACATTAGGGCCTAATGACACATTCTCACCTAATTTTGCTGTTGGATGCACAGTAGCTGATGGGTGTACCCCAGAATTAACATGTGGAGCTTCATAAAACATTGTTATTAATTGCATCATAGCTAAGCGAGGTCTTTCAACTTCAATTGTAGTAAATCCTTCAATATTAACTCCTAAAGGAACTAAAGCTGCTTTAGCTTTAGTATTTGAAAGATTTGCAATTTCATCTTCACCTAAGGCTAAAGCTAATGTATTTTCATCTGCTAATAGCGGTGGTGCAATATTTGTAATAGCAACATCTTTAGCTTTTGAAAGCATTCCGCCAGTCACTTGAGCAATTTGTTCTAATGTAAATGTTTTCATAATAAACTCCTCTTATATTTACTTTAAGTTAATCTTTTTAATAACATTTGTTGTAGACTTACCTTCTACAAATTCTATAAATTCTACCTTAATATTATTTCTTAATACTATATCCCTCTCTGGTAAAGTCTCTAAAGTGTAGTCTGCTCCTTTTGTATAAACATTAGGTTTAATATTCTCTAGTAAATTTGCTGGAGACTTCTCATCAAATAATACCACATAATCAACACAGCTCAAAGAACTTAATATTTCAGCTCTATCAGCTTCACAATTTATTGGTCTATCATCACCTTTTATTGACTTAACAGACTTGTCCGAATTAAGCATAACTATTAGCTTATCGGCATATTCTTTTGTCTTTTTTAAATATCTAACATGGCCTACATGCAAGATATCAAAACATCCATTTGTAACAACATAGGTTTTACCTACTGCTTGGCCATCTTTTACAATATTAATAATTTCGTCTTGAGAAACTAGCATTATTCAACCCTTCCCCATAAATTCATTTCAATAAGTTTTTTACATATTCTTACAGTATTCAAAGCAGCGCCGATTCTGATATTATCAGCTACACACCAAAATGAAATACCATTTTTGAACGCTAAATTTTTTCTAATTCTACCTATAAATACAGGATTCACACCACTTGCATCACGAGTTGTTGGATACTCAAAATTATCTATATCGTCAATAACCTCAATTCCATACGAATTTTTCAGTACATTTCTTATTTCATTTACATCTACATCGACATTGAACTCAACATCAACAGCCTCAGAATGGCCGTTAAATACAGGAACTCTAGCTGCGGTGCATGAAATTGGAGTATCTTTATCTAAGTGAAGAATTTTCTTAGTCTCATTAACAACTTTCATTTCTTCTTTAGTGTACCCATTTTCACAGAAAACATCTATTTGTGGAATGACATTAAACGAAATTGGCTTTTTAAAACATTTATTTTCGTATTTTTCACCTCTTAAGTTAGCTTCAGTGTCTTCTCTTAATTCGTTTATTGCAGCTAACCCAGCACCAGAAACAGCTTGATAAGTTGATACTATTAACCTTTTAATACCGAATTTTTTGTTTAATGGTTCAAGGGCTAACATAAGCTGTGATGTTGAACAATTTGGATTAGCTATTATACCTTTATGTTTACGCAAATCTTCATCATTAACACCAGCTATAACCAAAGGTACGTCTTCTTCCATACGGAAAGCTGAAGAATTATCAATTAACACACCGCCTCTTTTAACGATCTCTGGAGCGAACTTTTGGCTGACAGAACCACCTGCAGAAGCAATAACAATGTGAATATTATCAAATGAACTAGGAACAGCTTCTTCTAAAGTGTATTCTTCTCCTTTAAATACAAGTTTAGTTCCTGCACTTTTTGCACTCGATAAAAATTTTATAGAATTATATTCTACATTTAACTCTTCAATGATTTTGGTTATTTCTCTACCTACAACACCTGTTGCGCCTAAAATAGCTATATTTGGTTTATTCATTTTTCTCCTATCCCCCTCTCCTTGAGGAGAGGGCTGGGGTGAGGTGTCAACTTAAAGAAGACACTATCCCATTATATTTTCTAATCCATATACAAAATTATCATTCGCAGCTACATATCTTGTTGCTAATAACACTCCATCCATATAACACTCTCTATTCATAGAATCATGTCTTAGTGTCATAATTTGTCCACTAGCACCAAAAAGAACTTCTTGAGACGCAATATACCCTGGCATTCTAACTGAATGGATATGGATATTGTTATAACTTACACCGCCTCTTGAACCCTCTATAGTTTCTTTTTCTGGACAATTTCCTTTAACAAAATTATCATTTACTTCTGCCATCATTAGAGCCGTTTTTACGGCTGTGCCAGACGGTGCGTCTTTTTTTTGATTATGATGTAATTCAATTATTTCAGCGTTATCAAAATATTTTGATGCCATTTGAGCAAATTTCATTAATAAAACTGCACCAGTTGAAAAATTAGGTGCTATTAAACAAGCAACCTTTCTTTCCATACTAAGCTTTTTTAATTCTTCGATTTGGGAATCTGAAAGTCCGGTTGTTCCTATAACCATTTTAATATCATTATTTAAACAATATAAAGCATTTTCATATATTGATGCAGGTTGAGTAAAATCTATTAATACATCAATTTTTACAGAGTTTTTAGCATCTTTAATTGTCGTAAACTGCCCATTAAAAATATCAATTTGTGCAACTAAAGTCATATCTTCAGCACTATTAACAGCTTTAACAACCTCTTTTCCCATTTTGCCATTAGCACCACATACAGCTATATTTAACAAAATTACTCTCCTTTTCCCTCATTTCTTAACATTTCAGTTAAAATTATACCAAAAACAAAATCTAATATACACAATACTTTCAGACGTTTTTTGTAAAGTTTTATTAATTTTTGTAACAATATGCATATATAAGCGTTATAAAAAATATATATTGTGGCATAAGAATAATATAATCTCTTTTCTTTATTTTCTCCTCCACTCCTTTATCTAACGAGAGTTAAGGCCGCAACGAAGCGGCTTTTATTTTGGTTTGTTTTTGTAACATTTATAAAATCTAAAAACGTATTAATGGATTCCGGATCACGTCCGGAATGACAATAGATTAATCCCTACGAGTAGCTCCCCACCTTAATCCTTCCCCACTGAGGAGGAAAGTAAACTGTCATCCTGAACTTGATTCAGGATCTTAAGGGTAAAGGTATTCTCTACAAGCTTATGCGATTGCGGGTCAAGCCCGCAATGACAAATGTTTTAGAGATTCTTCGCTTCGCTCAAAATAACAAAACTTCTCCCCCTACTCGGAGAGGGAAAGAGATTTGTAAACATTTGTAACAATATACTAAAAAAAACTAAAGTTTTAAAAAAAATTGCCGATATAAATACTAGTAAAAATGAAAAAGGGCGTATTGCAAAAAATACGGAGTAGCGATGAAGATTACAGAAAAACAAGCAGAATTATTGTATTTAGACTATCACTGTCATAACAACAGCAGAGGTACTACTGCTGAAGAAATGGGTAGAATCAAGTCAATGTACGGCGATAAAATAGCTTCTTGGCAAAATAGCGTCGTTGACGACGAAAACGAATACGATTTTGATGATTCAGAATATGCAAAATATGTTGAAAAGGGTAAAGAAGTTGGTAAAGATGCAACCGGTGGTTATGATAAAAAACAGCAAGGCGGAGATATCGCTGCAGCGACAGGTCATGCTGCGGCTGGTGCAGCTGGTTTTGTGGTAAATTTTGCTGTAAAAGGAGCAACAAATGTAACCACCTCAACGCTTGTAAAAGAAAGTACTGGTCTTGCAGTAAAAAAGGGGGTAGGAGAAGTTGCAAAAAATGGAGCAAAAGAGGGAGGGAAAAAAGCTCTTGAAAACAGTTTAAGCTGGTCTATTGGTGCGGTATTATCTGCAGCTACAGCAACTGCTTACTTAATTAAAAAACCAAATAAACAAGAAAAAGAAGCTTGCGATAAACTACAACCTGAAATGTTGAATGCACAAGGTGCTTTAGGTGAAACCCAAGACGAAATGGATTATATGGCAAGTGAATTATTATCTTTGTCAGACGAAGCTAGTCAATATAACGAAGATGCTAATGAAGATATTGAAGAGAAAAAATCCGAATATGATATGTATATGGCAACATATATGGTATTGCAAGAAAAAATTGACTCAGGCGAAGGCTTAACAAAAGACGAACAAGACCTTTATAAAGCAGTAGTAGGTTATATAAATGAAACCGGTATTGAAATCCAAGAGACACAAGAAGATACAACAGAAATTGTTGGAGAGGTTTTTGAAGACATGGAATCATATCAAGACGGATATGACTATGCTGCAGAGACTATGGCAGAAACTCAAGGGCTCACGGACTACGCAGAAAGTTTTGACAAGACAACACGAGTATTATGTTATGTTGAAGGTGCGGCACAAGGGCTTAATGCAGCATCTGGAGGTATAGCAGCTGGTCAAGCTGGTGCAGCGGCAGTTGCCTCAATGGGCTTTAACGCTTGGGCTTGGACTTGTGTCGCGCTAGGTTCTTATGGAGCTCTTACTTCTGGTATCGCTTCTGGTCAACAGTTCAAGTGGGCAGGAGAAGTTGGCAACGAAATCGAGATGCGTAAAGGTACTCAAGAGTTGAACGTAGAAACAAATAAAGTATACGATGTAGAAATTGATAACTACGATGCTTTAATGACAGGTGTAGAAGATCTTGAAATTGCTATGCCTGACGAAGTAGGAACTGTTAACGCTAGCAACCCAAATAGTAATGAAACAAATGATAAAACAACTGGAGAAACAAATACAGGAACAACTGAGGGAACAAATACTGGAACAAGCAAAAAAACAAGTAATGAATTTACAAATTATGCAGAAATCATTGAAGAAAATTTAGATAGCGCTAACGTTGAATATGAAAACGGACAATCAAACAACAAGGTATTACTCGCTCAACAATATGCTATCGCCATCTGTCAAACTCTAGGACTACCAATGTCGAAAGAGGGTACAAAATTTGGTATAAATGCAATACCAAAAGTCATAACAAAACTCATTCCAGGCCAAACAGAAGAAAATATCAGAAAAGTTATGAATGGTGGAGCAGTAGACACTAACTATGATGCTAGTATGTTTCAAACCACAACAGGACAAGATACTGGTAAAGATACTATCGTAAATAACAGTACAACTACAACGGAAAAACTTAAACAAGCTATTAATTTCTATGAGCCAATTATCAGAGCTGCAGCATTAAACGGCTGGAAATGTTAACAAAAAACTTTATGCTCAGATATAACACTTTTCACATAGTTATAATACCCGTTTGAATTACCGTATTTTTCAATCTTTTTTAGTAATTCTTCTCGTGAAATAAAGCCTTGATTATAAGCAATTTCTTCAAGACAAGCAATTTTAACACCTTTATTTAATTCCATTGTTTGGACAAAAACACTTGCTTGAAGCATAGAGTCGTGTGTTCCTGTATCTAACCATGCAAAACCACGACCTAAAATTTCTACATTTAATTCACCTAATTCAAGATACAAGCGGTTTAAGTCTGTAATTTCTAACTCGCCACGTTTTGATGGGGTAAGTTTTTTAGCCAATTCGCACACTTTGCTGTCATAAAAATAAAGGCCTGTTACAGCATAGTTTGATTTTGGGAATTGAGGTTTTTCTTCTAAAGAAATCGCTTTTTTATTTTCATCAAATTCAACCACGCCAAATCGTTCTGGGTCTTTTACTGTATAACCAAACACCGTCGCACCAGATTGCTTTTTCAAAGCTTCTTTCATTATTGTCGAGAAGCCATGTCCGTGAAAGATATTATCGCCAAGTACTAAAGCGACGTCATCACCAGCAATAAAATCTTCTGCAATTAAAAATGCATCCGCAATACCCCTTTGCACATATTGAATTTTATATGTCAAATTAAGTCCATATTGCGAGCCATCACCTAATAATTTTATAAAATTATCATAATCATTTTCATTAGTAATTATCAGTATATCCTTTATTCCAGCTAACATTAAAGTGGATAAAGGATAATAAATCATTGGTTTATCATAAATAGGTAAAAGGATTTTGGAAATAGGTTGAGATGCCGGAAATAAACGTGTACCAGCTCCACCTGCAAGAACTATTCCTTTCATATACCCTCCATTATTTTAAGACACTATTAATAATATTTTCTGTACAAGAATATTCTAACAAACAAGTCGGACTTATTACAAGCCCTTTATCTTTTTTTGATTCAACTAAAACAACATATGGCACAAATTTTATACCAAAACGTGATGCAAGATTTCTACCATAAGCCGTTGTCGTATCAATTTTAAGAAACTTACATTTCTCACCATATTCATTAACTAATTTGTCATAGATTTCATCAAACTTTTTACAATAAGTACAACTAGGCATTGTCAAATATAAAAAAACATTATCATTATTTTTTAAAGCATTTTCATATTCACCTGCAAAAACAGGTAATATAAAAAATAAAAATAAAAAACAAATAACCTTTTTAAACATATTTATCTTACATTAATGAATTTATGGACCTGTGGTATTACTCTTACTTTTTTGTATTTAAGAAGAAATTTGTCTAAAACAGCCTCAATAACTTCATCAGAGAAGCCAATTTGATTTCCATTCATCTTTGGTTGCAATACAAGTTCAATATTGTATTTTGCACCTAATTTACAAGATTCATTAATCTCCTCTTCTGTAATATTTGAATCAAACACAATTTTAGCAAATAACTCTTTATGAGCTACAGATTTAAAAAAGCTGTCATGTTCTTTCCACAAAGCTGTTCCAGCAGCACAGCTAGGAAGCTTTATATCTGCTGAAATATAATCAATATAATCAACTATTTCCTTTACTTCACCTGCTAAAGTTGCATTAGTTTCCAAATAAACAGGTAGTGGGCATTTAGGTAAAAATTCTTTTAAAAAACCTGTGTTTAAAAGAGGCTCTCCTCCTGTTAAAGATACAGAATGACAGTCATTATTCTTCTCAATTATAGACAATAAATCCGTAACACTATATTCTTTTGCATTCGTTGCATTGAAATTTGTATCACAATATGCACAAGATAAATTACATCCACAAAACCTTATAAACAACTGTTTGTGCCCGACAAAAGGTCCTTCACCCTGTATTGATACAAATACTTCTTTAATCTTCGCCTTATCCGTCATAACCTATATCTCTGATATTACTTGATGAAATTTCTTCCAATTTCTTATACAGTTGAATTTCTTCTTCTGATAACTTTTTTGGAATTTTAACTTCTACAGTAACTATCATATCACCAACTTTTTCTTTTTGCACAATACCACAGCCGGCTAAACGAATTTTTTGTCCATTTTGAGTGCAAGGGGCTATTTTAACATTAACATTTCCATTAAGAGTAGATATTTTTATATTTGCACCTAAAACAGCTTCATAAGGTGTAATAGGTATCGTTTTTAAGATATTAAGCCCATCTGTTTTATATGTTTTTGGCTCCTGAATATGTATTGTTAGATATAAATCCCCATTTTCTCCTCCATTAACTCCTAATTCACCTTCACCTGCAAGTCTAATTTTAGACCTATCACTAACCTCAGGGGGAATTTTTACTGTAAATTTTTTATATGCACTTACCTCACCTTTTCCTTGACAATTAGAACAAATTGAGCCATTAACAAACTTATGTCCTTTGCATTTAGGGCATAATTGAGTTTGAAGCATATTAACTGTTTTAACAGTTCCACATAATGCTTCAAAAATACTAATTTCTATATCCGCATAAACATCTTGTCCTCGTTTAGGAATTTTTTTATTTATATTTTTGTCATATTGTTTTTTTGAAAAAAACTCGCTAAAACTAAAAGTTTTTTCATTTTTTTGTGGATTTGTAGCCTCTTTGTAGGTTTCTTTTCTAATATTTGAATCTGCTTTTGCATAGTTATAAAATCTACGAGCCTTATCATATTCTTCTTTTTTTACTTTATTAGATAGAATTTCATATGCTTCATTGATTTCTTTAAACATCTTTAGTGCATCATCATTGTTACCTGCAATATCAGGATGCCACTTACGCGCAAGTTTGCGATATGCTTTTTTAATATTTTCGGTCGTATCAAACTCCGCAACGCCCAGAATTTTATAATAATCTTTGCTCATACTAGAGATTTAATGATTAGATTATAAAAGTCAATTAATCAAAGGTCGAACTAGCAAAAAAATTATTTAGAGGCATTTATAATGCTAGGAGATAAATATGTTTATAAATAACCATTCACAAATCAACTTTAATGGCGGATATCATTTCCGCAATATGCCCCTAGAAGCAAAGTCAAAAATTCCTGAAATTAGCAATAAATGGAAACAAGTCTTTTACGACTTTGAAAAAGAGGGAGACGTCTTCTTAGTAGTAAGAGATAAGCTTGATACCAAAGTGACAAAATTTATAAAAGAGAATAAGTTGAATTTCGAATATTATCCTGAAATAACTACGAAAAGTGGACTTGATACAGAAGAACCAGATAAATTAAGCCAATTATTAAGGCAATACAAAAAGAAACCAATTACAACAATGACTCAGTTAAACAAGTCAATATCGAATCAAATTAAAAATAAGCTTGTTCAAAAATATTCACCAGAATATTCTGCAAATATACTCGATGCTTTGCGTATAGACACAAAAAATCTAAAAACCGAAATCATTAGAGGTGTTTGCGTTATTGATAACCCAGAATTTGAACGAAAAATACATATTTCCAAAAGAAATATAAATAATACACACTATGTTTTGATAGAGCCATATTCACAAGATAAACCGTCTGAGAGATATAGTATGGATTCTGCTGGAAAAATTATAAAAAAATTTGAAACTCCAGATGAAATCAAAACTTTTTATAACGAGTTTAGAAAAACTATACTAAAATGATATGTTTGTATTATCATAAACCTATGTTAGGCGATTGGCGCAGTTGACTCTGCCGAGTAAAATCCGAACCGCTGAGGATTTTACGAGAGGTAGCATCACATCCAACAAAAACAAAGTTTTTGTTTTTTAATAAGTTTATACTATAATAAATCTATATTAAGGGCGATTGGCGCAGTTGGTAGCGCATCACATCGACATTGTGGGGGTCACTGGTTCGAGCCCGGTATCGCCCAAAGAGAAGGGGTCTACGACCTCTTTTTTTTTTATGCTTTTATTAAGTTTTATTACAAATTGCCTGTAAATTAGTGTATTTATTGAAAAAAAATAAAAAAAGCTTGCAAAAATCAAAACTATGTGTATAATGAAGACTATAAGATGTGTAAAGGCCTTATGTGGCACACATTAGAGAGTACTAGTGTATAGGAGATTTATCATGAACAAAGAAGAATTAGTAAAAGAGATTTCAAAAAAGACTAAATTGTCTCAAAAAGTATCTTCTGATGTATTATCAGCTACTTTAGAAATCATCCAAAAAACAGTTGCTAAAGGTAAAAAAGTAACTTTAGTTGGCTTTGGTACTTGGGAAGCTCGCAAAAGAGCTGCTAGAACTGGCAGAAACCCACAAACTGGTAAAGAATTAAAAATCGCTGCTAAAACAGTTCCTGCATTCTCAGCTGGTAAAAACTTCAAAGAACTTGTAAAATAATTACTTTGTTCAAAAGTTTAATAAGGGCGGATTTTCAAAAATGAAAATCCGCCCTTTCAATTCCATATAAGCAGCGATGGAATTATGTATAATCTTTTTTTACAACTGTTAGGGTATGAGAGAGTGGTATGCCTCCTTGTTCAGCAGGTTTATTGACTACTTGACCTTGAACATACATCACTGTAGACCCCCCACCGTCTAAATTCATTGCATTTACACAGCCTAACTCTTTCATCAAATTCGCTAATTCCATTAATGTTAGACCTATAGATGCTCCCTCTCTACCATCAGCCGTCAACATAATTAAATTATTATCTTTTGTATAACCAATTGCAGTTCTTGGATTTCTGCCTCCAATAGCTGAAAGTTTTTGAGCGGTCATATCAACATATATTTCATTATTTTTAACTAGATATGGCCCGCCACTTATAATGTGGTTAACATCTTCCCATTCAGGGTTCATTTTAAGTTTTAACTTAAATCTTTTAGCTTTTATTAAAGGTTCTAGATATTTCGTAGGACCAACAATAACAAAACCATCTTGAGGTATTTCTACTGATGATTCAGTTACACCGACTAATTTACCTTTACTCACTACCAATTGTGTACCATATTTAGGAGATATCGGAGAAGTTTTACCCCAATCTCTCGTATATACAATTGTGTGAGTCGATAGCATTCTGGGCTGATTAACATTGTCAATTTTAAACCCTCCTATATTGGTTTCAACGCTTGCTTTTAATTGAAGTCTTGCCATACTATATCCATTGTCAAAAATCCCCATTGCCACTCTGTCATATATTGGCCCCGTATAAACCTTTTTATTTATCATTAAAGTACCTAACGGGACACCAGTTTGAGGTTTAAAATAGCCCCCATTTATTGCGGCTATGGCATTCTCTCGTTTAGCAATTGATGAGATTTTTGCTCTTGAGGCTAAAGTATTTGATGCAATAGCAGGCTCTACTGACAGACTCTCATTTACACCTGTTGACAGTTCGACAATATTGATTCTTACAGGCCTACCATTATAATATTTAATCATTCGGACATGACTAACTCCTTTTTCTACATCAACTATATTTGAACCTACATACTTGTTATTAATATATTCCTTAAAATCTTGTTCTTTTTTATTTTGATCTTCTATAATGTAATTTAATGTTGGCGATATTCCTGTGTAACTACCTAGACCTAAATCTTTTGCTGATATTAATAAGTTTTGAGATAACAAGATACAAAATACAATACCCAACCCTGCAGCACTAGCTACGGTTTTTTCAGCTCTTCTATGGGGTAATAATATCGTATCCATTGGTCAGCACCTTGTTTTAGTAACCGGATACCTTTTTTATTTAAGAGTGGTTTGGGGAATAACACTCTAGATGTAAATGTAATTTTAGATTAAATTGTTTCACCTCATTTAATGTACATTACGCTCTACTAATATTATAACATACACTTAATAACTCTACAACCCTTTAAATATAATACTTTAGAGCTATTTATATAGTGATAATATTACACTTATTCGCAAGTTAATATTTTAATCATTGTAAGATTCAGGCTCAAGCACGGAATGACAGATTATGTTCCCTCCCCTACTCTGTGAGGGTTAGGATGGGGGTTGGTCTATAAGCATTGATAGATCCTGAATCAAGTTCAGGATGACATATAAAATGCTCGTACTATATCAACTGCAAAGCTAGTGCTACGCACGTAGATAATTGGGCGGCTTGAATAGTTTATACTCCAAGCACAAATTCTGCCTACAAGCCCGCCTTTAAGCAAAGCTACTAGATTAATTGCAATACAATAGCTACGCACGTAGATAATTGGGCGGCTTGAATGGTTTATACTCCAAGCACAAATTCAGCCTAATAGCTCGCCTTTAAGTACGACTACTAGATTAGTTGTAGAGCTATCGCTGGCATTTGGTTGGCGGTTGCCATCAAGGTTGCACTTGCTTGTTGTAAAATCTGTTGTTGGATATATTGACTACTCACCTCTGCAATGTCAGCATCTCGAATTGTTGAACGTGTTGATACAAGGTTCTCGTATTGTGTTGCGATTTCATCAAGTGCTGATTCAAGTCTGTTTTGCACAGCACCGTATTCTGTAGCTTTGTTTGAAACAACAGAGAGTAAATCATCTATTTTTGTTAAATGATCATAATCCAAAGAGCCAATGAACCTTAAAGACACTATGGTATCTAGCGAAAAGCCATAATCAATAGATAATTGAGATGAATTATTAGAGTTTATACCAATCTGAAAAGTCGTACCCGTGTTTTCATAACTAAAAGGTTCTTTTGACCCGCAATGGGAAACCTGATCTTGCATATATCCTTCAGGTTCATCACCAGGGTTCACCTTATAGCTAAACAAATTTATATTTTTAGGAACATTTTCAGGATTATAATACACATTTTCTACAGCTACAGATGCAGTTGGAAAATCACCTTTATGGGCAATAATAACAGCATTATCTTTAGTCAAATTCCCAAGCATATAAGAATTTTTAATTGTCAAGCTATTAGCTTCTCTCGCCATATAACCAACAAAGCCTGCACCAGCACCAGCAGTATTTGTTATTCTTCCTGTTACATAGCAATTATCAATAACACAACCAGCTTGTTTTTGCATATAACCTAATAAACCACCAACATTACTGTCACCTTTTACATCCCCTTTTGAATAGCTGTCTAGTATATTTATCGTAATTGAACCTGTCCTAGCAAGCCCAATAGAGCCCAGCAGACCACCAACAGATGAAGTATTATCCACAGAGACATCCCCTAGTGCATAGCATTTTGAAATTGTACCTAATCCACTATTGATATTAGAAATATCTCCAACAAGTCCACCTGCGCTAAGTGAATCAGAATGAACTTCACCAGTAGCATATGACGATGTAATTAAGAAATCTTTCCCATTTTCCGTTATTGCACCAACAAGTCCACCCGCTACAAAACCCGCTGAAACATCCCCAGTAGCATAACTATTATCAATTGTTTCTCCATCAAATCCGGCTGTTAATCCTCCAGCATAATACGTCTTGGCAGTTACATTACCAGTAGCATAGCAGTTAATGATATTACCCATACTTAAACCGGCAAGTCCACCACTACCCATTTGTGACTCGATATCGCCAGTGGCATAACAGTTAATAATATCGCAGTTAGCTTGCCCACAAACTCCTCCAGTATAACTACCAGTAGAAGTTACATTACCAAGGGCATAACAATTAATAATATTAGCAGTTGATGAACCACACAAAGCTCCAACATTTCGATCAGTCGCTACAATATCACCTATTGCAAAACAATTTTCGACTTCAGCCTTTGTAGTACCAATTAAGCCACCCACGGCTCTTGTACCCGTAATATCGCACGATGAATAGCAACTGATAACTTTACCATTGCTCTGTCCTGCTAAACCTCCCGTTATAGTTGCAGTTGATTCTATTGTTCCAGATGTGTAACAATTCATAACGTCGCCACATACCGCCGCTAAAACACCAACAGCCCCAGGGGATATGATGTTCGCATCTACTACTGCGAGATTTTTTATTGTTGAATTTAAAGCATATCCAAAAAGCCCTTGAAGATTTTTTGTCGCATTTATCTTAAGATTTTTAATCTTATAACCATTTCCATCAAAAGTTGCACTAAATTTGTTTGTCGAGTTTCCTATTGGTTCCCAATTTTCTATTCCAGATAAATCAATATCATTAGCCAATATAAATACACAATCCTCGCCAATTAATCCATCATTAGTCATTTGTGCCAATTTGGTTAAATCTTGTGCCGATGATATTGAATACTCACCAGTATTTAAAGCGACTTCATCATTAACCTCTGAAAATCTATCAATCGCAGTAACATCACGTCTAACAATATCTTCAATAAAACCATCTTTACCTGGTTTCGGCCTTTCAATAGAAGAATTATTATAAAGTTTAATATCGTTATACTCTGTATTTGAGTATATACGTTCTATTTCATCTACTAATGCATTCGCTTCTGAGTTAATAGCTTCTAAAGATTGTGCACCATAGGTTCCGTTGTTTGCTTGGGTTGCTAGAGCTCGTAGTCGTTCTAGTTTATCTGTTATTTGATCAAGACTTCCGTTTGCAGAATATAGCATATCAAGTCCCATTGATGCGTTTTCTTCTGCTACCATATATGAGCTAATCTTTGTTGTTAAATTGGTGGATATCGAATAGTTAGCTGCGTTATCGCTTGCATGGTTTATCTTAAAGCCCGTTGTCATTCGCTCAATCGCTAGATTGAGTGCATCGGTGCTCTTGGTAAGTGAGCGTTGGGTGATAAGGCTTGAGAGGTTGGTGTTTATTGATATCATAAAACACCTCCTCTAGTCCCTCGCCCCTTATGGGAGAGGGATAAAGTTTGTACAGCTTTTTCGCTTGCAACTTGCAATTCATTCATAGCGCACCTCCCAAAAGGTACGCCAAGACTGCCCCTAGTCAGCTCAAAGCATGATCGCAAGCGGGTTGTAGCTAGTTTATCTTTATCTAATTTTGCTCTTCTTATTTGTACGATATCCATATACCCTACATTTATTATACTGTCCTTAGTTTCTTAATTCCACATGTTTAATACTTTGTAACGCCAATCGCTAAAAATTGTTACATAAGTTAACGCACAAGCTAAAAAAGCACCTACCATTGCATTCTATTTTTTTAAATTTGTAAAGATTTATTAAACTGTGATAAAATTTAGGTATGTCAATAATGAGCATTTTAAAAAAGAAAACTAAAAATACACTTTATACAACACCAAGTCACGGTGGTAGCTTTTGCATTCTTCATAAATTTTATCAATGGTACAAAGCCGATATTTCTGAAGTCGATACTTTTGCACCACAAGAAGCTTTAATAAAAGCCGAAGAACATGCTTCAAAAATATACGGAACAAAATATACAAAATTTTTAACCAATGGTTCCTCAAGCGGCATAATTACTGCACTACTTGCAACAAAGCCAAAATCTGTTCTTATATGGGACAATGCTCATCCTTGCCATGAAAATGGTGCAAAGCTCTGTGGTGCAAATAGCATAAAATACACATTATCCAAAGATAACGAGCTTGGAATATACCGTGCTATTACTGTTCAAAAGGTCGAAGAATTATTAAACAAACACCAAGCAGACGCTATTATAATAACCTCACCTACATACGAGGGATTTGTAGCTGACATAAAAAGAATTAGCGAGCTCTGCAAAGCTAAAAACGTCACACTAATTGTTGATGAAGCTCATGGTGCTTTATATCCATTTTGCGATGAACTCCCTATGTCAGCAGTAAAATTTGCAGATTTCACAATCCAATCACTGCATAAAACAGCTGGTGGATTGAATCCCACAGCACTTTTACACTCAAACAATATTGACCCAACAGAAGCACTAAAAATGATAACCACAACATCACCGTCATACCCTATGCTTGCGTCAATAGAAGCTAATATAAAATTTTTGAACTCTAATAGAGGTAAATCACATATAAAAAATTTAATAAAAGACATAAGAAAATTGAACATACGACAACTAAATGACGACCCAACGAAAATTCTTTTAAAAGGTGGATATAAACTTTCAGAAGATTTGTTTAACAATTATTTTATAGAAGATGAACGCACAAACGAGAAAACTACAATGTTGCTTTGTGGCGTAGGCACTAATTTAAAAAAAATAAACAAACTTCAAAAAGCTCTAAAGAATATCATCCATTAAATTTTCACTTTTGCTTGCATTTACAGCTAATAAATCACAACGCTCATTATATTCATGCCCAGCATGACCTTTTACCCATACAAAATTAACATCATGTTGTTCCTTTGCTTTTAAAAGACGTTTCCATAAATCAACATTTTTAACAGGAGATTTACCTGCAGTTTTCCAGCCCTTAGCAATCCAACCATCAATCCATTTGTTATTAAATGCGTCTACAACATATTTACTATCTGAATAAACAGTTACATCACAAGGTTTTTTAAGAGCTTCAAGGCCAACAATAACAGCTAATAGTTCCATTTGATTATTAGTAGTCATCCTATAACCTTGTGAAAACTCTTTTTCATGCTTCGCACCATTGTTATCAACATGCACCAAGACAGCACCATAACCGCCAGTACCGGGATTACCGCTACAAGCACCATCAGTATATAATGTAACTTTTGTTTTATCACTCATAATGTTATTCTAACAAAAAAAAGCCGAGTTAATACTCGGCTTTTTTATTAAAGCTTTACTTAAGCTGCAATACCTTGAATTTCTGAAATAAGATATTTAGCAACCCATTCAAAATCTTTATTGTCAGAAGCCGCTCTTCTTAAATATTCCACAGAAGCTTCACCAATTCTTATAAGTGTCATAGCAACAACACCTCTTTTAACACCACTAATGCTTTGTAATTTATCTACCAATGCTGGTACAACAGCTGAGCCTTGTTCTACTAATTTATTTTCTAATTGGTTCTTAGTTGTATTATCTGCTGTTTCTAATTTACAAAGAATTTCGTCCACTAAATGCATATTATCTTTCTCCTTTTATTTCTTTTATTATTCACATTATAATGTAAAATTTTTTAAAAAAAGGATTTCTTTATCTAATCTTTATATCGGCATCAAACTATCTAATATGCTTACAAATAAAGAATTTGTACAGAAAAAACTTTTATAGATGTAACATTTTGTTAAGCTCTCCTCTAAAAAGTGTAAAAAATACAAATTTTTTGATTTTTATAGTAAAATGTATTAGAAAATAAATTTGTACACACAAAAATATATAAGGAGGCACATGAATTGGCAATAGTTTCATCTTCAATTGACGCTTTAGAAGAGCAACAACTTGATAAAGTTAATCTTGGACAACACGTCCTTGCAGAGTTTTTTGAATGTGATTCAAATGTTCTGAATAGTATTGATAAAGTTGAAAAACACATGGTTGATGCAGCCCTTGAATGCGGAGCTACCATCGTTCAAAAATGTTTCCACATGTTCAACCCATACGGAGTTAGTGGTGTTGTTATTATTTCAGAAAGTCATTTAGCAATTCATACTTGGCCAGAATTAGGATATGCAGCAGTAGATTTATTTACTTGCGGAACAAAATGTGACCCTAAAGTAGCTTACGAATTCTTAAAGAAAATGTTTAATTCTAAAAAAGCTTCTTTTACAGAGCTTAAAAGAGGCATTATCGATAGAGAAACTCTTAAGCTAGCAGAGCAACCTTTTGAAGTTGCCGAGCAGTTTGAAGGTTAAAATCATTTTACATAAAAAAGCCACCTTTTAGGTGGCTTTTTTGTGTAAAGAAAACGCAACAAAAAAGCAATTTTCAAGCACTCATGGTTTTATATAATATATGGTGATGAAAGTTTCAAATATTAATAGTATTGCATTCAAAAGCTCACAGGCTGTTACAAAACCCTTAGATGAAAACCTTAACAGTAAAACTGAAATAAAGGAACTTAGTAATGTAACTCCAGATTTTGCTGTACGCACGCCACAAAGTTACAAAAAAATTAGCGAAACAGATATCCCAAATGGTTTAAAAATCCATTCTTATAAACTTGCAAATGGATATAGGGTATCAATAATACCAATGGAAAGTTCTCCAGCTACGGTTAAAAATTATGTTAACGTTGGTGCTTTTAACGAGCCTGATAATATCAAAGGAATCAGCCACTTTTTAGAACACATGGCATTCAATGGCACAAATGGTTATAATCATTTAAAACTCAATCAAGGTGACAGTTTTAAAAAAATAGAGATTTTGGGTGGATGGACAAATGCAAGCACAAGTCATGCCCTTACTGATTATGTGAATTCAACACCATTATTAGAAGATAGAGATTTAGAAGAACAAATTAAAGTCATAGCTGCGATGACAGAAGATCTTGCATTAACAGAAGAAATGATAGAAAAAGAGAAAGGTCCTGTTTGTTCAGAGATAAACATGATAATGGATCGTCCAGAAACAACAACTTATGACCAAACACTCCGCACTCTATTTAACATCAGAAGCTCTGCAGATGAGTTAATCGCAGGTAGCACAAAGCATATTCAGAATCTAACAAAAAAAGATGTAAAAGAATATTATGACAAACACTATACTCCTGATAATATGAATTTAGTAATTACTGGAGATGTCGACCCAGATGAGGTTATAAAGTTAGTTGCAAAAAATTTCCATTCTAAAAAAACAAGCAGCTCTGAACTTTATCATGAAAGTTTAACCCCAATAAAAAGTACTGTAAGAAAGGATTTTATCAATAAAACAGCGACGTCAACAATGATTGAATTGGGTTTTGTGGGGCCTAAAAACAGTGATGTTAAATCTAAAGTAATACACGAATTATTAGAGGAATACATTTCTAGCGTTTATTCAGGTTTCAACAAAGCTTTAAAACCATTAAATACCCAAGCTATCGTTTCTAATAATAAAATTACAAATGAGAAAAACGGTTCAAGTTTAATCACTGTTGACATAGAGACATCTGAAGAAAACTCTGAAAAAGCATTAAAAATATTACATGAAAAACTTGCATCCCTAAAATCACCAAACAAAAAGAATTTAGAAATACTAAAAAAACGTTTACTAGAAAATTATGACAATAGACTTAGTTATTCTGGCTACATTAATGATATTGTAGGTAAATCAACATTTGACAATTCTTTAGAATATTTAACTAAATATCCTGAAATCGTTAGTAGTATTACAGAAGAAGATGTAAATAACTACATTGAAAAGTATATTGACCTAAGTCGAGCAGCAATAACTGTTGTGCACCCTAAAACCACTATTGAAGAAATCAATAAAAATTATAATAAAACAAACAACATAAGCTTTAAAGGCAAAGATAGAACCCCTGTAAATCCAGAAAATATTAGCGAAACAGTACTAGATAATAATTATAAAATAGGGTTTATTAAAACAAAAAATAATAACAACTTGAAGTTTAGTATTAAATACTCGTACAAACTTCCTAAAAACATTAATCCTGCAGCTTTTATTATATTAGATGAGCTCTTTGGGCAAGGGACTTCAACAAAGACAGAAGAAGAATTTAAAAGAGTTCAAGAAGATAATAACTACAGCATTTTCGCTGGAAATAGGCTTACATCACTATCATTAAAAGGTTCCGCCAATTGCGATAATTTCAAAGAAGCTGTAGACAGCGCAAAAGAACTTATTGTCAACCCAAGATTAACCCAAAAAGAATTTAACGATGCTGTTGAAAGAGCCCTAGATAAATTAAAACAGCAAGAAGTTACAGCTGAATCACTTTATTATGATTATTTTGGCAAATCTTCAGAATTGGTTATATCTAATGAAAAGATCAAAGCAGGATTAAAAACCTTAACACTTGACGATATAAAAAATTTGCATAAATATATCCTTGAAAACTCTTGTGCAACAATAGCAATAAATGTACCAGAAAAAAATGATAAAATAAAAGAAATTGCTATTAAAGAATTTAATGGATTAAACAAAGTAAAACCTTTTCGTTATATTAAAGAACACGGTTATATTGAAAACTCAAAACCCGTAGTTATTACAAAAAATAAAGATGCTTCACAAGCAGATATTATACAACTATATACATTCCCAGCAGTAGATACGCCTAAAGAAAAAATCACTCTAAGATTATTGAATTCGCTACTAACATCTTCTTCTACAATTGGCCTATTTAACACCCTTAGAGAAAAAGAAAAATTGGCATATTCTGTATATTCTGACATCGACAGAGTTGGCGATACAGGAGAATTATCACTAAATATTTTAACAACAACTGACAACAAAGAAACAGGCGAACAAAGCTTTGAAAACGTGCAAAAATCTATAAACGGTTTCCACAGACAAATTCAATGCTTACTAAATTCAGAATACACAGATGACGACTTAATGAGCGTCAAAAAAGCTTATAAAGCTGTATTGCTTGATAATGAAGGTATTCCATCAAAAGTATCAATACTATCTGGTGCTTTAAATGATGAAATGGGAGTTTACAGAGATAATATTAAATACAAACTAATTGATAAAATTACAAGAGAAGACATTGATACACTTGCACAAAAAGTATTCAAAAACCCTCCAACGTATTTTGTAGTTGGAAGTGAAGACACGCTAAAAGCTAACCAAACCTATTTTGAAAGTTTAAAATCTTAATTATATAGGTTTGCTCTAAAGTCTTTTAGTTCTGTAGCCTTTAACTTATAGTCATCATTTAAGATTTCATTAATATTTTTTTCAAAAAGTTTTAATGCTTCAACAATATTTTTTCTATTAAAATCAACCATATCAGTGGCCATTTCTATATTTGACAAAGCAAGACGAGTCGTATCCTTAAAACCCGTTGAAACAAGTAATTGAGCAAGCTTATTGTCCTTAATATTCTCACACAAAGCTTGAGCAACAACTAGTGGAAAGTGCGAAATTAAAGCTACAGCCCTATCATGTTCTTCTGGCGAAGTCACTACAGGCTCTGCCCCAAGTTCTTTTATTATTTTCTCCAAAGCATCTTGAGCAGGTGTTATATTCCCACCAATAGGAGTTATTGCCCATTTAGCTCCTTTGAAAAGTCCAACAAAAGAGTTCTCCCAGCCAGATTTTTCTGTACCCGCCATCGGGTGTGACGGTATAAAATTATATTTGTACTCTTTATTAGAAACAAAATTTTTCAAACTACAAACATCTGTAACAATCGTAGTTTCTGGTAGTAAATCATTTAAAGCATCAAGGATCTCTAATGTCGCATTTATAGGTGTACAAACAAATACTAAATCGCAGTCCTTAAGGTTATTATAATCTGTATACACATTTTTTGCTTTTAATGTGCGAGAGATTCCAACGAGTTCATACTCCACATTAAGAGATAATTCTTTAAATATGGAACCGCCTATTAAACCTAAACCTATAACACCTATTTTCATATTAAATCCTTATGGTTAAAATGTTTTACACCTTCTATATAATCGTTAACAATATCGCCATTACCTTGTAATGTATACTTATATATAGTTAAACCTTGCAAGCCTACAGGCCCTCTTGCATGAATTTTATTTGTTGAAATCCCGACCTCTGCCCCAAAACCATATCTAAAGCCATCAGCAAAACGAGTTGATGCATTGTGATATACTCCAGCAGAATCGACTGTTTTCAAGAAAACAGCAGCATTTTCCCTGCTATCAGTAATTATTGATTCGGTATGTCCTGACGAATAATTATTAATATGCTCAACAGCCTCCTCTAAAGACGATACAAATTTTACAGACAACTTCGTGTCAGAATACTCAACATGCCAATTCTCAACATTATAAATTAGCTCTATACCGGAACTTAATAATACTTTTTGTAATTCTTCCTTATACATAAATCTTTCATGAATTAAAAGAGTCTCAACAGAATTGCAAGCACTCGGATATTGAGTTTTGGCATCAATAATTATACGTTTAGCTTTCTCTAAATCAGCAAATTCATCAACAAAAATATGACAAACTCCATCCGCATGCCCTAATACAGGTATGTTAGTGTTTTCTTTTATATATTTAACTAAATCATTACCACCTCTAGGTATAATTAAATCAATATAGGCATCACATTTAAGCATCTCTTGCACGTCTTCTCTCGAGAAAACTTGTGTAATAGAATGCGGAGGGAATATTTTAATTGAAGCTAATGCATCATTAATTATTTTAAATATAGCTTTATTTGTGTTTACAGCCTCTTTCCCACCTTTTAAAATAATAGCATTCGAAGATTTAATAGCTAAAGCTGTAATTTGTGAAATAACATCGGGACGAGCTTCAAAAATTATCCCTAAAACTCCGATTGGACAAGACACTTTTGAAAGAATTAAGCCTGTATCAAGAGATCTTTGCATCAAAAATTTTCCTATTGGATCTTCTAAATTATAGATATCAATTACCCCTTGAATCATATCACGCATCTTATTAGCATCAAGCTTGAGACGATTAAAAACCGATGCTGATAGGGTGTCTTTAGCCAATTCCAAATCTTTTTTATTTGCTTCAAATATCAACGATTGATTTAAATCTAAAGCTTCTGCGATTGCAAGAAGAGCTTTATTTTTTATATCAGTTGATAAAGTTGCTAACTTTTTAGATGCAAGTTTTGCATTTTTGGCAATTTCTACAAAATTACATTCTGCCATTTCTATAATCCTCAACACGTTTTCTATATTGTAAACGCCTTAAGTTAATCATAGTTGATAATTTCTTTTTTAGCAAATGTTGTCGTAATGATATCGCCGGTAATTCTTCAATTGCTTGCGGTTGGTTCGAAACAAACCCTGATAAATCCATAAATGGCACAGAATTTCTGTAATCCATAAAAGAGCTACGAGGTGTAAATTCTTGCATTCTCTCTCCTATAAACGATTTGTGATAGGTTTATCTTAAAAGAAACAAGTACTTACCTCAATAATTATTTAAGAAACGTAAACAAAAGATTTGCTTGAAATGTTTTTATGTTGCTGGTATAGTCAAATAGTTAGCGAAATTTTTATTTAGCTAGAGCGAGAAAAAGTGATTATAAAGTATTCTGCTCACTTTTTCTACAGAAAAATAAGCGCTTGTAGCCCAGTTGGATAGAGCGTTTGGCTACGAACCAAAAGGTCGGGGGTTCGAATCCCTCCAAGCGCGAATAAAAAAGTCGGTAGTAATCCTACCGACTTTTTTATAAATTTACAATAAACTAAAAACTAACCCCATAAGAAGCGTATGTATCCATTTCCAAAAGAGACAGTATTTGTTCATAATTTGTATTCACTCTCCAACGGGCAGGGCAAATATCAATCCCCCCTCTTCTTGTATAGAGAGCACATACTAATAATTCGTCATCATTATCAAGAATATCTGCTATACGTTTAAAAATCATTTCGCAACATTCTTCGTGAAAATGATATTCTGATCTAAAAGAAGTTAAATACATAACTAGCGATTGTTCGTCAATTAGCTTATTAGATTTGTAGTAGATAAAAGCTTTACCAAAATCAGGTTGATGCGTAACTCTACAGTTAGAACGTAATGAATCGAACATTAAAAAATGTTCCTTTTGTTCATTAGTTTGAATACATTTTAGATATTCAGGAGATTCCTTGAAAGACTCAATTAAAATAGAGTCCTCATCAACATAATCCATCAAATCAATAAAATCTGCAAATATTGAGATTTGTTTTATTTTTTTATTTAAAAAATTAACCTCAACATCAGTTACAAGTTTTTCTGACAAATCTTTTTGTATTATTTTTTTACATATATTCAAAGCTTCATCAACATTTCTACCAAATTTTGACATATTGAACGAGTTTAAATACAATTTCAAAGATTTAGATTCAATTAAAAACTCATTATTACAGTTATACTTAAGTTTCAATACTCTGGTAACAGGTACACCATTTTCTGTTAGACAAGAGAACTCGTATGCATGCCAAACATCATACCCAGCAAAAGGTATTTTTTCATTTGAGATTGAATATTGCTCTCTATTTAAGATTCTAGGAACAGCCACAAGCAATGACGGATCATACAACTCGCTACCTGAAGACTTTTTACCTAAATGTTTCGATGCTATTTCATTAGTTCTATCATTATTATTCATATTATTAATTATAAAATAAACATATACTTAAAAATAATTTTATGTTATTATTATAAACGAAATTTAGCTATTACAAATTTTGGGGATAAAATAATGCAGGGGTATAGTTTTGAGTTAATTACAGGTCCAATGAGTTGCGGTAAAACTGAAGAACTTTTAAGAAGAATTAGACGTTGTATTATCGCAAAAAAGAAAGTCAAAGTAATTTCACCGGAAATAGATACTAGAGAAAAGGGTGATTACATAAAATCCCGTAATGGACTTTGGCTCGATGCTATAAAGGTCAAACACGCTATACAGATAATGAGTGTAGTAAAACCTGAAGACGAAATTATAGCGATAGATGAGCTCCAATTTTTTGATTCAAATATTGTAAAAGTTATATCAACATTAATGGCAGAGGGGAAGAGAGTTATAGGCACAGGATTAGAATTAGACTTTAAAGCTGAGCCATTTGGAAGTATGCCAGAGCTTATGTGCATAGCAACAAAAGTTGATAAACTCCACGCAGTTTGCATGAAATGTGGCTGCGATCACGGTACGAGAACACAAAGGTTAATCGACGGTAAACCTGCAGACAAAAGTTCGCCCCTTATAATGATAGGTGGAGATGAAACATACGAAGCTCGTTGCATTAAATGTTATGAACTTCCTGATATAAAGCATGAAAAGGCTAAAAAGGGATTAAAATTACTTAATTTTGAGACTATAATTAAATAGTTCTTGTATTTAGTTCTTTTTTCCAGTCAAAGTAAAAATATACTGCTAAAACTAAATAAACTGCCCACATTATAATTGTAGAATAAACTCTCACACCACTCATAGCAATTGATATCCACATAGCTAAGGTTAAAATATTTACGCCTAACCAGAAGAGCCATTGTTCAATTGCTCTTCTTACAGTCAGATACATTCCACCTATCGAAAACACGGTTGTGATGCTATCCAATATAGGGTTCGCATCGTGTGAAAAAACTAAAGTTATATATACAAAAAATGAAATAATTGTAAGTAATGAAATCAAAAGACAAAGTTCCTTTTTGGGTAATTTAATTTTTATTATAGTATTTTCTCCATCTTTAAGATTTTTATTCCATTTAAAAAAGCCGACAATTTGCATTGGCAAATAATACACAGCATACAATAACAAATTTCCCCAGAGGTTATTTTGAAACGATAAAATACAATAAAATGCAGAACCAGTAACACCAAATAAATAGCAAATAGGATTACCTTTACCTGCAATAAAAGTATATGTAATTCCACAAATAGCAGAAATTACCGCAATAGGGTTGTCATTTCTATAATACGCATGAAAAATAATAAACACTATTATAGATAGCAAAAATAGTATTTCAAATATCTTTTTATTTCCAACTTTAATCTTATCCATATTTATGTTATCTAATAAAAAAAGATGAAAGTAAATTATACAGATAAACGAAATATTTCTTTTGCCGGATTATGGGATAGCAAAGTCTTAAAAAAAGGCTTAGAATTTGCTGCTAAAAACGGTACATTATTTGCTGGCACAACATCTTTAGTGTTCTCAACCACCGTAAGACCTATTGCAATATTAGCAACCCCAAAAACAGACAAAAAAAATAAACAAGTCGCATGTGCAAAATCAATATCATCAACGGCTATCGGTTATTTTATGATGTTAGCTTTTTCTTTACCATTAGCTAAATCCATTAAGAATATTGATAAAAACCCCGATAAATACTTAACAAAAGAAGCAATAAGTAGCTTAAAAAATGGAGCTTCTAGCTTAAAAGAATCAAAAGTTTACTCGTTGGCAACACAACTTTTTAAACTGGGATTAGGTTTCATAATAGCAGTACCTAAGGCTATTTTAACAGCAGCGACCACACCGTTTATCCTTAATATATTTATAAAAGAGAATGCAGAAAATAATGATATAAAGGACAAAAAGCAGGTTAATAATTTAACTTTTAAAGGTAATGATAAGCTTTCTAAAGGCATTAGTAAAATTTTAAATAAAAAAACTATACAAGAATTTTCTAATAAATATAAAGATTCTAACTTCCCAATGCATATTATAGCCGCAACAGATAGTTTAACCACAGCAACATTTATCTATCAAACAGCAAAAAATAAAAAACTTGAAGAAAAAGACAAGAAACCTTTAATTTATAACTCAGCTATATCTACCGGACTTAGCATTATAACAAGTTATTTTATAGATAAAATAACCGAAAATCCAGCAAAAAAATTTATTGAAAAATTTAAGTTAGCTAATAAAAACGATAAGAAGCTCCCTGAATACTTAGAGGGGATTAAAATTGCAAAACCAATACTAATCATGGCTGTTGTTTATTACATTATAATACCAGTACTATCAACTTTTGCTGCTGATAGAATCGATAGCGTTAAAAAGAAGAACGAGAACTCTATTCCTCAATAGTCATCAAGGTATCATTTTCAGTTGCAATTTCAATTAATCTATATGAGAGGTAAGCTCCTAAAGCTACAGCTTTTAAATCAATACCTTCATCATATTTTGCGACTTCAAGAATAGCTGTATTAATTTCAGGATTTTCTTCTTTTAGATATTGAACCATATTTTTACGCCATGCTTGAACATCTTGAAATACTTCACCAAAAATTTCTGTTGAAATTTCCTCTGTTATGATTGGTAACATGCTCTATCTCCTATTTATTTAATTATATTACATATTAAATTTTGGCTCAATACATTAAATATACTAAGATTTTTTCTTTGATCGTTTTTTTGTATTTAAATTATTTTGTTGAGAATCGAGTTGCACTTCCCCGTTAGCTAAATTTTTACCGATATACTTTTCTAAATCAGCTCTTGCTGAATTAAATTGATAAAGTGAATTATAATATTGAAGCATTGCATTTTGATATTGGACCTGAGCTTCTTTCAATTCTACAGGATTACCGACCCCAACTTTATAACGTCCATATGACAAATCATAGTTTTCTTTAGCTTGTTTTAAACCTAAAAAAGAAACTGGTATTGAATTTTTCTTCTCAACCATAGAATAAAAAGCTTGTTGAATTTCATAATAAATATTATTTTTTGTATTAGAAGCCTGTGCTTGTTCCCTTGAGTGCAGAGCCTTAGCTTCTTTTATTTCATTTCTTATCAACATACCGTTAATCGTTGGAAAGTTTAAATAGCTACCAACATTGTAACCATAATTAGAAGTAAACGAGCGACCACCAATCTGATACTGTCCTTCAACAGTAAGTTGAGGGAAGTATGATTTCTTAACAAGTTTAACATTTTGTCGGGCTTCTTCAACTTTCACCTCTGCTAGTTGAAATTCTGGTCTAGATTCTCTTGCGACATCAATAGCTTCTGTAAGTGTTATATCACAAGGATTGTATTTTAAGTTATCTGAAATATTATATCTATTAGAATAAGGTAAGCCCATTGCGTTATTAAGCTTTGCCATAGCAATTTCTACAGCATTCTCAGCTTGTATAAGCATAAGTTTAGAATTACTCAAATTCACTTCTGCTATCGTCACATCAACTTTGGGTGAAGTTCCCGCCACATAGAAGCCTTTAGCCTGATTATAAAACGCCTCATATCGCAAAACCATTTCTTGCGCTACTTTTTTAGCTTCTAACGCATACTGTAAGTTATAATAGGCTTTTTTTACTTCACAAACGACATCATTAACAGTACCAGTTAACATTATTTTATAGCCTTGATTGTCTAATTTACGAATTGTTGCAATGTTTTGAGTCACACCAAAGTCATAAAGCATCTGAGAAGCAGTAATTTGCCCTAGTACATAATAGTTAAATATCAAATTACGCCCTAATGCATCTGATAATTGTAACTGTTTGATACGAGTATAACCTGTTTGCCAACTAAACTGAGGGAAATATGCAGACCAAGCTTGCTTAATTCTTGCATCAGATGCAAAAACATCTTGTAATGCAGCTTGTATCCTTGGATTATTCCCTAAAGCACAGCGCAAACATTCCTCTAAGTTTATATCTGTTACTTCTTCTACACCCCCTTTAATAACAAAGGTTGGAGATGTTGGTTCTACATCTTCACTTTCAGGGAATTCCTCTTTCTGGATTTCATTACCTATACTATAATCAGAATCCCCAGCCCAAATAGGCATAGAATTTGTTATTAACAATAATATTAAGAGTGCAATTACCTTATTCTTCATTTATTTTTTATTCCTTAACTTTTGGATATAATCCGCTGATTTTTCTTTCATTACATTAATTGCAACAAAGAAAGCAGGCACTAAAAGACTACCTATAAAAGCAACAGCCATCATTCCACCAAAGACTGAAACACCTATAGAATGTCTACTACCTGCACCAGCACCATGAGCAAATACCAAAGGTAAAAGACCCAAGATAAATGCTATATTTGTCATCATAACAGCTCTAAAACGTAATGATGCTGCTTGCATTGCAGCTTCTACATAATTAACTCCATCTTTTTCCATTGCATCTTTCGCAAATTCAACAATAAGAATTGCTTGTTTAGTACTTAAACCAATCAACATAACTAAACCTACTTGAGCATATATATCAAGAACCAAACCAGAAACATATTGGAAGAATAAAGCCCCTAATAAAGCTATTGGTGAAATCATCAATACTGCGATAGGTAAGGTCCAACTTTCATATAATGCAACTAAAAATAGATATACAAAAGTCAAAGCCATTGTTAGAATTGGACCAATTTGTCCAGCTGAATTTTTCTCTTGTAATGAAGTACCTGACCAAGCATAACTCATATCTTTTGGCAAATTCTTATCAGAAAGAATTTCCATCTCTTCCATAGCCTTACCCGAGCTAACTCCATTTGCAGGTGTACCATTAATTGTTATTGCTGGATACATATTAAATCTTGTTAATTTATATGGCCCTACAATATTTTTTGTTGTTATTACAGAAGTAATCGGCAACATTTTACCTTGATTATTCTTTACATAAACTTTATTTAAATCACCCATAGTCGCACGGTAAGGTGCATCTGCTTGCATATAAACACGGTAAACTCTACCATATTTATTAAAGTCATTTATATAAGAAGCTCCAAATTGTGCAGCTAAAGTAGCATAAATTTCTGAAATAGGAACCCCTTGAGCCAAAGCTTTTTCTTCTTCAACATTTACTACTACTTGTGGTAAAGAAGATGTAAAAGAAGTATATAAACTTGCAAAAGCTGAATCTTGTCTTGCAACACCTAAAAATCCCTGAGCTTCTTTAAATAATTCATCAGACGTTCTATCACCTTTATCTAATAGTTGATATTCAAAACCACCGAACATACCCATTCCTGATATTGCTGGAGGTTGTGTAGTAAACGAAACAGCATTAATCTCTTTTGCCGTAATTGCATTTACTTGAGAGATTATATTATTTATTGAAAGTTTCTTAGATTTTCTTTCACTCCAAGGTTTTAATCTAGTGACAATAAAGGCAGTATTTTCGCCATTAAATCCATTAACTTGAATTATACTTGCTACACCTGGTATTTGCATAATTTGATCAGTAATACCCTGTGCAATTTCACCGGTTCTTGAAAGAGTCGCTCCATCGGGCAATTGAACCTGTGTAAAAAACGCACCCCTATCTTCATCAGGTAAAAATCCTGTTGGAGTTATCCAGAACATAAATAAAATAAATACAACAACCCCACCTAAAACAGAGATTGTTTTTTTCGGGGACCTAACAAAATATTCAACACCTAACAAGTACTTATCACGAACTCCATTAAACCAATTTTCAAATTTTTTAATAAATTCAAAATCGGTCTGTTCATCTCCAGATTTTAAAATCATAGAACATAACGCTGGTGATAAAGTCAATGCAACAACTGTCGACAACCCTATAGAAGTGGCAATACAAACTGCAAACTGTCTAAACATTTGTCCTGTTATACCAGTCATAAAAGAGACCGGTACAAAAACAGCCATCAGAACCAAAGATGTTGCAACAACCGCACCAAAAACTTCTACCATTGTAATCTCTGTTGCTTCTTTTGGATTTTTACCATCTTGAATATGCCTTTGAGTATTCTCAAGCACAACAATAGCATCGTCAACAACAAGCCCAACAGCTAATACAAGACCAAACAATATCAGTAAATTTATAGAAAAGCCCATTAAAGCCATAAATATAAACACACCAATTAGAGATACCGGAATTGCACAGAAAGGTATAAATGAAGCTCTAGCAGTACCTAAGAACAAATAAGTAACCGCACTTACTAATATGATTGCAAGAACTATAGCGTGAACAACTTCCTTAATAGATTCTCTAACGAACTCTGTATCATCGTACTGTACATTATAAACTAAGTCATTTGGAAAACCTTTACTTAGTTCTTCCATTTTTGCTTCAATTCTATTTACCAAATCAATTGTATTAGCTTCTGGTAATTGTGCAATTGAAATCATTGCAGAATCAGCCCCTGCAATAGTTGCAGATGACGAATACATTTCAGCTCCTAACTCAACTCTAGCAACATCTTTCAATTTAACGTTTGAACCGTCTCTATTTGACTTAACTACAATATTTTCAAATTCTTCAACTGTCTTTAAACGACCTTTGGTTCGTAAAGTAAACTTCATTACCTGAGGAGATTCCATCGGCTCAACCCCAATATTACCAGCTGGAGTTTGTATATTTTGATAATTTACAGCATTGCTAATATCTGAAGTTGATACTCCCAAACTTGCCATTTTATCTGGTTTTAACCAGATACGCATAGAATAATCACCCGCACCAAATACGTTTACTATACCACAGCCTTTTATACGAGCAATTTCATCTTTTACAAACATTGTTGCATAGTTAGCTAGAAACAATGAATTGTATGTTTTATTAGGAGAGGTTAATGATATCATTAAACAGCCAGGACCGCCAGTTGATTTACGAACAGTTAACCCATATCGTTTAACTTCTTCCGGTAAACGTGGAGTAACAAGCTGTAACCTATTCTGAACATTTACTAAAGCCATATCAGGATCTGAACCAACCTCAAAAAACAAAGTTAATTTATATTGTCCGTTTGAAGACTCAGATGTCATATATATCATGTCTTCTACGCCGTTTAATTGTAGCTCGACCGGAGCAGCAATTGTTGATGTTATTACATCTGAACTTGCACCAGCATAATTGGCCGTAACAATAACTTGAGGAGGCGTTATTGACGGATATTGTTCTAATGGCAATGTAGTCATTGAAATCAAACCAGCTAATATAATTGCTAACGATATAACTATCGCAAACTTTGGTCTTTTTATAAATAAATTACCTGCCATTTATATATCCCTTACTTTTTAACCTTTTTACTCAACTTTTTCAATAAAGTAACATTCTCTTTTTCTACTGGTTTTTCAGTAGAGGTATTGATAATTTTTACAGGTCTACCTGGCATGATTTTTTGCAACCCACTTGTTACAATCCTCTCACCAGCTTTAACGCCACTTGAGATAATCCATTTGCCATCATTTGTTTGACCACCTGTTTTTATATAAACCATCCTTGGTAAATCTTGTTCATCAAGTACATAAACAAATCTGCCTTCCTGATTTTCCATTGTCGCACTTTGTGGTACAACAGGGACCTCGTCTTTAGATTTAGAGTAGATTATGACTGTTCCAAAATCACCTTGTATCAATTCGTCATTAGGATTAGGGAATGTTGCTCTCAAAATAATAGTACCCGTAGTTTCATCAATTTTGTTATCATGAAAATCCTGAACTCCTTGCAACTCATATTTTCTTCCCGTACTGAATATAAAATCAACATTGCGATCTACGTTTGCAGATTTATCAACTCTAACCAATTCAACATAATCTTTTGCGTCTAGCGGAAAAGTTACATACATTGGTTCTGAGCTATTAATAGTTGTCAATGGTTGACTTGCCATTGAAACAAAGTTCCCTACAGTAACTGAGATTAAGCCGACTCTTCCATTAACAGGTGATTTTACTTTTGTATACCCTAAATTTCTTTGAGCATCTCGATAAGCACTTATTGCACTTTCAACTTGTGCATTATACGCATTTTTCTGCGCTAATATATTATCGTAGTCTGATTTAGCTACATAATCTTGCTTCACTAACTCTTCATAACGAGATAATTGTTTTTGATAATAATCTGCTTGCGATTGAATATTGTCAAGATTAGCCTTTGCCTGTGATGCAGCATATTGGTATTGTTCAGGTTCTATTTCAAACAACACCTGCCCAGCTTTTACATAATCGCCTTCTTTAAAATAACTTTTAGTTAAATACCCACTAATACGAGCTAGTACATCTACTCTATATTTTGCAACAACTCTTGCAGGAGCTTCAAATTGCCTGATTACATTTTCACTAGCTATTGGTTCAACCGATACAACAGGAACACTGGCACCAGCTCTAGCCTTAGCTGTCTTTATTCTATCCCAATTAGATAGAAACATGCGACCTAAAATTAATATTATCGCAATTAAGATTATTATAATAACATTTTTTCTCATTAGCTCTCCGTAAAATCCCTATCTTTCAACTATTTAGAATAGCTAAAAAATATGACATAGTCAAGAATTTTTAAGCAAAAAATAAGAAAAAATTCAGCTCAAACTAACCAGCAATTGCTCGCTTAAGTAACAACGCAGGATCAGCAATTGCAGTAGAATAAATTTCATAATCATTATCTGAAGCAAAATATTTACGCAAAGCATTACGGTTTGTCACTTTTTCATAGCATACAAACGAATCCACATTATCCTTAATATAGCCAGCAAAAATTCTTTGCTTCTGGGACAAATCATAGTCCTTCAGATTCTTAACGATATACATATACCCATATTATATAACATTGAAATACTAAATTGAAGATAAAAAACATAAAAATTTACAATTTACTCTTAAAAACTAAAAAATTTAACACATATATTAAGAATTGTTAAGAAAACTATAAAAAAAAAGCAATTTTTTTACATTAATATACTTTATATATACAAGAGAGATAAAAAATAAGTTTTTAGCAATTAACCGTTGCTTTAAATTTATACTATCAAAAGAGAATAGTTATTAAATAGGAGAGTACACTTATGGCAATTGGTGCAAGAGATTTTATTGACAAATTATTAGTAGAAAAATACGCACAAGAAAAAGTTGATAATCATGATGCGGATTCCTTAGTATCAAGAGTATCGGCCGATGAGATGCTAGAAGCAATGAAAGCATCTGCAGACACCTATCGAACAATGTTAGCATTAAATAACAGGTTGACTGTTGTCTGTTATGGCGTCGTCGCAAAGTCGGCGAAGTATGTCCAAACAGAAGCAGTTTAAGAAAGATTTTATTAAAACTCTCTTATATAACTATCTTACATCTTACAAAGTTTTTGGCTCCCATTGGGAGCTTTTCTTTTTTTATTGTATAATCCAAATATGGCAGTTTATTTTTTTTACGGGGATGAAGATTTTAATATTGAACTTAAGCTTAATGAAATGAAATCTAAGCTTAATAAAGATTTTCTTGCAATGAATTATCAAACTTTGGATAATCCACAGTACCCTGAATTAATTACTGCATTAAGAACTCCTCCAATGATGTTTGGAGACATGCTTGTTGTAATAAATGCTGAAAAATATTTTAATTCACAAAAGAATTTTTTTGAAGAGAAAGAACTTGAAGATATAGAAAATGCTTTAAAAAACAACCCAGAAAGCTTAAACATTGTTTTTGTGGTCAAATTACCAAGAGACGAAAACAAAAAAATAGATAGCAGAAGAAAAATTTACAAAATTCTGAACCAGTTTAACACTCAAGAGTTTCCAGTATTTAAAACTTATAAAACAGATGAAATAGCCTATTGGATAAAGCAACAGGCGAAAAAAAATGATATAACATTAAAAGAAGATGCAATTAAACTACTTATTGAAAGTAATGGCAACGATTTAAGATTACTCAACACAGAACTAGAAAAACTAAAACTTATCGCTTATCCTGAAAAAAACATAACAGAACTATTAGTTAAAGAAATTATAGTTTCGACTCAAGATTTGTTTAACATCACAGAACTAATTATGAAAGATCAAAAGGACAAAGCTTTATTAGAGTTTAAAAAACTTGCAGAAAAAACCCATCCACTCAAAATACTTGCAACACTACAAACTTTAGTAAGGAAATGGATTATCATCAAAACAAAATATGGAAAAAATCCGACCTTGGAAATCGTAAAACTTACAGGAATGCAAGATTTTTTAATTAAACAAACTTTTACAAAGCTTAAATCAACAAATTTATCAGACTTAGTAAAATTAAAACAAAATTTATATGAAGTTGAGTGCAGAATAAAGTCTGGAGAAGTCTTAGATATAATTTCGGAGGTGGAAATTGCTCTTATCAAATAAATATCCATTTTTAACAGACTACTTTACGCTTGCATTAAATTCAACAGAAAAGCCTAAACCACAATGCATAATGTTTTATGGCAACGACCTAGATGCACAATATGTGTTAGCTAAAGAAATTGCTAGATATTTAAATTGCAAAGAAGATAAGGATGATAACTGCACTTGCCTTAATTGTAAATGGATAAATGAAAATTCTCATCCTGCTGTAATGACTATTTCAAAATTTGACAACAAACCCGATGATGACGATTCAAAGACAGTTATATCATTAAAACAATCTACGCTAATAAAAGAAACTCTTATGAGCGCATCGGAATTTCATAGAGTTTTCATTTTCTGTGACAGAGATGATAATGGTAATATTTCTGGATTAAATCACACAAACTTCCAAGAAGAAACTGCAAACTCACTATTAAAAATTATTGAAGAACCTCAACATGGTGTAACTTTCATTTTCCTTACAAGATATTTAGAAGATTTACTCACTACAATAGTCTCCAGATCTCAATGTTTCTTTGTCCCATCTACAGTAAGAACAGATTACAATTATGCTCCTATTATTGGAATTTTTGACAATTATTGGGATTTTGAAAGAAAAGATGTATTTGACCATTCACAAAACTTGCAAGATTTAACAAAGGAGTATTCAACAATTGAGATTTTGCAATGCATACAAAATTATATTTTACAAATCCTAAAAACAAATCCTAAACAGACTCAATTAATAGAACATATATCTATTATTGAAAACTGTATAAAGCAAGCTCAATTGGGTATCAAACCTGTGAACATATTTGATGATTTATGTTTAAAACTAATAAAATAATTACTAAAAAAATTATAACTACCCTCTAGATAAAGAAATGCTTGTTATACCAACATTTCTAGCTGAATCCATTACTCGAACAATAGCTCCGTGTTCAGAATTGTCATCAGCCTGAATTAAAAGCCCATCAGGATAATCTTTAAAATGCTTACTAAAGAACATTTCTAAATCAACAGACTGCACATCTTCACCATTGAATAAAAACCTATTATCTGATGTAACAACAATGCTCATTATTTTTGTATCTTTTTTAATTTGTTCAGCATTAACAACTTCTGGCACAGCTAAATTCAACCCCTGTTGATCAAGCATAGGAGCAATCACCATCATTATAATTAACAATACTAAAAATATGTCCGTTAGAGGTGTTATATTTATTTCATTAAAACTATCTCTCATTAGTTACTCCAATCTTCATATTGAGAATCTTGTGGTAAAGGTGTTGATGCACCATTTATAACATTATTTGAAGTATATTTTGAAGTTTCAGTTTTTGAATTTTCTTCAAGCTTTTTTTGGTCTTTTTTATTCAAAGGTTCACCTGCAACAATTAATTTTTTATAATGTGCATCTTGAGCAGCATCCATTATAGTCATAATTACGGAACTTTTAACTTTTTCATCAGCTTTAACAACCACTTCTGCTAATTCTTCACTTGGGATTTTCACAGCTTCTAAATCAGCTACTAAGGTCTCTGCTGAAGAACGCTTCGAATCTACATATATTGTTCCATCTTTAGTAACAGAAACAACAACTTTACCTTGTTCAATAGATACACCGCTGTTAACCTCTGGAATAGTTATTGTATTGTCTACTGATTGAAACGTAGGTGCAACTACCATCATAATAATAAGTAACACCAAGAAAATATCAGTCAACGGAGTGATATTAATCTCTGTAAATAAAGCTTTTTTCCCTGTTTTTATTCCCATTTTTTTTTACAACCTTTGGGCGGCGTACATTTCGTAATTCTACCAGTTTGCCATTTAGTCCGTCCGTACGCCTTTTGAACGGACTCTATACGGGTTTACATTTACCCTTATAATGCAACGCTTGATTTAGATTGAAGAGCAGCTTCTTCATCAGAATCTGCAAAACTCAAGAATAATAACTTTATCAACTGGAAGTCATCTTCAAATCTTCTCACAGTTGATTGGAAAGAGTTGTAACATACAACCGCTACAATCGCAACTCCAAGACCAAATGCCGTCGCAATAAGTGCAGAACCAATACCCATTGCTACAGCAGCAGATTGGTTTCCTTGAGATGCTAAATCTTGGAATGTATAAAGAATTCTTACAACAGTACCAAACAAACCTAAAAATGGTGCAACGCCACCAATTGTACCAAGAATTGTAAGCCTATGCTCTAGTTTTCTTGTAGCAAGTGCTGATGCGATGTCAAATGATCGAGAGAATCCTTTTTTCTGTTCAGAAAAAATTCTCACAGCTTCTTCCGTCACTTCTCCGATAATACCACCACATTGTACTGCTAAGTTCTGGGCACCCATTAAATTATTCTTAACTAGCTCCTTTTGCAATCTTGGTATAAATTCAATAACATTTCTTTTATTTGCTTTATAAAAAGCAATTCTGTCAATTGCAACTGCAACTGTTGCTAAAGAGCATAAGAAAATTGGTAATAATACCGGCCAGTCTAGTTGAATTGAGTGTAATAATAAATCCATAATTAAATCCCCTTATTTTTATAATAATTTATTTCTATTTTAAGTTTTTATTTATCTCTAATATTTTGATGCTCCAAATACTCTATAGTCAAATGTAAACTGAATATCAATATTTTGGCCTTTAAAATCTGCCGGCAATGGTCTAAACGGAGCTGTTAGCTCCACAGCTTTTAGAGCAGCTTGATCCGCAGACGGCAAGCCTGAGCTTCGGTGCACCCTGCAAGACAACAAGCGTCCATCACGAGCTATCTTAAATAATAATACAACCGTTTTACTTTCATTGCCTTTTGGTGGATCCCAGTTCAATTTAATACGTCTTTGAAGTTCTCTCATATACGGCCCGAAATCAGGTTCTCTAAGAGCATCAATACCTGGGGCTCCGCCACCACCACCAGGATTACCTACATTCCCAGTGCCACTCGGAGCAGTCCCTCTTGCCAATTGACCATTACCACTACTACCAGTTGATGGTGATAGAGATGGCCTTGGTGCATAAGCTCCAGAGCTTGTTACTGGACCACCAACACTACCGGATTTTGCAACTCCAGAAGGAGCAGAAGTTCCACCCACAGGTCCAGTTGACAAAGTTTTACCAACAGGTGCGTTTGACGGTATTGGGACACTAAACGGTGTCGTTGGCTTAGTTACTGGGGCTGGTGCTGACACCGGTCTAGCACTAGGTCTTGCACTCGGTGGAGCAGGCTTTGTTGGCGATGGTTTTTCAACAGGCGCAACCTGCTTAGTTTGTGGCATTGGTTTTGGTTGTGGTTGAGCAACTGGTTTAGGTTTCTGTACCGCTTGCTGTTTTACTTGCTGTTGTTGTTTCTTTATAATCTGATTTGCACTATTGGCAGCCGCAGAAGGTTTTTGTTGCTTCTGAGGTTTAGGTGATGGCATAGATACCTTGCGTTTTGGATCATTTACTCCTCCACTTCTTGAGTCCATGTCAGAGCGATTTTTTGTATTTGGATCTCGTGGCTTACCAGGTTTATCAACAAGTACAAACTCTATATCACGTTTTGGTTGGGGTTTAACCTTGTTAAATAAGCTTAAATTAATCCCCATAAGAAGCAATACAACAGAAATTATCCATATGAGAGTCGGTGTCAAAATGTGAAGCAATACTGAGCCTGTTACAGATTTCTCTATAGGTATAACCTCAGCTTTATTTGTAACAAGCGATGGGAGGGTATATGACTCTATATCCTTATCATCTTCATCGTCTAGTATAAAACTTTTATTACTTATTAATGACACTTATTATTTCTCTCTTATAATACATAAACAGAATAATTTGTAAGAAATATTTTTAAATTATCCTATAGAATAGATTTATCTACTAATTTTAGTAAGAAGCAGCATTCACAGTAATTGGCTGAGTTAGAACTAAATCAATACTAGCATTTGCTGGAATTTCTACATCATTACCTTTATCCCAAACTGATTTAACTAAACCACCACCAGCACCAACTGCAGTACCGAGGGCAGCACCTCTACCAACATCGCCACCAGCAAGAGCACCAAATACTAAACCAGAAAGTGCTCCAGCAGCTGAACCAGCAGTTAAATCCTTTGCATATTCTTTTGTAACATCAAGTTTTGTTCCACCGACTAAAACTCCAGTAGAATCTTGAGTTTTAATCACAGCTGAAATAGGAATCTGCGTTCCGTATGGTGTATATATTTGCGTAAATCTAACACATAGTTTACCATTAATACTACCTCTCTTAGCTTTAGATGATTCAATAACTGTACCATAAATAACACTACCAGCTGGTGCGATTAGTTTATCATCATAGTAAAAATCATCATTTAAAGCTAAACTAACTGTCTGGCCTGATGTTGTATATTGAGACGATAACGGAGAGGTCAACATAGCTTTCACTGTCGCTCCAGCAGGAACCATCACTACACTACCTTGTAATGTATTATTTTTAGGATATTGTAACGGTTGCTGATAATATTGACTATTTTGAACTGGTTGAACTTGTGTTGCTTGATAAGAATAGTTAGTAGCTGCAAGTGCAGAATTCACAGACATAACACTTGATATTAACAAAACAGCTATTAATTGTTTTTTCATACTCCAATCCCCTCTCTATAATAATATTCTATATCCTTGATTGAATTTGTCAATTTATTACAGTGTGTGTCATATTAATAGGAGCTACTAATACTATTGTCAAATTTGCTCCAGAAGAAATTGTAACATGCTCCCCCATTCTTCTTTCTGCACCTGGAACGCACTGTAACACTCCCATCGCTTTAAACATTGTCCAACGTTGATAATGTGGGATTCTATTATATGTCAATGGTGGTGTTAATTCACCGCCAATTTTATTACCAGCAGAAGTATTAACATAAGCTTTAATAGGAAGTTCAAAACCGTCCGTTAGATATAGCTTATTTATAAAAACCGTCATTGACGCATTTGTACCTTTTATAGGTTCATTCTTCTTTTCAATATAACCTGTTAGTTTTGAACCTTGAGGTATAACTTTTTTATCAAACATAAATATGTCATTTGTCGTTACAAAATTCAGTTGTTCTCCTTCTTCCGTATATGCTGTTGAAAATTCTTGTAACGACATTATTGGAATAAAGTACCCTGATGGTATTGTAAACTCATCATAGTCTCTTAAGTTCGGTTCTGATGCAATACAAGAACCGATGAATAATAGTAATACAACTGTTAATAATCGTTTTAACATATAAACATTATAATATTTTTTACAAAAATGTAAATAAATATTGATTAAAGTAATGAACAACTTTTTAAATACTCTTTAACAGAATTTATTGGTATAGCAAACCCAATTCCTATATTTGAAATATTATTATCTGGATTATAAATTGCTTGATTTATCCCAATAATTTCACCATTCTTATTAAGTAGTGGCCCACCAGAAGAGCCTGGATTAATAGCAGCGTCTGTTTGAATCCTATTTTTTGCATAATCAATTCTTGAAATAATCCCTTGTGTTAATGTTCCATTAAACCCAAAAGGGTTGCCTATAGCTAATACTTTTTGCCCGACTTCTATTCTTTCGGAGTCACCAAACTTAACAGTTTTTAATTCATCAGTAGACTCTATTTTCAACAAAGCAATATCTTTATTTTCACCAAAACGTTTTAAAACCCTAGCTTTATAATCCTTACCATTAAACATCGTTACTATTACATTGCCTGCATCTTCAATAACATGAGCACTTGTTAAAATTATTCCGCTTTTATGAATAACACACCCGGTCCCGCAGGAAAGACCATCAGAGGCCTGTGAATCAACGCATACAATTGCTGGATTTATTTTTTTATACAAAGAAATTATAGCTTGTTCTTCTCTATCAAGAGCAAATGTTGGTAAATTTATGAGCAACATTAATAATATTATTATTTTTTTCATATATAAATCTTTTTATTAAAATAAATAATCTACAATTACCAAAGTAGATATTTTCAATATTAAGATTTGTAACAAAAAAAACACCTTCTGAAATCAAAGAAAATTTAAACACTTTATAGATATGTAAGATGTAATAATAGGAGCTTTAATATGTCAACTAATATTAATCCGAATGTATTGAAAAATTTTATATTACAAACAGTTGGAACTAAAGTAGCTCAAGGACAAGCACAAAAACATGGCATAGATGCAGATAAATATGAAGAGGCAAATGTAGATGAAAATAATTATCTAGAGCTTGATGAGATACTTCAAGACGAAGATTTATACGCACAGTTTGCAACAATGTATGTAGAAAAACAAGAAAAAGAACAAGCAGCTAAAGATAAGGAACAAGAAAAAGAAGAGCAGATGCAAGTCAAAGACAAAAATAATGCAGGCGTTTAACAATCGTTGAGAGAGAGCAAAAAAAGAGAGAAAAAAAAGACAGAGAAAAAACGGAGCACAAGCTCCGTTTTTTATATATAAACAGTAAAAAGCTCCATTAAAAGGGTTTTTTGGACACTTAAACATTGTTAATATTTCTTAATAATCGTGACAAAGAGTTCAAAGGGATGTAAAAATATGTTATAATAGTGGTAGGAGATAAGCTTGTATAGTTCCTAGCCAAATGCGAAAGCAGAAAGGCATTCTATATAAAACATGACAAATAATCTGCAACTTCAAAATGATCTTGAACGATTAATCAGTATTATGCCCCAGAAGGTTGTAAAGTACCTATCTAAGGATGAACTACAGGATGTCATCGAAATAGTGTTAGATATTGGTAGGGCTGCTGAGATTAGGCACGCTGGCGGTAAAATTGACAAGCTCGGGAATAATCTTATCACAGAAGAAGATATTGATTTTGTAACATCACACTTACAAGAATTTACACATGATAACAGATCTGGAATACCTGGTACTTTACACCGTATAAGTGCAATACGCAACAGGCAAGGGAAAGTTGTAGGTCTTACCTGTCGTATCGGTCGTGTTGTAACAGGTACAATTGCTTGTATAAAAGATATATGTACACAAGGTAAGAGCATATTATTTCTAGGTCGTCCTGGAGTAGGTAAAACAACTAAGTTAAGGGAAATATCGAGATTAGTTGCTGATGAACTCGGCAAACGTGTTGTTATTGTAGACACTTCAAACGAAATAGCAGGCGATGGAGACACTCCTCATCCAGCTATTGGAGCTGCTCGTAGAATGCAAGTACCTCAACCTGAATTTCAAAAAGATATTATGATTGAAGCTGTAGAGAACCATACACCTGAAGTTATTGTAGTCGACGAAATTGGTACTGAAGCAGAGGCTCAAGCGGCAAGAACTATTGCAGAACGGGGTGTAATGCTTATAGCTACTGCTCACGGTAATAGTTTAGAAAGCTTGATAAAAAACCCAACCTTATCGGATTTAGTTGGTGGAATCCAGTCAGTAACACTAGGTGATGATGAAGCAAAAAGAAGAGCTTCCCAAAAAACAGTATTGGAAAGAGAAAAACAACCTACTTTTGATATTGTTATTGAAATTATAGATAGAAACACTTTAGCTGTGTATAAAAACACTTCAGAGGCCGTTGACTACATATTAAGAGGTTGGCCAATTAGACCTGAACTAAGAAAGGTTGATAAAGAATACACAAAAAATCCTGTTGGTGAAACAATTACACCGCAAGAAAATGTTGTAACTCCTGTCGCTCAACAAGTACAGAAACCAGAAGAAAATCAAATGAATTTTTCGTTCTCACGTCAAAAGTACTGCGAGCAAAACAAGCCTCTTAGAAAACTATATTTATACGCAGTTTCAAGAACGATTGTCGAAAAAATTATTGAAAGGCTAGACTTTAACGTAGAAATCACTCGTAATGTTGATGACGCTGATATTGTATTAGCTCACAAAAACTTTGCAAAAGGCGGTGCAAAAGTTTTAAACACAGCAAAAGAATATAGAGCACAAATATTCTATGTAAAAACAAACTCTATGGCTCAGATTCAAAAGGTACTAAAAGATGCTCTAGACATACGTCCTTATGACAATCCTGAAGATACTGGGTATTGTGATGAGTCTGAACAGGCACTAGATGAAGCAAAAAACGCAATTAAACAGATTCAAGATGGGGCACCTTGTGTAGAACTAACACCACAAAACACACAAACAAGAAAACTTCAGCATGAATTAATTGAGCAGTATGGGCTACAAAGTACCTCAATAGGCGAGGGAGAAAGCAGACATTTGCGAGTATCAAAATAAAGATATTTAAACACCAATAGATTTAACTAGACGTCTTGCCTGTTTTAATAAATTATTTTCTTTTGCTTGTAATACATATTTTGGTGATATATCATCAAACTTTTTTGCAACAATAACAAAACATCCATTATCCCATAGTTTAACCGGAGTAATAGATAAGTCTAACGAGCGGCCTAACTTTTCTAGAGGCTCACGCACTCTTTCAGCTTTGAACCCTGCCTCTTGACCTAATATCTTACTTATTTCAGCTTGAGATGGCATTGTTAGTTTTTTAAAAGTAATACTGTTATTATTGATTTTCATAGTAAACTCCTTCAAATGTTATAACACAACTAAAAATTTTATTTGCTAAAACAGTACATATAACTTAACATTTTGTCAGAAAATTATATATAGTGTATGCTTGTGTGGGGGAGTATAGTAGCTCCTTATTGATAGTTGATTTTTTTGAGGAATTAATGATGAATATTATGAGAAAGTGGGGATATTTATTCTTAGGCCTATTTATGACTATGTTGCCTTCTAGTGCGGCAATGTCGTTTCCGAATATAAATATTGGCTTACAGAATGCTAACACACCACAAGATTTTACAAACGGACTACAAATCCTAATTTGGTTAACAATACTAACTTTAGCCCCAAGTATATTAATCCTTACAACCTGTTTTGTACGATTAGTAGTCGTTTTAGCCCTTACAAGACAAGCTTTAGGAGCAGGGACTTTACCACCTAATCAAGTTATCACAGGCCTAGCCCTAATTTTAACCTTTTTTATTATGGCTCCAACTTTCAATGAAATTAATGAAAAAGCTCTTCAGCCATACATGAAAAACCAAATAACACAACAAGTCGCAATTGACCGTGGGATACAGCCTATAAGAAACTTCATGTTTAAGCAAACTCACGAAAAAGAACTTGCACTTTTTGTCAGAATGGCTAAAATCGAAAAACCTAAAACGAAAGATGATGTTCCGACTTACGTTCTATTACCATCATTTATTATGAGTGAGCTTAAAACAGCTTTTACAATAGGCTTTGTCGTATACTTGCCATTCTTAGTTATAGATATTGTTGTTTCATCAGTTCTAGTATCAATGGGGATGATGTTTTTGCCTCCATCTATGATTGCTTTACCTTTTAAGCTGATTATGTTTGTTATGGTTGATGGCTGGTATCTGATAGTTAAATCTTTAGTCGAAAGCTTTGTGAGGTAGGAGTAATATAATATGCAAGATATAGTAATAACACTTTTACAAAAAATGTTTATATTGACCTTACAAATGTCTGTTCCAATTCTCTTAGTAGGGGTTGTAATAGGTTTAATGGTTAGTATATTTCAAACAGTTACACAAATCCAAGAATCTACGTTAACTTTTGTACCTAAAATTGTAGGTTGTGTTGTATTATTAATATTTTTACTACCTTGGATGATGGGAGTTTTTATAACAACCGTAAACGAGTTTAATTCAATGATTCCGCAGTTAATAGGTGCGATGTAATGTTCAACTTAGATGTATTATTCTCTGTTAGTAATATAATCTTATTTATGGCAATATTCACAAGATTGTCAGGCTTGTTTGCATCCGCACCATTATTCTCGACTTACCCTATACCTGCACAGGTAAAAGTTTGGTTATCAGCAGCAATTGCATTTATTTTGTTTCCAATAGTACAACTTAGTACTAATTTTGTAACACCAAATTCAGTTCCAGCATTAAGCTTAATTTTATTTAAAGAGTATTTAATCGGATATGCTATTGGCTTTTGCGCAAACATTATTTTTGTAGGTATTGAACTTGGAGTTAACACCTTTACTGTTCAAATGGGTTTGTCTGCAGACCAAGCATTAAACCCGACCTCAGGAGGGAACTCTCCAGTTATTACTCAAGCATTTACATATTTAGCTTCAATGGTGTTTATTGGCTTAGGGGCTCACCAGTGGTTATTTTCAGCCATATACAACAGCTTTAAAAGCATGCCTATTGGTTATGTTATGAATTTTTCACCAGGTGTGGTTGATCAAATCGTAATCATTACAAGCCAACTTTTTTCAGTCGGACTCGGAGTAGCATTGCCAATATTTGGGATACTTTTTATTACCGACGTATTGCTTGGTTTTACTTCAAAAATGATGCCTCAAATGAACATATTCATGGTTTCACTACCACTTAAAATATACTTAGGTTTACTATTATCTCTTATGTTTATGCGTCCAATGGCAGAACATATGGCAGTAATAATAGAACAATTTGTAACAAAAATTGCAACGATATTCTAAAGATATAAGGTCAAAAAATGGGTAACGACGCAGCAGAAAAAACTGAAGAAGCCACCTCCCGACGGCGCCAAAAAGAACGAGAGCGTGGGAACGTAGCAAAAAGTAAAGATATGGAATCCGCAATGGTAATGGTTGGCGGTATAGCTTTACTTGCTGTTTTTTTCAAATACATGTATGACTATATTATTAGAATGATGCACGAAACTTTTACAAATCTAAACCCAGATTCTGTCGACATAACTAGCATCTCAGCAATTTTATATCCGTATTTTAAATATTTGGGTATAATCGTTGTTCCATTCTTTGTATTACTCGCAATATTAGCAATTATAGTTATTAGAATGGACATTGGTCACGTTTTCTCGTTAGAAAAAGCAAAATTTAATCTTGAGAACTTGAGCCCAAGAAGAATGCTAGAAAATGCTAAACGAATTATAAATCCTTTCCAACCACGCTCAATGGTTGAATTTGCGAAATCTATTCTAAAAATAATTATCGTAGGAGCTTGCGGTTATTCAGCTGTTAATAGTAGAAAAGGCGATTTACTAGGCTTAGTTGGGTTAGAAGTTCCTATTGCGCTAAATATAATAGGCTCAATTTTAATAAACATGATTATCAACATGTGTTTAGCGATGCTTGTTTTAGGCTATCTTGATAAAAAATATCAAACCTATGAATATGAAAAATCAATTAAAATGACTAAACAAGAAGTCAAGGACGAACATAAAGATATCGAAGGGGATCCAAAAATAAAAGCTAAGATTAAATCGATTCAGATGCAAATGGCTCGCCAAAGAATGATGTCAGCAGTTCCACAAGCAGATGTTGTTGTTACAAACCCTACACATTATGCGGTTGCAATACAATATGATAAAACCAAAGCACCCGCTCCTATCGTTGTAGCAAAAGGTGTTGATTACCTAGCTTTTCAAATCAGAGATATCGCAAAAAACAATAATGTCCCCATTGTAGAAAACAGACCTGTTGCACGAGCTTTATATAATTCGGTACCTGTTGATGGTATAATACCATCAGATTTATATGTAGCTGTTGCTGAAATCTTAGCTTATGTGTACAATAGTAAAAGAGAGACTTAGGTGGAAGTAGAGGATGGAGTTATCTAAATTATCAAACATACTGAAAAATAACGATATAGTCCTAGCAATAGGCTTAGTTGTTATTGTCTGTATGATGGTAATTCCACTACCTGCTCCAGTCTTAGATATTTTATTGACCATAAATATATCTTTAGCAGTTGTCATATTACTTGTTTGTTTATACACACAGGAACCATTAGATTATTCTTCATTTCCTACTGTTCTTTTAATTGCAACACTATTTAGATTAGGCTTAAACGTTAGTTCAACTCGTTTGATTTTACTAAATGGTGAGGCTGGTAATGTAATCAGCTCATTTGGAGAATTTGTTGTTGGTGGTAATTATGTAGTCGGTGCGGTTATATTTTGTATTTTGGTATTAATCAACTTTATGGTTATTACCGGCGGTGCCACTCGTGTAGCTGAAGTTTCTGCACGTTTCACTTTGGATAAAATGCCTGGTAAACAACTAAGTATAGACGCTGATTTAAACTCTGGCCTAATTGATGAAGAGCAAGCAAAAGAAAGAAGACGTAAACTAGAAAGAGAAACCGACTTCTACGGTACAATGGATGGTGCTTCTAAATTCGTTAAAGGTGATGCTACAGCTGGTATCGTTATTACAATTATTAATATTGTAGGCGGTTTAATTATTGGAGTTGTTCAATTACACATGTCGGTACAGTCTGCATTAGGAACATATACAATACTTACTGTAGGTGATGGCCTTGTATCTCAAATTCCAGCTCTTTTAATATCTACTGCAACTGGTTTGATCGTATCTCGTGCTACAGGAAAAGATGAGTCACTTTCTACAGATATAAAAAATGAAATGTTTTCTGACCCTCGAGTACTCGGTGTTGTCGCAGGGTTATTAGGTTTTATGGGGCTTGTTCCAGGTATGCCTACTGCACCATTTCTATTTATTGCTGCTTTAGCAGGTGGTATGGCTTATTTAAAGAATAAAGAAAAAGTTGAATCTATCCAAAATGAAGAAGCCAAAAAAGTGGAAATGGAGCAACAAGAAAAAATTGGCAAAAAAGAAAAACGAGCAAAGGCAACAAAAGAAAGTGTTATGGAACTACTTAATGTTGACACAATTGAAATTGAAGTTGGCTATAGACTTGTACAATTACTTAACGTTGAAATGGGTGGAGATTTACTTGAGCGTATAGCACAAATTCGCAGACAAACTGCCCTCGATCTTGGTATTGTTTTGCCATCAATAAGGGTTAGAGACAACCTACAATTGTCACCTAATTCTTATCAAATCAAGCTAAAAGGCGTTGCTTTGGAATCGGGAGAAGTTTATCCAGAAAGGTATTTAGCGATGTGTGCTGGAGACCCTGTTGGGAACTTAACTATTAATGGTATTCACGCAATAGAGCCCGCTTTTGGCCTACCTGCATTGTGGATTGAAAACAAAGATAAAGATTTAGCTGAAATGTCTGGTTATACCGTTGTTTCAGCATCTGCTGTAATTTCAACCCATATAACAGAAGTTATCAAAAAATGTGCTTATGAAATCGTATCAAGATATGATATACAACAACTTATTGATAATCTTAAAAAAGAAGTTTCTGAAGATTATGTCAACGATATAATGAAAGATATATCCATAAGTGATGTACAGATTGTTATACAAAATCTTCTTAAAGAAGGTGTTGCAATTAGAGATTTAAAAAGTATCCTTGAAACAATTAGCCTACAATCAAAAGTTAATAAGAATCCAAACTTTTTAACAGAGCATGTACGTCAAGCATTAGCAAGAAATATTTGCAAACAAAACCTAGCAGATACAGGAGATTTATATGTAATAACCCTCTCTCCTGATATAGAAAATACTATTGCAAAAGGTGCTAGTCCAGATGGAACTAGCGTCACGCTTGATCCAGCGTTTACAAGGTCTCTTTTTGACAAAATGAATTTAGAATTAGAAAAAGCAATTACAGCAACCGGTAATCAACCTGTTATACTATGTTCTTCACCAATTAGACTTCTTTTTAGAAAATTGGTAGAAAGAACTTATCCGCAAATTGCAATTATGTCATATAATGAAATTAGTCCAAATGTAAAAGTTAAATCAGTTGGTGTTATAAAAGCTTAGTAAGAGGTGAAGCAATGAGAGAATTAATAAAAAAAGATCAGCTTGTAACAATAGTTCCACAAGACTTCAAAAATTCAAACAAAGGGAAAATACTAGAAGTTGGCATGGACGGTTTCCGCATGGAATTAAAATATAAACCCGAAGGTTTAATAAAAAATCACATCTGCGACTTTTATTCAATGACTGATAATGGCTACTTATATTTTGAATCATATATTAAAGAGCTTGAAAACAATGTTATTTCAATTGCAAATCCAGTTAAGCATAGATTTTTACAAAGACGCAAATTTACTCGTATTAAATTTATGGAAGATTTAGAACTTATTTATGATAACGTTACTCACCCAATTAGAACATTAGACATTTCTGCTGGTGGTATGAAAATTCAAACAAAAGACAATGTCGATATGGAGAAAGAATACAAAGTTTCATTAAAATTGAGCAACGAACAAATAATAAATTGTAAATACCAATTAATTAGAGTTGAAAAAGGTGATAATGGTTTATACACGATTTCAGGTAGATTTACTAACCTTTCAAATATAGATAAAATGACTTTAGTACAATTCTGTATGAAAAAAGACATGGAGAATTTGAATAAATAATGGACTACACAGAAAACATTAGAAGTTTTTTTATAGTTATTACGATGCTCGTTATAGGTACTATTTGCTTCATTAAAATAGGCACTATAGACTTGCACGCTATACTTGCAACCGGCTCAATACTTATTCCAGCAGTTGTTGTAATGGGGTTCTTAGGTCAAAAGATTGGCGAAATTGTTGATAATCCTAAGAACAGGGCCGATGCAGACTATAAACTAGCCGTGTTAAATGCTTTAAAGAAAATGGATAAATCAATTACATTGCAAGAGTTGAATGAAAAACTTACAAAAACTGTAGCAGAACCAGACGCACCAGATTCTGATAATGAAGAAGACGTTGATGTATAAGCTTTTATGCTACAATGAGTTTCAGAATAATTTTGATTAGAGGAGAAATATAAATGAAAGCTGGATATTTTCCACAAGAGATAGAAAAAAGATGGCAAGCTAAATGGGAAGAAAACAAATCTTTCTTTACACCAGATAGTACAGATAAACCAAAATATTACGCACTATCAATGTTTCCATACCCATCAGGGAAATTGCATATGGGACACGTTAGAAACTACACAATAACCGACGTAATAGCTAGATTTAAAAAAGCTCAGGGTTTTAATGTACTACATCCAATGGGCTGGGATAGTTTTGGTTTACCTGCAGAAAACGCTGCTATGCAGAGAGGTGCAAACCCTGAAACTTGGACAGATGAAAACATAGCATATATGACTCAACAGTTAAAAATGTTAGGATTGTCTTATGACTGGGAAAGAGAGGTCACAACTTGCAAACCTGACTATTATAAATGGACACAATGGCTATTTATTCAGCTTTATAAAAAAGGCTTAGCATACAAGAAAGAAGCTGCTGTTAACTGGTGTGAAAAATGTGGTACAGTTCTTGCAAACGAACAAGTTATTGACGGCAAGTGCTGGAGATGCGACAGCGTTGTTGAGAAAAAATACCTTTCTCAATGGTTCTTTAAAATCACCGATTACGCAGAGAGACTTCTAAAAGATTTAGACTTACTTGATGGCTGGGGCGATAACGTTAAGACCATGCAAGCAAACTGGATTGGAAAATCAGAGGGTGCAATTTTTAGATTTCCTGTTGTAGACGCTCCAAACGGAGAAAAAATGGAAGTTCCGGTATACACTACAAGACCTGACACTGTACACGGCATAACTTATCTTGTAGTTGCACCTGAATACAAAGATATAGAAAAACTTACAACAGAAAATAATAGACCTGCTGTTGAAGAATATAGAGCAAATGCTCGCAAGATGACTGAAATCGAAAGACTTTCTACAGATAGAGTAAAGACAGGGGTTCCTCTTGGCACACACTGTTTAAATCCATTCACAGGAGAAACATTCCCTCTATGGACAGCAGATTATGCTCTGGTTGAATATGGTACTGGTGCAGTCATGGCAGTTCCTACTCACGATACAAGAGACTTTGATTTCGCTAAAAAATACAATATGCCAATGAAAGTTGTTATCCAAAACCCAGAAAATCCTTCGGACTGCTCAACAGAAGCTTACACAGAAGAAGGAGTATTGGTTAACTCAAACGAATTCAATGGTATGAAAAATACAGAAGCTAAAAAAGCTATCACACAAAAGGCTGTTGATGGTGGATTTGGTGAATTCAAAACACAATACAGACTAAGAGACTGGCTAATATCTCGTCAAAGATACTGGGGTGCACCTATCCCAATGATTTATTGCGATAAGTGCGGAATTGTTCCAGAAAAAGAAGAGAACTTACCAGTACTTCTTCCTAAAGATGTTGATTTCTCTGTTGTTGGGAAATCTCCAATCACAACTTCACCAACTTTTGCGGAAACTACTTGTCCTATTTGTGGCGCAAAAGCAAGACGAGAATTAGATACAATGGATACATTTGTATGCTCAAGCTGGTATTATCTAAGATTTGCTGATGCTAAAAATACAGAAATGCCATTTGCAAAATCTCTTGTTGATCAATGGTTACCAATTGATCAATATGTAGGAGGTATTGAACACGCTATTCTTCACTTGCTATACTCAAGATTCTTTACTAAAGCAATGAAAGATTTAGGCCTATTAAGCTTTGACGAACCATTTAAGAACCTACTAACTCAAGGTATGGTACTAAAAGACGGCTCAAAAATGTCAAAATCTAAAGGTAATACAGTAGATCCAGACGAAATCTTCGAAAACTATGGCGCAGATACCGCAAGATTATTTATTCTTTCAGATTCACCTCCAGCAAGAGACTTTGACTGGTCTGATGCTGGCGTTGAAGGCTGTTATAAATTCTTGAACAGAGTTTGGAGATTAGTGGCAGATAATTCTGAACATTTAACTCTTGCTTATAAATTATCATTCCCGCTTACTCGTGAAAATGATGATTTAGTTCGTGTTGTTCATATGGCAATCAAGGGTATTACTAACGATATCTCTAACGATTTCCAATTCAATACAGTAATTTCTAAATATCGTGAACTTACAAACGCAATCTACGATTGGGTAGGGGCTAAGGGTAAAGTAGGATTTAACGAAGAAGACAAGAATGTATTGAGCTTTGCAATTATATCTTTAGTTAAATTAATGTCACCTGTTACAGTTCACATGGCAGAAGAAATTTGGGCAGAACTAGGTGGCAAGACTTCTATTCATGATGAGCCTTGGTGCGAATGGGATGAAAACCTAGCTAAAGCTAGTAAAATAACTTTGGTTGTTCAAGTTAACGGAAAGGTTAAAGATAAACTTGAAGCCGATGAGGGAGCTAGCAACGATGAACTACAAGCTCTTGCTCTTGCTAGCGAACGAGTAAAAGAACTTACCGACGGCAAAGAAATTGTAAAAGTAATTGTAGTTCCGAAAAAGCTAGTTAACATCGTAGTTAAAGGCTAGGGGAAATTTAAATCAATGTTAAAAAGCAAGTGTTTGTATAACACTTGCTTTTTACTATGCTTTATCTTAAAATATTGCTAATATGAATAGTACATCGGGTCGGAATTAAAAACCTTACCGATAAATCAAATTAAGGAGATATGAAAAATGACTAGTAAAAAATTCTTATTTACTTCTGAATCAGTTACAGAAGGACACCCTGACAAAGTTTGCGACCAAATTTCTGACGCAATTTTGGATGAATTTCTTACAAAAGACCCTAGCTCTCGTGTTGCAGCAGAAACTCTTGCTACAACAGGTATGGTTCTTGTAAGTGGTGAAATCACATCTAATTGTTATGTTGATATTCCACAAATCGTTAGAAACACCGTTAGAAACATTGGCTACGAAGGAATTCAAGGCGGTGGTTTTGATTGTGACACTTGCTCAGTATTAACAAGTATTGACGAACAATCTTGCGACATCGCAGGTGGTGTTAACAAAGCTTTTGAAACAAGAAGCGATAACGCTGATACTTCAGTTTCTGAAACAGAAAATATTGGGGCTGGCGACCAAGGTATTATGTTCGGTTACGCTTGTGACGAAACACCTGAATTAATGCCATTACCAATAAGCTTAGCACACAAATTAGCTTACAGACTTACTCAAGTTAGAAAAGAAGGCCTTTTAACTTATTTAAGACCAGACGGAAAATCTCAAGTTTCTGTTGAATATGTTGATGGAAAACCTTCAAGAATCGATACAGTTCTTCTTTCTACTCAACACGCAGCAGAAATCAATGGAATTTCTGATAATTCAAAAGTTCAAGAAATTATTTATAATGACCTTAAAAAACACGTTGTTGACTATGTTTTTGAAACAGAATCTATTAAATTAGACTCTGAAACAAAAATCCTTATTAACCCATCAGGAAGATTTGTAGTTGGTGGTCCTCAAGGTGATACAGGTCTTACTGGTAGAAAAATCATCGTTGACACTTACGGCGGATACTCTCGCCACGGTGGCGGTGCTTTCTCTGGAAAAGATCCTACAAAAGTTGACAGATCTGCTGCTTACGCTTCAAGATATGTTGCTAAAAACATTGTTGCTGCAGGACTTGCTAGCAAATGTGAAATTGAATTAGCATACGCTATCGGCGTTGCTGAACCTGTTTCAATATTTGTAGATACTTTCGGAACTGGTAAAATTTCAGATGATGAAATTTCAGCATTAGTTAGCAAACATTTTGATTTAAGACCAGCTGCTATTATTAAAAACTTTGATTTAAGAAACTTGCCAGCTAAAAACGGCGGTAAATTCTATCAAAAACTTGCAGCTTATGGTCACCTAGGTAGAACTGATTTATTCGTACCTTGGGAACAATTAGACAAAGTTGAAATATTAAAATCAGCTTTAACTGCATGTGCAAGTTGCTAAGAAGAATAAAAAATAACCAAAAAAGGCGTTCTAAATAGAGCGCCTTTTTAATTTTATGTAAATATTTTTTACAATAATAATGACAATTTGATGAGATTCATATATTATAAACTTAGGAGATTTAGGGAAAGGGGAAGCTCTAGTGATTAGTAATAGTAAGAAGATTGAAACTGTTTATCCTGTTCAAAGTGCTTTTTCTAGTGAGGAAGATGCTTTTACGGCGTTGTCCACATCTGCTTTATTGGCAAAGAGTTCTGTTCCTTATTCTCACAGGCGTATTGCTGATAACTACGTTATTATCAAACGTATTTATAAATTCCAAGCAGTTCAAAGCCGTATTTCTAATACAGAAAGACAGCTTTTACAAAAATATGATTTTAACACTTTAGAATACTCAACAATAAAACAAATTAATGACGAATTGACATATTTAAAAAAATGGTCTACTGCATCAAATGAACTCTTAAGAAAAGATGCTGATATGTTACTACAAATTCGTTGCAAAGAGCTTAAATACATTGTAGCAAGCAGATATGCTTCAGTTACAGATGAAATACATAACGGATATAAAGCTTTAGAAAGATATTTTGAAGAAATTTCAAAATTTTATTCCCCAACTATTTAATAGCAAAAAATGTTTTTAGGTGTTTTAGACTATTAAGAAGGTCACAATGAACATCACGCTAGCAAAATATGACACAGTATCAAACAACACAGTCTCAAAAAAAGAGCCTGCTTTTAAGCATGGCGGAGAAAGCTTTTGGAAAAGCGATTATACAACCAAAGACAAACTTATCGTAGCCGGCACAACAGTAATAGGTGTTGTCAGTAGCTTAGCAGCACTTACGAAAGCTCAAGGTTATAAACTTAATTTTAAAAACGCTAGAAAATATTTTGAAAATGCTGACTTCTTATTTAAAGAAATCGTAGCACTAGGTGCTGGAAGTTGCTTGGGAGGATTGGCCGGAGGTTATATTATTGACAAGAATCCTCAAAATAGAAAAGCTAAACGCAGAGAAGCAGTTATGCAAATAGGAAATATCACGATTCCAATTGCAACAGTAGCAGGAACTAATAAGCTTTGTGATCTGATAAAAATTTCAGAAAAAACTGCTAAAGGACAAGCAACAAGAGCCATTGCTTGTTTGGGCGCTATAGTCGGCGGAATTTATTTAGCAAACTTTGCTATGAATAAACTTTCAAATGTCTTATTTAAAAATAAAAAAGAAGAAAGAGATGTTAAAGCAACAGATTTAGCACCTCACTTTGATGACGTACTGGCATCAGCTAAATACGTTGCCCCAAGATCGCAAGTAGTACATTATATTTCCAGATTGGTACCATTTGCGCTAATGATACCGGGTAATGAAATTGGTAACAAAAAAGCACAATATTAATAAAATATTGTCTTTTTATTCTAACTCTATTTAATTGGATTAAGAAATAATATTTTTGAGAACACGCTCAGTTTTGGCGTATATTTAAAAGCACATCTCCTAAAATGAGATGTGCGCTACGCTTGCGTAGCAGAATTAAACTAGCTATATGTATTGCCCTTCGCTATCGTCTCAAAAACATTATTTCTTAACTTTATTATTATGAGACAGGCATATTTGTTTGATTAACGATAGTGAGGGGCTAAACATTAAGACCACCCTTATCCGGTGCAAGGCACCACCTTCTCCCATCAAGGGAGAAGGTTAATTAATGAGCTACAAAACCGAACGTGTTTAATCAAATAAATATGCCTGTCGGTAAAAATTTAATCTTTTATAATCAAAAAAGACAACATTTTATTAAAAATTTACATTTCTATCAAAACATCACATAATAAAAAAGGCGGGACTTCTAAAAAGAAGTCCCGCCTTTTTGTTGATTAAACCTTATAAAAGCCCTAAAGCTTTTTTATACCAAGAAAATGACTCTAATTCAGAACCATTAAATGTGGTTTTTACTTGTTGTTTCTTTAAATAAGTTTCAAACTCATCATTAAAAGTAGATTTAACTGTTTTTTTAGTTTCTGTAACAGTGGCAACGGTCATAACGTTTCCTCCTATATTATTAGTAACATTAAATTAGTAAATATATGAAAACACCTTTTTCTGGTGAGATAAACAGTTAAACTACACTATAATTTATGAGCTTATTTTAGCACAAAAAACAATTCCTCGCAAGCTGTATATTACGATATTTTAAGGTTTTTAGGAAAAATCATTCTTTAGAATTAATCATGAATAATACTTAATAATAAGTATTAAATTATTGATTTACCCTTTTGTTTAAGCTAACATAAATAAGTAATAGTGAATTAGGAGTAAGGGATTAATGGGGATGTATAATGTTGCCATAATTGGAGCAGGACCAGCTGGAATTTTTACTGCTCTAGAAATAGTTAAACTAAGACCAGAATGGAAAGTAATACTTATTGAAAAAGGCCAAAAGATAGAAAAGAGAGTTTGTCCTATTAGAAATGGCTCTCCTAAATGTGTAAATTGCAAACGTTGTGGACTGCTCTGCGGTTGGGGAGGAGCTGGTGCATTCTCCGACGGAAAGCTTACGCTAACTCCAGATGTTGGCGGTCACTTAGTTGACTATATGTCGAGAGAAAAAGTTGAAGAATATATTAAATATGCTGATGACTTATATCTTGAACACGGCGCGACAGATGAAGTTTTTGGCACCAATATGGAAATTTTTAGAGAGATTGAAAGACAAGCAGCTCTTGCTGAGCTAAAACTCGTTCACTCTCCGGTCAGACATTTAGGTACTGAGCGTAGTTTAGACGTCCTAAAACACATGCAAGATTATTTAGATGACAAGATTACAATTTTAAATAATGTTGCAGCCCAAAGCTTAATTGTTGAATGCGAACAAGTAAAAGGTATTGTTCTTGATAATGGAGAAACTATCAAAGCTGAATATACAATTATTGCACCAGGAAGAGAAGGTGCTGATTGGCTTACTCAAGAATTTGCTAAAAACAAAATTGGTATGGTTAATAACGCTGTAGATGTTGGTGTAAGAGTTGAATTACCAGCCCCAGTATTTGCACCATTAACTGATAAATTATACGAATCAAAATTAGTATATCATTCTCCAACTTTCGGAGACGAAGTTAGAACTTTCTGTATGAATCCTAACGGAGAAGTTGTACAAGAAAACTATAACGGTATTGCAACAGTAAACGGTCACAGCTATGCAAATATTAAAACAAAAAACACAAACTTCGCTTTACTAGTAAGTAAGAAGTTTACAGAACCGTTTAAAGAACCTATTGCTTATGGTCAACACATAGCTAGCTTGGCTAACATGCTTGCTGGCGGAATTCTAGTGCAAAGATTTGGGGATTTATTAGACGGAAGAAGATCTACTCCAGATAGAATCAAATCTAGTATAATAGAACCAACTCTTACTTGTGCAACACCTGGTGATTTAAGCCTTGTAATTCCTTATAGACAAATGAAATCAATAATTGAAATGCTTTTTGCATTAGATAAAATTGCTCCAGGTACAGCATCTAGATATACACTTCTTTACGGTATTGAAGTTAAATTTTACTCTGCAAGGGTAAAATTAACAAACGAACTTGAAACCGAAGGTGTAAAAAACCTATTCACAATTGGTGATGGTGCAGGAGTAACAAGAGGTCTAATTCAAGCTTCTGCCTCAGGTGTATATGTAGCTAGAACTATTTGCGAAAGAGGTTAAGATATCAAACAAGGAGGGCTAAATGCTTCTTAAAAGCGTTCGTAACAAGAACATTTTAAAAGGTTTTTCTTTAATGGAAATGATGATTGTGTTGTTGATTACTGCAATTATTGCAGCTGCTACAGCACCAATGATTAACCGAAAAATGTTAGAAAACCAAGCGGCAAACACAACCCCTTGGGTTTATACATCAGATGCAACCAATGATATTGCATTCAATTTGGCTGGTAAAAACCAAACAGCAACTATTGGAGCTCTTAAATTTCCACTAAAATCTACAAATGGAAGCGATGTAAACAAACCTGCTATGTTTATAAAAACAGCTGCCGGCAAGCCTCAAATCACATTCGGAGACGGAGACAATAACCTTATATCTCTTGCAGCAAATAATAATAGCATCTATTTAACCAAACATAGTAATATTGGTAACACATCGCACAACGTTATAATCGGTGCTAATGCAAAAATTACAGGTGATAACCAAAATTTTGTCCACAATTCAGTTGTTATCGGCTCAACGGCAAATACGACTTCTGCCACAGCGGTCAGTGTAGGTCATAATACAAAAACTGGTAACGATTCTGTAGCCATTGGAAGTAATGCAACTGCAGACGCAGTATGTGCTACATCTATTGGTAGCTACTCCAGTGCAACTAAATCTGGCGCTATTGCCTTAGGGGCTAACCGTAATTATAGAGCCACAGCAAAAGGTGCCGACTCAATTGCAATTGGTAGTGGTGCAACCACAGATACCGATACGTCCATTGCTATTGGTCGAAATGCTCAAACAATAACTAATACTCATACAATTGCAATAGGAGTTAACGATGCTAGTACAGTTACAAAAGCAACAGGCAAATATTCTTCTGCTATAGGTTACAATACTCAAGCAATCGGTGAAAACTCTATTGCTATTGGTAATAGTAGTATGTCTCAAACCCAAGACAGCATATCAATTGGATACAATGCTAAAGCTAATGGTGCATTAGGTGGTATAGCAATAGGTAGACATGCTAAAGCAACAGGTCAAAGGGGCATTGCTATTGGTTCTTCTGAATCCGAAGATAGAAACGCAGAAGCTACAAATATTTATACAACAGCTGTTGGTTATGCTGCTAAAGCAAGCGGACAATTTTCAACAGCAATTGGATATAATGCCAAAGCAACATTAGATAACCAAATTGTTTTGGGAGATATTAATTCAACAGTTTATATTCCAGGAAGATTGGTTGTTGATAAAACTTGTGTTTTATCAAGGACCCAAGCTGCAATAAAAGCAGACCCAAACGGTACAAAAGGTGGGGTTATCATTATGGCTGATGAATATGGCGATGACGGAAGCATGTTAATGAAAATTCAAAGAGATAGTAATCAAGGTGGTCGACTAATTGACTGGTACTATGGTGAGTCACATCCCTCTTCATCAAATATTTATCTTTCAGATAAACGATTAAAGAATGTTGGCAAAGCTTTTACTGGTGGGCTTGAAGAAATCAAAAAGCTTGAAGTATTCAATTACACGTTCAAAAAAGACCCTGACAAAACACCTCATGTAGGCGTAATGGCACAGGATTTAGAAAAAATCTTCCCTAAAGCCGTATTCAAGGGAGATGACGGATTTTTGCGCATAAGAATGGAAGATATGTTCTATGCGTTAGTAAATGCTGTAAAAGAACTTAGTAACAAATTTGATTTATTAGAGCAAAAACAAAAGAAAATTGATGATTTAGAAAAACGCATTGAGAATCTTGAAAAGAAGTTAGAAAAACTTGAAAAACAGAGAGCCTCAGCTTCATAAACAAAATTTTCCAAGCGAGACAATTATCTATGTGCGTAGCACAAAAAAAAGTTTGCTTGATAGAGCATCGAGCAAACATTAAATAAACACGAGGATATTAAGAGAGAGTATAAAAAGAAAGCTTTTTCCCAAACCCTTTGATAAACTTCATCAGGTCTAATAATTATTTATTTGTTTTTTATAAATTCCCTTTGTCCTTACATCTATATAAAGTATTTTTTTTCATAAAAATTGCCTTTTAAAAAAAAATTGTTACACTCCTTAAAACTGTATATAATAAGCATTATAAGCATATATACTACATATATAAAATTTTTAATATAATAACACCCAAAATAGGCTAAAAGTATTAAATAATGCTTTACACAGAGTTTTTTTGTGATAAAATGATAATATGGGAAATTTGGGATAGAGGAGAAAGATTTTGAGTCAACAAAATATGTTTTCAGACGGTAAAATTGTACCTGTCAATATAAGAGAAGAAATGAAACGTTCATACATCGATTATGCGATGTCAGTAATTGTAGGACGTGCGTTACCTGATGTAAGAGATGGTTTAAAGCCTGTTCACAGAAGAATTTTATATGCGATGAACGAATTGGGCATGACTCCAGATAAACCATTTAAGAAATGTGCTCGTATTGTTGGTGAAGTTCTTGGTAAATATCACCCACACGGCGACAGCTCTGTATACGAAGCGCTAGTTCGTTTAGCACAAGATTTCAACACTCGTTATTTAGTAGTTGACGGTCATGGCAACTTCGGTTCTGTGGACGGTGATGGTGCAGCTGCAATGCGTTATACAGAAGCTCGCATGCACAAAATTACAACTTCAATGCTTGCTGATATAGACTGTGAAACTGTTGATTTTGTTCCAAACTTTGATGGATCATTAGAAGAACCATCAGTTCTACCAGTCAGGTTACCAATGCTTTTACTTAATGGAGTTTCTGGTATTGCGGTTGGTATGGCAACAAACATTCCACCACATAACCTATCAGAAATCGTTGACGGAACAATTGCTTTAATCGACAATCCACAAATAACAATTGCAGAATTAATGGAACATATAAAAGGCCCTGATTTCCCAACAGCAGCTACAATTATAGGCTTAAATGATATTAAACAAGCATATGAAACAGGTCGTGGTTCTATAAAAATGTCTGCAGTAGCAACTATTGAAGAAATACCTGGTGGTAATGGAAGACAATCTAGAACTGCAATCATTGTAACAGAGCTACCATACCAAGTTAATAAAGCTCAGTTAATTGAAAAAATTGCTGATTTAGTAAAAGAACAAAGAATCAACGGCATTTCGGACTTGCGAGATGAATCTGATAGAGACGGTATGAGAATCGTTATTGAACTTAAACGTGATGCAAAGCCAGAAGTTGTTAAAAATAACTTATTCAAATACACTCAACTTGCTACAACATTCGGGGTCAATATGGTTACACTTTGTGGTAAACAACCTCGCTTATTGAATCTATATGAAGTTCTTAATGAGTTCGTTGAGCACAGAGTTGAAATTGTAACAAGAAGAACAATTTATTTCTTGAAAAAAGCTAAAATAAGAGCTCATATTCTGGCAGGTTTGCTAATTGCATTAGGTTCTCTAGATGAAGTAATTGAACTAATCAAAAAGTCAAAGACAACTGATGATGCAAGAGTTGGCTTAATGAGCAAGTTTGGATTAGATGTAGATCAAGCAAACGCTATCTTAGAAATGCAATTAAGAAGATTGACAGGCTTAGAACAAGATAAGATTAAGAATGAATATGACGAGTTATTGAAAAAGATTTCTGAATATGAAGGAATACTTGCTGACAGACAAAAAGTTCTTGATATCATTAAAACTGAATTAATTGAAGATAAAGAAAAATACGGAGATGACAGAAAAACTCAAATTTTACCAGAACAAGGTGAAGTTACAATCGAAGATTTAACTCCAAATACTCCAATGGCTGTGTTCATAACACATCAAGGCTACTTGAAGAGAATTTCTTTAGACACATTTGAGCGTCAAAACCGTGCAACAAGAGGCAAAGCTGGTATTAAAACTAAGGATGATGATGATATTCAACACTTCTTTACAGCAATGATGCATGATAAAGTACTATTCTTCTCATCTAAAGGTATCGTATATAGCTTAAATGTATATGACTTCCCTGAAGGTGGTAGACAAGCAAAAGGCTTACCAATTGTTAATGTTCTTCCAATTGAACAAGGCGAAAAAATAACTGCGGTTGTACCAGTAAGCACATTCTCCCATAGTTTAAATTTAATTATGTTAACTCAAAAAGGTTACATTAAGAGAATTGAACTAGATAACTTTGCAAATATAAGAAGAAGTGGTATTATTGCAATTTCTCTTGAAGATGGTGACAGATTAAATTGGGTTAAACTAGCTAATCCAAATGATGAAATAATCATTGGTACTTCTTGCGGTATGGCTATTAGATTCCCAATTGAAGATTTAAGACCATTAGGTAGAAGTGCGAGGGGCGTAAACTCAATGAAATTACGTTCTGCAGATACAATTATCGGTTGTGATATAGTTCCTAGAAACTATGACGCAGATTTATTGGTTGTCACATCTGACGGTTTTGGAAAACGTACAAAACTAAGTGAGTTCCGTTCTCAAAACAGGGGTGGAATAGGTTTAATTGCAACTAAATTCAAATCAAGTATGTCAAGATTGGTTGCACTAACAATCGTTGAAGAAAAAGACGAAATCATGTTAGTAACATCTAGTGGTATTGTTACAAGAATCAAAGCTGGAGATATTTCTTGTCAAGGTAGACCTGCTACTGGTGTAAGGGCACAAAATCTACTTGAAAATGACACTGTTGTAAGTGTTAATAAGATAGTTAATACTGACAAAGAAGACGATGATTACGAGACTGCGACCAGCGCTTCTGTAGAACAAGAAGCCGAAGTTCAGGGTGAGCAGACAACACTTCTTTCTCCAGAAGTAACAGAATAGAAAAAAATCTTGGTCTTAGGACCAAGATTTTTTTTATTATTTCAAATCTGACGATATCACTGAAGCCCAAACTTCAAGTTTTGGCTCTTTTTCGGCCATTTTTTCCAACTTAGTTCTATAATTATTATTAAATTTTTCTAATTCCGCTCTTAGCTTGGCTAAACGTCTTTCATTATGACCAACTAACACCTTAAAGTTTTCTGCTAGTTTATCTAAGCCTTTGTCCTGCAGTTTGTTAGCCATATATGTATTATTCTTTAAAGCATTTTTAGTACTTCGAATATTTGCAACTAGCTCAGCTGTTTGCATATCGTAAATAACATCTGCTTTTAATGCATTAAAAATGTTTACAAAAGTTTTTGTGACCTTGTCAACTAGTTTATCTGTAACTTCTGCCTTAGAAGACAAATCGTTCCCCATCAAATCTGCATAATCACGCAAAATATAATCTTTATTTTTATAAGAAAAAATTATTGCTTTAGGATACTCCTTAGCATTACGATAAATACACATCTCTCCTGGAATATTTTTTGTTTTTTCAGCGAAAGATTTACTTACTTTATTAATTAGCCTATAACGTCCGTTCATTTTAGTAACAATATTTGCTTTAAAACTTATATTATTAACAGAATTATCCATAGATACTCCTTTCTCTAATATAGTAATCTCAAACCCCATAACCAATATTTTTGCTAGCTATTTATTATATTGTTACAAAAATTAAAAATTTTCAAACATAAACTTTTTTTATTTTAAAATTAAGATATACAGGAGCTTTTACGATGGAAAATTTAAAAATATATTTAGAAAAAGACATTGATACAGAACTTATCAAGACAAAGAAAATAGCTATAATTGGTTTTGGTTCTCAGGGTTATGGACAAGGTATGAATCTTGTTGACAGTGGTTGTAATGTTGTATTTGGTTTAAGACAAGGTGGTAAATCCGATATTAAAGCTAAAGATTACGGGCTTAGCACAATGTCGATTTCAGATGCCGTTAAGTGGGCTGATATTGTTCAAATTCTTATTCCAGATGAAATACAAGCTGAGGTTTATAAAAAAGAAGTTGAGCCAAACTTAAGAGCAGGGCAATACTTAATGTTCTCTCACGGATTCAATATCCATTATGGGTTTATAACACCACCTGAGGGGGTAAGTGTCGTAATGGTAGCGCCAAAAGCTCCAGGTCATACAGTTAGAAGCGAATATTTAGCCGGTAAGGGCGTGCCAGCTTTAGTTGCCGGCGACGATATTGAGTTGGCATTGTCTTACGCATCTGCTATCGGTTCAGGAAGGACTGGTATTATAGAAACTACCTTTAAAGAAGAAACTGAAACTGATTTATTCGGAGAACAAACTGTTCTTTGCGGAGGGTGCTCAGCTTTAATAAAAACAGCTTTTGAAACTCTTGTAGAGGCAGGATATTCTCCATATATGGCATATTTTGAAGTCTGTCATGAATTAAAATTAATTGTCGATTTAATTTATGAAGGCGGGATAGAAGATATGCATTATTCAATTTCAAATAACGCCGAATACGGTGATTATACAAGAGGGCCTAAAATTATTGATTCTGAAACAAAGGACAAAATGAAAAAAATTCTCTCACAGATTCAAGATGGAAGCTATGCAAAAGAATTTTTAGACGAATTCAATAATGGTGGGAGCAGATTTAAACAATTAAGAGAAGCTTCCGAAGGACATTTAATTGAAAAAATTGGCTCTGAGATTCGTTCATCATTTAATTGGAATAGAGAAAACAAGCTTATAGATAAAACCAAAAATTAAGTTTTGTAAAGATTGTCTCTTTTTTAGTCAATTATTAATCTTCCTTTAACTTAAAAAAAATATAAAACAAGAAAGTGTAGGAGATTAATATGAACATCAATGTATCAAAATTATTACAAAAAGGTGAACGCATAATGGGAACAAAAGTTAACCCACTAGGCGGTAAAACATATGTTATCGGTGGAGTTGAAAGAGGCAAAGTTTTAAGAGAAATTCAAACAGATGTATTAGGTAATATTGCTAAAAAACCGGTTCCTACCGCAGAGCAAGTTTTAGTTTCTCTAAATTTAAAATAGAACTATACCCAATTGGGTTATGGATTTTATAATAAACCTTTTTAAAATAAGTATGTATCTATAGAATACATACTTATTTTTTAAAAAAGGAGTAAATTTTATGAAAAAAACATTATCTATGCTAGCTGTATTAGGGATAATTGCAGTAGGCGCACAAACAGCTCAAGCTGCTTGGTATGATTCTAATTGGAATCCATCAAACTGGTTTGGCCGTGGTTGCAACAAGTGTGAAAAAAAATGTGACCCATGTGCAACAGGTTATGCAGCACCTTGTAATCCTTGCGAGAAAAAGGTAATTCAACCTTGTCCTTGCCAAAAATCAAATCCTTGTCCTGTTCAACAGCCTTGTGATCCTTGCGATAAACTACAAAACATGAACAAGTAGAGTATTTTTTAGTAAATCTATTAAATACAAAAAAAACGAGCTATGTGGCGAATAATTAACACTAGCTCGTTTTTATATTTTTTATATTTAACCCTAACCACAAAGAGCAAGTAATACACCAGCAGCTACAGCAGAACCGATTACACCAGATACGTTTGGTCCCATTGCGTGCATTAACAAGAAGTTTTGAGGATTAGCCTCTAAACCTACCTTGTTAGCTACACGAGCAGCCATTGGAACTGCTGATACGCCAGCTGCGCCAATAAGCGGATTAATTTTAGTTTTACTGCATAAGTTCATAATATGAGCCATTATTACACCACCAGCAGTTGCAAGTGAGAATGCAACAATACCCAAAATTAAAATAAATAATGTTTGAACCGTTAAGAATTGTTCTGCAGAAAGTTTTGAACCAACTGATAAACCTAAAAAGATTGTAACAATATTGATTAAAGCATTTTGCATAGTATCAGAAAGTCTTTCCACAACACCACATTCTTTACATAAATTACCAAAACATAATGCACCCAAAAGCGGGCAAGCACTTGGCAAGAAGATTACACAAAGAAGTAATACCATTAGAGGGAATACTATTTTTTCTCTTTTTGAAACTTCTCTTAATTGTGTCATCTGAATTTTTCTTTGAGCTTCAGTTGTAAGCAGTTTCATAATTGGTGGCTGAATAACTGGAACTAAAGCCATATAAGAATAAGCGGCAACTGCAATTGGTCCTAGTAAATCTGGCGCTAATTTACTTGTTACATAAATCGAAGTTGGACCATCAGCACCACCTATGATACCGATTGAACCAGCTTCTGGCATTGTAAAGCCAAAAATACAATAAGCCATTAACAAAGCACCAAAGATACCAAACTGAGCCGCACCACCTAGTAAAGCTGTTTTAGGGTTTGCAATTAATGGACCAAAGTCTGTCATTGCACCTACACCCATAAAGATAATTAATGGGAATAAACCTTTATGAATACCAGCTTCAAAGATAATACCTAAGAAACCATCAGGGCCGGCAATAGCTTCACCTGGAAGCATTGGAATGTTTGATAACAAACCTCCAAAAGCAATCGGAACAAGTAACAAAGGCTCAAATTGTTTTTTGATACCAAGCCATAATAGGAATAAACATATTAGAATCATAATCCATTGTCCATGTGCTTGGAAAATTTGATCCATGCCTTCTAGGTTAGGGTTATTAAAAGCAGCATCTGCGCTTTTTTGGAACAACATTATACCTGTTGATTCCCAAAGTTTGTGTAAACCATCAATAATATTCATTGTTTACCTCCCTTACTAACCTATAGTTACCAACGGAGTTCCGTTTACAACTTTATCACCTTGAGCTACTAAGATTGATTGAACAGTACCAGCTTTTGGAGCTTTTACTTCAATTTCCATTTTCATAGCTTCAAGAACTAAAAGAACATCACCTTCCGCAACACTTGCGCCTTCAGAAGTTTCAATTCTTAATACGTTACCTGGTAAGCTTGCATTAACAGCTTCGCCAGCTCCTGTTGATGTAGCTGGAGCTGAATCAATACCATCTTTAACTGCGATATCATACGCTTTTCCGTTAACTGTAGCTTTTGAATCGCTATCAATTTTAACAGAGTATTTTTTACCATTAACAGTAACTGTGTATTCGCCATTTGATGATGGAGTTGCACTACCAGCCGGTTTATTTACCCCTTTATTAACTGATACTTGACCTTTACCTAGCAAGAAGTCAATACCTTTATCAACGTTACCATCTTTACAAGCAGCTGCGATGAATAAGTTTTCATCAGTTACAGGAAGTCCTGCAGCTTTCAGTCTTTCTTCAGCAGCCTTAAGTCCTTTTTCAGGGTCTTTTTCGTTAATATCAACAACTTTTTCAGTTGTAGGAGCCATATTCATTTTTTCTTCAGCCCATTTAACTAATTCAGGATCAGGTTCACAAGGAGTTTTACCGAAGTAACCTAATACCATTTTTGCATAACCAGGGTTAGCAACTTTCCAAGCTCCTTGAGTTGCATTTAAGAAAGCTTGTTGAGCGTAGAATTGAGAAACAGGAGTTACAGAAGTTCCAAAACCGCCTCTTTCTACACATTCTTTCATAGCTTGAATTAATGCTGGGAATTTATCCATTTGCCCCATATCTTTTAATTGGTTAACAGTTGTAGCTGTTGCACCACCTGGAAGTGGAGCTTGGATAAGAATTGGATTTACAGCTAAAGATACAGGATCTAGAGGGTAGTCTTTCATACATTCTTTAAATATTTCTTCAGCTTCCATAATTTTCTTAATATCTAAGCCTAAATCATATTCTGTACCTTTTAATGCGTGCCACATAGAAACGATATCTGGTTGACCTGTACCACCTGAAACAGGTTTCATAGCTAAATCGATACCATCAGCACCACCATCAAGAGCAGCTAAGTAAGCAGCTAAGCCTGTACCAGCTGTTTCGTGGGAGTGGAATCTAATATGAGCATCAGAACCAAGAATTTCACGAGCCATTTTAACAGTTTCGTAAACTTTTCTTGGATTAGATGTGCCTGATGCGTCTTTGAATGCCAATGAATCAAACGGGATTCCAGCATCTAAAATATTTCTTAAAACTCTTTCATAGAAAGCTACGTCATGAGCTCCTTCACAACCATATGGTAGTTCCATCATTGTGATTGTAACTTCGTGCTCTAAGCCGTGTTTTTTTATTGAATTAGCAGAATCAATCAAGTTATTAACATCATTTAATGCATCAAAGTTTCTGATTACATTAACACCGTGTTTTGCAAACATTTTTGCGTGCAAATCAATTACATCTCTTGGTTGAGAGTTAAGACCAACAACGTTTACACCACGAGAAAGTGATTGTAATTTAACATCTGGTCCAACTGCTTCTCTCATTTTGTCCATAGTTTCAAATGCATTTTCGTTACAGAAGAAAATAGGAACTTGAAATCTTGCGCCACCTGCAGTTTCAAAGTGTTTAAGACCAGCATCTACAGCAGCTTTCAAAGCTGGTAGAAAATCATCTACTAAAACCTTTGCTCCGTAAATTGATTGAAAACCATCACGGAAAGATGTGTCCATTACCTTAATTAACTTTTTTGACATTTTTACCTTCCTTTTATCTTAAAATTTTATTTTTTAAATAATGCTGCTACAATTGCAGCTGCAACTTCGCTATCATCATTTGATGTAGCAATTTTTTTAGCTCCGCCTGCAACAGCAGGAACAGCTTCTGGGAATAGTTTATTTAACTTTCCTATAACAAAAGACATTACAAACATCGAAATGATTGTAACGCAAAGAAATGCAACTACAGTTCCCATACCAATAAGCATTACAGAAACACCTTGCATTAAAGTTTCATTCATAAAATATCTCCTATTAACAGTACATGTTCTTTATTGTTTTTATCAACTATCTTCAAAGCACCGTTATCTGTAATTTCTTTAGCAAATCCTATAATTTCATTGTCAAAAACCTTTACAGTCACAGTGGTATTAAGGAATTCGGCTCTTCTTATATAATCTTCTTTTATTAATAAAAATCCTTCCTCAATAAATTTATTATACCTCAAACAAAACTTATCTACGACCTTTTTTAAGAAAAATTCTCTATCAATATTCATGCCAGTTTCTAAATTTAAGGATGTAGCAGGTTGGTCAATTTTTTCTACATCGTCTTTTTTACAATTAAGATTTACTCCGAAACCTAAAACTATACCCTTTAAGTCATTTCCCTCTAACACGCTTTCGGCAAGAATACCTGAGATCTTTTTACCATTTATTCTTACATCATTTGGCCACTTGATTTTAGGTAATATATTGTACTCTTCAAAAACCTCTGCTAGTATTAGTGATAAATATTGAGTTAAGTTTGAATAGACTTCTTTTAATTCATTTGATGGTTTTAAAACAATTGAGGCATAAATATTGTCACCAGAATTAGAATCCCATTTTCTTTGCATTCGGCCCCTACCCGCAGTTTGCAATCCAGCATATACAATAGTTGCATCTTCTAATTCATTTAAATGCTCTTTCGCATATTTATTTGTTGAATCAACTACATCTAAAAATAAAAGCTCCATATGACTATTATAATACAAAAAGGACTGTCTCAAACAATTGAAACAGTCCTTTTATTGAAGACTAATTTATTTAAGCCACAGCCCCCTGAGATTTTTGCTCATTAGCTTTTTTCTCTTCGCTACGCTTATTTAATTTTCCACCAATCCAGTTTGCAGCTGGCGTAATAATAACTGGTGTTATGTATCTGTAAATTAGAGTGAATGTAGCTAATGTTGATAGTGTTTTAAAACCTTTTAGTCTATCACTCTTTTTCTTTAAGATTTCAGCAGCTTTTTCTTGAGATATTTCTCCCCAAGCTATTTTTTGCGATTGTATACCAGAGTACTTGTGCTCAAGCTTTTTATTCACCCCTGCAAGCACACTATTAACTGTATAAGCAGCTGCTGTTGGAATCAAGAAACATAAGAACTGATTGATAGCAAGAGTTTTTTTCTTATCATTTTCTAGCTCTTTATTAGAAAGAGTTCTTCCCATATATACGCTACTTGTAATTAATGACCCTAGTGTTGCCATGTGCTCAGTCATACTACCAGGAGCTTTTGTTAACCACTCAGCAAGGTTACGAGTCCATTTTGCATCAAGCATACGTTTTGCATAATGTTCACCAAACACTCTACCAATAAAATCCCCTAAGCCTTTGAAGCTTGGATTAACTTGATTTGCATTTTGCTCTGTATCAAGTGAACCAACTGGATTACTAGACGGAGTATTAGCATATCGTTTATTTAGCATATAAGATTGTTGAGCTCTACTAATTGCTTGGATATTCATTATGCCACCTCCTTTCCGGAAGTTAATGCAAGTTTTGCATTTTCCCCTTCAAGTTGGTTTTGTTGAACAGCAGGTGTTGCTTGATGTTTTTTAGGTTTTTCTAAGTGAAAAACGTTTTTCAATATCTTAGGCAACAACGCAATAGTAGCAGTTGCAACTAGCGGTCTTGATATAATATCTGGCAACCAAACTACCCATTTATTTTGGATATCACTAACTTTATCTGCATCCAAACTTGCTTGCTCAATTTCTGAGCCTATCTTTTCAGGAACACCAACCCTAGTTTGGTATTCCACATTTGATTGTAAAGCAGTATATTTAGTTTTACCAGTTCCTGATTCAGTTCTAACTTTACTTAAGAACAAAGGCACTGAATCAGCAGTTTCTGTATATGATGACAAGTGTGTTGCGTCAAATATTTCTGTATAAGCATTTCCTGTTGCTTTGTTCTTCCAATGAATAGGGTGTAGTCTTTCACCATTAGCCCCCTTAGTAGAAGCAATGTCTAAGTCCTTACATGCTGCTTCTAGCAAATCATCACCTATATATTTCAATGAGAAAAAGTTTGTATTTTTATATCCTTTACCAAGTGTTGAACCCATACCAGCTTCTTCAACAGCAATACAAAAATCTTTCAACCCTAATTTTTCGACCACTCTTTTACCATCTAAATCAATCCATTCAGCTATAGCCTTGCCTTTATTAGCTTCTTTATTAAGTTTAATTCCGAATTTTTCCCAAGTCTTTTCACCGATTTCAGTTGCATGAATTGGTTTTGCAATTAGCATTGCATTCTTCATATCTTTTGAGAAGACATTACCGAATTTATCTTTCCATTGTTTCATATCGGTAATACGTTTGCCAGCTGAATCAACTATAGATTTCAAATCTAAGTGTGGAAACATTCTTTTCAAAGTTTCTTCTTTTAGATTTGCAATCATGTTATTTTGTGCATATTTTAAACCTTTTGAAAAAGGAATTGCAATTAAAACAGAAGATGCAAGCCCAACAAAACCAGAAGACATTGAGTGAGCAGAAGCATACTTATTGTCTTCTTTCGATTTTTTTGTTGGCAAAGACATAATAGTCAATGGTCTCAAGAATACACAAATTAAGAATGAAATAGCAGCCTGAATAAATGTTTCGTGAGTCATTAAGTCTAATAGACCATCAAAAAAGTCGCTTGAAAGAATCTTCTCTGTTATACTCTTTTTACCCGCGACTTTTGAACTCTCTATTTTTTGAACTAATTTTGCTTCACGCAAAGCTTTTGCAATTTTTTCTACAGCTTCACCTTTGCCTTCAAACGAAATGGTATCAGGCAAACTCGCTAAACCATTCGAACCCAAATAAGAATTTTCTGCTCGTTTTAATCTATCATTCTTTGTATTCGATACACTTGTTGATTGATTTGTACTTAAAGAATTTAGATTTTGCGTTGTATGAATCTTCATCATAGTTTCCAATCTATTTTTCATATAATAATGTCTACACATTAATCATAAAACAAAGCAAAATATTTTTTGCTACTTCTTAACAAATTTGTTACAATCTGGTAGAATAGTGTAAGAGAGTAGGTTTGAGAATGAAAATAGTTGTAAAAAAGACACTTATTGCGTTAGTTTTGTCATGTTCCATGACTAATTTCGGGCATGCTTTTGATATTGATGAGACCGTTGACGATGAAATTCGCAAAAATTACAACTCTACTCAACTAATTGATGATGTTGGTTTACAAGATAACGCATTAGAAAAAAAAATAGAATCTACTGCTACGAATATAAATGTAGATCCAAACTTACCTTCTTTACCGACGGTTACAAACAAAAATACATCTAGCACTAAGGTTTCTACCACAGCCCAGCAGTATCAACCTTACAAAGGCGGAAATATAAGAATAAAAAGTGGAACAACTTTTGATGTAATAAGTTCGGGAACAATTTCTGATTGGCAAGTTAAAGGAAACAAAGTTACTTTTTCTTTACCGAAAGCCAAGCATGGTAGGGGATACTCAATTCCTGCAGGTACAACTTTTCAAGGGGAAATTGTTGAATCTCATCAACCTCAAATATCTTGCAATGGAGGATTAGTTGCAATCAAAGTTTACTCAATGGTTTACAAGAGTCAGAGAGTTCCGATAAATGCTTTTGTAATAAGAGCAAATGATAAAAAAGTTTTCTTAAATAATATAAAAGGTCAGCGTACATACCTTAAAACATTATGGCAAAAAGGCAATTGGGGCAGAACTTTATTTAACAAAATGTTGACAATGACAATCAATTTAGGAGCCGAAGGTTCTACTTTTATCTTATCACCATTTCCCCTTGCTTATGGAACAATTTGCTTAGGTGCAAATACAATATTTTCCCCTATCTCAGCCTTTTTCTCAAAAGGTGGACACGTTTCAATACCAGCAGGGAGCAATTTTAAAATCAAACTCAACGAAGATGTTATGGTTAATTAAAATAAATTTACAACATTCTGTTCTTCAAATTTAGGACAAGTATTCCAAATAAGAGTTGGAATCATATCTCCTGGTGTTCGACCTTGGAATTGGCAATTACAGCAGCCTTTAACCATATTGGTCGAGCCATCAACAATAGGCTGAAAATATTTACAACATTGACAAACCTTAAGCGTCAAACCATAGTCAGCAAGCTTTGTAGTCAATTCTCTTACAGCATCTACCATTCTTAAGTGATTATTCTTAGTAGTATATTTCTTGCCTTTGTTAATAAAAGTTACACGAGCAAGTCCATCGTCAGAAATCAACTCCATTTGGCATGGATATTCTCTCACACCATCACTAACAATAACATTTGTTGTCATAGTTTCAATAACATGTTTCCGTGTTGTATTTTTTATAATATTTCTAATTCCTCTTATCGGCGGGAAATTATATACAATATGAGCTATTGAATGTAATGGATACACAAATAAATATAAACACTCTTTTGAGTATAACTTTGTATTCAAAAGACTCGTTAGAAAAGCTATCAATAATACAATTGAAGAAATTAAAATCGTTGAAAAATCAACCCAGAACGGAAAATAAAACGAATGCTTTAATAATAAATAGTATGACAATACACACACTAGCCAATTAGGTAAAGCTAGTGAGCATAAGAACTCTTTAGATAAAATTGATTGAGATTTCGCAATTTCACTTCTACAAACTTCTAATCGTTTGGATAATGACGGAATCCTAAAATCAAAATTATCAATACAAGTATACACATTTAAATCTTCAACAAAAGCGACTTTTACATTTTCTCTCGCTAATTTCAAAGTATACTCAACTTCAGAAATCATATCTTTAAAATCAAAAGTTGCAATTCTATTTAATAAATCTTTTCGGATAACAAAAGCGTCAGTATTAATAATATTTGTTAATCCAAGACGAGTTCTTGAAACATTAATAAACTTGGTTACATATCTTGAGTATGCAGAACGTACATTTTGCCAAAAAGTTAAGCTATCTTCTTGAGGCAAATAATTAATTATTGGATTAAATACTTGGTATTTAGTTAGATAATAGTTAACATTAGCAAGAAAATCTGCGTCAACATAATTTTTTGCATCCAAAAAAACATATGCATCCAAATCTTTGATATCATGTAATTTTTCTGCAATTATAGAATATGCCTGACTTTTACCGATTGGTTCTAAATTGTCAATATTTATAACATTAACATTCAAATCGCTTTGTAAAGTAACCTCAGATATATTTTCGCATTTATCTAATATTGTGTAAATTGTATAATTTTGTTTTGGATAAGATTGATTTTTAAGCTGTTTTATAAGATTTTCCAGCGTATTGCTAACACCGCTAGCGTATAAAACAACACATAAATTTGCGTCTCTCGACGTGTATTTATCACGAATTTTTCTAGCTGGTTTTGCAGATACTGCTGCTAAAACAATAAAATAAATAGTAAATAGTGTGATATACAAGTATAATAAAGTCATATAAAATTATCTCCGAAACCAGTTTACTGCAAATAAAGATAAAAATCCAGTTAAAGAGTTTTAAAATAAAAAATAAAAAGCTTGATTTTAAAAAATGTCCATGATAAATTAGAACTTGTCCGAAAGAATAGCATACTTTTGGATAGCCGAAAACACGAGGGCTGCTAGCTCAGGTGGTTAGAGCGCACCCCTGATAAGGGTGAGGTCGGTGGTTCGAGTCCACTGCGGCCCAGATTAAAGAAGACTCCGTAAGGGGTCTTTTTTAATGCAGTAGACTCTCACGCATTGAGCAAAGCTCAATGGGTTCTCGTCTTCCTCCAAATGCTTACGTTTAAATTCAAAAAAATAAATAATACTCCACGAAAAATAGTACATTTAGTACTATTTTTCTGACGCATTCGGAGTCCTTGGCCCAGATTAAAGAAGATTCCGTAAGGGGTCTTTTTTATTTTTTATTATTGTTCTAAAATAAACAAAAAAAGGGAGTATTTTATGATTTTAGTTACAGGTGGTGCAGGATATATTGGAAGTCATTGCGTCTTAGCTTTATTAAAACAAAACTATGACGTTGTTGTTTTTGACAACTTATCAACTGGACATATAGAAACTATTAATACACTAGAACAATACGGTAACGTGGCTTTTGCAAAAGGCGATTTGCAGAACAAAGAACAAATTAAAAATGTTTTTAAATCATATAAAATTGATGCTGTTATACATTTTGCAGCTTTTTCACAAGTTGGAGAATCTGTAAAAAATCCTCAAAAATATTATTTAAACAACGTTTGCGGAACGCTCAACTTATTAGAAGCTATGCTAGAAAATAACGTTAAGAAAATTGTATTCTCCTCAACAGCAGCTACTTATGGAGAACCTCAATATACACCAATAGATGAAAAACATCCGCAAAATCCAATTAATCCGTATGGGCAGACAAAACTATTTATTGAAAAAATATTGGATGATTACGATAAAGCATACGAGCTAAAATCTGTACGCCTTAGATATTTTAACGTAGCTGGTGCAGACTCAGACAATAGAGTAGGAGAATGGCATGAACCTGAAACACACTTAATACCGAACATTTTAAAATCAACTTTCGGCAATAGCAAAACTTTTGAAATGTATGGTAGCGATTATCCAACCAAAGATGGTACCTGTGTTAGAGATTATATCAATGTTGAAGATCTTGCAGAAGCACATTTACTTGCTCTAAAATACCTAAATAACAATGGTTCAACAAACTTCTTTAATCTAGGGACAAAAACTGGTAACACAGTAAAAGATGTTTTTAGCGAATGTGAAAAGATATGTCAAAAAAGTATTTCAGTAAATATTATGCCTAGACGAGATGGAGACCCTGCCTCTTTAGTTGCTGATAACACAAAGGTTCTAACTGAACTAGGTTGGCAACCTCAAAGAGATTTAAGCTATAGCATAGATACCGCTTATAAGTGGGAACAAAAACTTCAATCTAAGATTTAACCTAATAAAACAATGCGGCCGCTGTGCGGCCGCATTGTTTTATTAGAATATATTTAGATATGTTTTTCTACATTTGTGATTATAGAACTTTTTGGCATCAAGCCAACTAAGCGTTCAACAGCTTCTCCGTTTTTAAACACCATTAATGTTGGCAACCCACTTACTTGATATTGTTTTGCCATTTCAAGGTTTTCATCTGTATTGATTTTTGCAAACCTAACTTTAGAAGCCAATTCAGCTTCGACTTCTTCAAGAATAGGTGCTAACTTTCTGCAAGGACCACACCAATTCGCAAAAAAATCAACAACTACAACACCATCTTGCGATAAAACTTCTCTATTAAAGCTTTCTGTATTTATTTCTAAAACCATAATAACCTCCTTATGAAATATAATTTACTCCTTAATATTAGCATATATTATATGTTTATGCTAACATGTTACAAAGGGAGTAGAAAGGGTAAATAGAATTACCCCCAGAGGATAGAAGATGCCAAGAAAAAAAGAAATTGAAATAGTATTAGATACTGAAACAACAGGGCTTGATTACACAAGAGAAAGAATTATAGAATTTGCTGCCGTAAGATTAGAAAACGGGAAAATTAAAGACGAATTTCAGACATTAATTAATCCACAACAACACATAAGAAAATCTTCTATGGCGGTACACCATATTACAGAAGAAATGGTCGCAGATGCACCTACAGAAGAAGAAGTTTTACCTAAGATTTTAGAATTTATTGGAGACTATCCAATTGTCGCTCACAACGCAATCTTCGACTTTTCATTCCTAAATGAAGCGAAAAAACGTGTAATGGGCGAAGAACTTACTAACCCTCGAATCGACACCCAAGTTATGTTTAAAGAAATTGCTCCAGATTTAGAATCTCACGGGCTAGAAGCTTTAACAAACAGGTTCAATGTAGAGCTAAACAACCACCACAGAGCTATGGCAGATACAATGGGGCTAGCTTTAGCGTATCCAAAACTTAAAAAGTTATACCTACAAAGACTTGATTGGCAAAGAAAACAACTTGAAAATGTCGACTATCTATTTGATAGATATTTAAGAATTCAACAAAGCATTGCTACTATGCAAGCTGAATTACAAGATTTAAAATCTGTTTTTAAACTTCATTTTGAGCTTGGCGGAGAACCTTTAGAAGCTGAAACTGGTGAAATAATGGTTTATCAATCAAAACAATCTTTTGGATACGAATTTAGCGATGTTAAAGAAGTTCTTGAAAACGTCGGTGCATTAGAAAAAGCTGTAAAATTAAATAATGGTTTTATTGATAGACTTTGCAACGGCTTAAGCTTGTCAGAAGAATACAAACAAATTATTCGTGACGCTCGTCAAGAGTTGTCTGAAACACGTAATATTCAGGTTATAAAACCATGCAAATAACCAACAAAAAAGATATTCCAGAAGAGCTCATAGTTAAGATTGAAAAGCTATCAAACTTAGGCTTTGGAATAGCTCGTTTAGATGGCTATGTAATCTTTGTAGAAGGAGCTTGTCCTGGAGATAAAGTCAAAATTAGAGTTGGTAAAAAGAACAAAAATTTTGCTAATGCAAAAGTTATTGAAATAATTGAGCAGTCACCAGATAGAGTAGAGCCAATTTGTCCTATGCAAAAAGTCTGTGGTGCATGCCAGCTGCAATTCATTGATTACGAAGCACAGTTAAAATACAAAAAACAAATTGTAGAAGATACTTTTGGAATAAACAAAGGGGATGGCAATCGTTGGGTAGAAATTAGAGATACAATTCCTAGTCCCAAGGTTAAAGAATACCGTCATAAAATCCAGTACCCAATATCCGAGACTCGTGATTCAAAAAGAATCATAGCTGGATACTATAAACCAGCTAGCCATGAGCTAGTAAACATTAAATACTGCCCAATTCAGCCTAGTTATTGCGATAATATAATCGATTTTATTCGTACTGCAGCGCAAGAATGTGGAATAAGTGGATATAACGAGAAAAAACATGCCGGAGATTTGCGACACGTTGTAATTAGAACATCAGCTTATAATGGTAAATCTTTAGTAATCTTGGTCGTTAATTCAACTCGTATATTTGATAAGCTCAAAAAACTTGCTTCAAAGATTTATAATGAACTGGATAACATCGTAGGCGTTGGGGTAAACTTCAACCCACAAAAAACAAATCTTATTCTAGGAAAAGAAACTCAAATTCTTGAGGGCGAAAGTTTTATTGAAGAAAAGCTTTGCGATAAAGTATTTAAAGTCGGCGCAGAGACATTTTTCCAAGTAAATCCATATACAGCAAATAACATATTTGAGTTTGTAAAAAAATATATTTCAGAAAACTTTGAATCACCGCTTATCCTTGATGCTTACGCAGGGATTTCAACTTTTGGGATTTGCTTAAGTGATGTCGCAAAAAAAGTTGTAACTGTAGAAGAAGTAAAAGCTTCTACAGATTTAGCTTCAAAAATAATTAAAGAAAATGGGATAAAAAACGTCGAAATTCATAACATGGATGCAGGCAAGTTCTTTGAAAAAGAATTAAACACAAAAGGCCGTAAGTTTGATGTAACAGTGCTTGACCCTCCAAGAAAAGGTTGCACACAAGAAAGCTTGGATTATGCGTTAAAACTCACTAGGGGTAAATCAGGGGGTAAATCTGGGGGTAAAATCATTTACGTTTCTTGCAACCCTGCAACACTAGCTAGGGATTTAAAATACCTGACAGAAAAAGGATGTAAAGTCGAATTTATCCAGCCGTTCGATATGTTCCCACATACATACCATATTGAGAATGTCACCATTATTTCCACACCAGAAGATTAACATAGGTACTAAACTGGCATTTTGAACTTGATTAATTTTTTATACAAATTCATTACATCGTCTGGATATTTTTCACCTTGCATAATACCCGCAAATATTGAAGCTACAAACTCAAAGGTATTTTTTTTATGATATCTAGGTAATACAAGGTGTTTTAAATCTTTTTGAGATTTAATGCGGTCAGTGCATATATCAATTAAGGTTTTGCTTTTAAAGTCAAAACAATGCCCAACTTCGTGATAAATCGTTTCAAATTCATTCTGATAAATATTACCGTACAGATTTATGCCATTTGTATTAATTTCACTAGGTTTTTTATTATCTAATTGTTTTAATCGCTCTTTTACTTTATAAATAGAACCAACAAGAGAATATTTTTCAAAAAAGGTTAAAGATTCAGGGCTATTATATGCTTTTGTTAATTTTTTACAAAAATCATCATAACCTTTGCCGAGATTATATTTCGTTAATTCTTCATAAGAATTTTCTTTTAGCAAATTATCCAAATCACTTACTCTCTCCTCTATTCTTTTTTTATTAATCCTAATAGTATCCGCTATAACGACATAATCAGCAAGTGCATTTTTTCTATCATAAGAATGGAATTTTATTTTCTGAGGGAAATAGACCTCACCTTTAAATCTATTAGAAATATTAGTTAAACCCTCATTTATCCAATTTGCATATTCAAGGTCATTAATTTTAAATTTTTTAATACCAAGTTTTTCTTCTGCAAATTTTCGGGCTTCTTCTATTGTTTCTGCCTTTTTGAACTCAATATTTTCTTCTAACTTAACTTGATTATCAGTAACGCAAAAAGCACCTGCCATAATATAAATAGGTAGTTCTTTAATAATATCTGGAATCTCAAATTCTGATAGGTCTATTAACTTTGTAATCAAAAAAGATAGCAATGCAAAGTTAAATAAATTCTTTTTTGTAATAACTTTATTTGCAGTTTCTTTTAATTGCAATTTACCCTCAAAGCTTGGTTCTTGAGAGTACTTAAAACTTCGTGTTTTATGATTATATGAGCTAATTGCAAAAACTTTCATATTTAATATAAAAGCTGTAAATAAAAAATTTGCTTGGGCTTGTTATCTAGTCAATATAAAATCTTCAAACCTTCTTACAAACTCTTCTTTTGTCATATCAGGTAAAATGTCTTTTACTGTTGTTATAGACTCTTTTGTTACTTCTTCATGAAACAAGCTCTCAAGAAGCTCTTTATCATACCCAAATAAAATTCCGCCGTGTTGCAAAATATAGCCCTGTTTACGATACTGAGCTGAGCCAATAATCTTACGTCCTTGATAGCACACATCAGCGCCAGTTGAAATCAACATGCAGTAATCAAATTTCATAGAACCTTTAGTATGTGGCGCTTGCATTGGACCAAAATTAACCCCTTTGCTCCCTCCTCCGAAATCAAGCTCAACGCCTAATGTCTTAAAGAAATCAATCAAAATCCCTGAAATATACTTATAAGAGGCTGAAATAGTTTCCCCGTCAGGAATAATAGAAACAGGAGTTATATAGCTATAAGTAATTTCATCATCGTGCAAAAGCGCACGACCACCAGTTAGTCTACGCACGACATCTTCTTTTACATTATTAGCGTGCAAAAAATCGTCTTTTTGGTTTCTACCAAGTGATATACATCTAGGCTTCCAAGCATAAAGTCTAAATATAGGTTCTTGAGCTTGAGTTTCAATAGCTTCATCCAGCAAACCTGAATCGATTTGCATATTTTCCTCACCAGTATAAGTCCCAAATTTAACGTATTTCATCTTGAATCCTTCTAAATAACGCATCGTCGTTTGACTGTTCAGCGAGTGGCTTTGGAATAAATATATCCATATAACGTCTAATCGCATACTGGTCAGACATGCCGGAAATGTAGTCAGTTACAAGCTGTGGTATATCCTCTTTATCACAGTAAGCAGAAAGTTTATCTGTATAATACTCATACAAAGACTTAACTATATTACGAGCTTTCTTTTCCTCAGCTTTTGTTACTGGATCAAGATATACGTGCTCAAACATCCAGCCTCTAAGTTTGGTGACATAACTCCAGCCTTCTTCTGACATTGCAACAGTCGGCTTATCCATAGAATTAGTAATAACATCCGTAATCATTTTACCTAATCTTGCAGACTGGTTCATTGAAAAATATTCAAGGCAATCTTTTGGCAAATCTGATTCAGCAATTACTCCAGCTCGGACTGAATCCTCGATATCATGATTAATATAAGCAATTTTATCAGCGTATTGTACAACTTGAGCCTCAGGCGTATTAGGTTTATACCCCCAAGAGTGAGTCAATATACCATCCACTGTTTCATAACAGAGGTTCATATCTTCAAGTACCTCTACCACACGCACGCTTTGAATATTATGAGAAAAACCATTAGGTAAAAGTTCCGCTAAAACACCCTCTCCACAATGGCCAAAAGGAGTATGACCTAAATCATGACCTAAAGAAATTGCTTCAACTAAATCTTCATTAAGCTTCAAAGCTCTTGCCATTGTTCTTGCGATTTGAGAGACCTCAAGAGTATGTGTCAAACGAGTTCTAAAGTGGTCATTGAACGGTGATAAAAACACTTGAGTTTTGTGCTTCAAACGTCTAAAAGATTTTGAATGCAAAATTTTATCTCTATCTCTTTGAAAAGCAGTTCTAATAGGATAGTCCTCAATTCTTTCCCTTTTTCGTCCTTTAGACTCTTTGCATTTTGTCGCATAAGGAGATAAAATCTCGTACTCTCTTTGTTCTAGCTCATCTTTAATTGTATTTAAATCAATATTCATAGGTATATTATACACAATTTTTACTAATTGACAAAGTTATTAAATCGGGTGTTAAATGTAATCATGAAAGAAAAAAGAAAAATGATTTCTGGAAAACTGTATAACCCAACAGCAGAAAATCTGCCAAATGAGCGTTTAACGGCTAAGAAACTGTGTCATAAATATAACAATTTACCTCCAGATGATATTCTAAAACGTACCAAAATAATTACAAAACTTCTGAGAAAAACTGGGAAAAATTTATGGATAGAACCTTCTTTCTGGTGTGATTATGGGTATAACATAGAAATCGGAGAAAATTTTTATTCAAACCACAATTTAGTTATCTTAGACCCTGCAAAAGTTAAATTCGGAGACAATGTTTTTATTGGTCCTAATTGTGGTTTTTACACCGCTGAGCATCCAATTGACGCCGAGACTAGAAATCAAATGCTTGAATTTGCCAAACCAATAACTGTAGGTAACAATGTTTGGTTTGGTGGAGGGGTAAATGTGCTTGGTGGAGTCAACATAGGAGATAATGTTGTTATTGGAGCAGGTAGTGTCGTTACAAAAGATATCCCATCAAATGTTGTAGCTGTTGGAAATCCTTGCAAAGTTTTAAGAAAAATATAGCTCGCCCTATTTCATTGCCAAAAAAAGCTTAATATAGTATTATAAATAGGTAAAGGGAGAGAATAGATGGATTTTTTTAGCATTGATTTTTTAATAAGAATACTTGCAGCTTTAATTTTAGGATTTTTTATTGGGCTTGAAAGAGAACTAACAAACAAGTGTGCAGGACTTAGAACTCACATACTTGTATGCTTAGGAGCTTGCGTATTCACAATAATCTCAATATACGGTTTTCCTAGCTACGCTACAGGAGATAACGTATTAGTTGATCAAGCAACTGGCATTCGTGATACAGGGCGTGTTGCCGCACAAGTTGTATCTGGTATCGGTTTTATCGGTGCTGGTGCAGTTCTAAGAAATGGACCAATGATTATAGGCTTAACAACTGCTGCGACATTATGGATAAGTGCTGCTATCGGTATGACTTGTGGTGTCGGGATGTATGGTTTAGCGACATTAGCAACTTTCGCCAGCGTTGCGGTTCTTACAATAGTTAGAATTTTTGAACGAAAAATTTTGCCTGCAGGTATAAAAAGAAACAAAAGATTCAAAATTACAGCATATTGTAACAATGAAGAAGTTTCAAAGATTCACAGCTATCTAATAGAAAATTCTGAAAATATTGAAGATTTTTCTGCAAAAAAACTATTTGAAAATCCTGAAAAAACAAAAGTTTCAACATCTTTTGAATTAAATAATAAAAAAGCAATTCATGATATATACGCAAAATTAGCAGAAATGCTTACACCAGATGCTATAACTATGCAGGAATTAAATGATTAAAGAAAGAAAAAAATCAAAATACAAAAAAAAGACTAGAAAACAAATAGTTTTTGAGTATTTAAAAACTATCACTTTTTCCATAATTTTTTCTATAGTTGTAACAAGCTTTTTAGCGATACAAGCAAGAAATGAGATGCTTGAAAACATATACCTTGAAGCTAAGCAACAGCAGTCAGTTGATAAAGAGACAGCATTAAAACTAATAACACAAACTGATTTATTGAAAGACTTACATACAAAAAAATATGCTGTTTGCATGAATATAGCAGAGCTATACGAGGCCGCAGGAGATTATAATGATGCAAAGCTTGCATACGAGCAAGCAATAATGAAAGCTAAACCGGACACATACAAACCGTATTATAAATTATTATGTGTATTGCTAGAATTAGAAGACTTTGATTCCGCAAATGCTCTATTGACAAACGTCAGAGATTATACAAATAAAAATCTTATTAAGTTTAAAACCCGTTCTTACATAACAATGGGAGACAAGTATTATTCAATAGGGAAATTTTTATCTGCAGCAAAAAGTTATGAAAAAGCTGATTATTATTACAACAAATTCTCTAAAAAAGATAATAAAATTGAAGAATCCATTAAAGAAAGAATAATAAATTCATATATTCAAGCCGCAGATATAATGGTGAAAACAGGATTAAATTCTGATGCTGTACGTTTTTTAAAGAAAGCTGAAAAATACAACAACAAAGATTTCAATATAAGATATAAACTTGCAATCGTTTTGTCAGATTCTGACCCAGAAAAATCTGTTGAATACTTAGAAAAATTATTAGAAGAAAAGCCTCAAGACATTGACTATTCTGTATACGGAACAGCCTTAATGAAAGCGGCAAACATTGCTGATCTTGATGGAAGAACAACTCAAGCCAAATATTATAGATATAAAATTCATTCAATCGATATGTTTATCAATCGCAAAGTAATCTACAAAAATGATTTAGAAGTAGATTTAAAATCATTCAAATTAAATAAAGTATTTTTCACATACCCACTTAAAGCAACTTACAGCTTTTTAAATGTATCAAACGCTGATATCATTAACCTTTATGCAGACTTCGTTTTAACATCTAAAGGTAAAACAATAGAAACAATATCTACTGCAATTTCAGATAAAAATAGTCCTTTATTATCATACACATTTGAACCTAATCTAATTAATATAAAATTCAATAAAAAATTCTTCACTAAAAAAGAACTTGAGAACTATACTATTAAGGTATTTGTATATAAAGATGATAAATATAAAACACTTGTAACAGAAAATTCTATTCCTCTAAAGTCATTTTAAGCAAAAAAAAAGCTTCTCATTCTGGAGAAGCGGATTGGGGAAATTTTTTAGGGAAAGGATAGGAATAAATTTTTTGTTTCTTGCATCTTACATATATATAAAGTATATAAAAAATTCTCAATTTCAGGTTAAAGTTTTTTTGTTACAAAACTTAATATATTAATATCAGTTCTTAGCATATTTATCATAAAGGTACATTCCACCTGCAGCTAATAAACCAATTAACAAACCAACTCCTGCACCTTTTGAAGCAAGTTTTAAACCTGATAAAATATTTGAAGTTCTAGAACCTAGCACTGTTCTTCCTAGCATTTTTTTAGGTGTTCTCATTGAATACCATTTTGATAGTGCTTCTCTAGATACATAATTTCTACCATTAGAAGAAGTACTTATACCTCTTAGCATATCGCTTGGTTTCCGTCTTTTAAGATATGAAGACTCTAGAACAGATTCAGCACAAGCTGAGCTGTCGACAAGAGTTATTGTTGCAACTCCAGGCATGGTTCCAATAGCAGTAACTCCAGCTGTAATCAAACCGTATTTTTTCAAATCAATATTTTTTTCAGCTGTTGTAAAAACGCTTTCCTTTTTTACTTTTTTTTCTGAACAAACATTTGACTCTTTAGATTGAGTCTGAGCTTGCTGAACATTTTTAACTAATTCAACCTTATCAGCCATAAATTCCCCTAAAAAACATAATTAACCTATATATATAAAGTTTCTTAGGAACTAAAAATTGCTATATTGTTACAATTAATTACAAATATTTAGATAATCTATTGTATTCATTAAGTAAAAGTTGCTTTGTAGGATAGTTTTGTATAAAATCCCAAGGTAAAGATTCATCAATAACATACCCCTCAACCATCTTTGAAATATCAGGCTGAAGAGTTTTTGAAGCTGCCTTAAAAGCTCCAATTTTTCCGCCTTGTTTATAAACTTCAATCAGAAAATCTGTTAACGTATCATCACCTCTAGATAAAATTGTTTGCCAGTAATCCCATTTAGCACTAGAAAACTTCACTTCAAGCCCAATTTTTGCCAACTCTTTCTCTAAATATTTTTGTTTTTTCTCTAGAGATTTTGTATCTTCACGCTTTGCCCACTGTAATGGCGTTTGAGGTTTTGGAACAAAAGTAGAGAAGGAAAATGTTATCCCAAAGCCTTTATTTTTTTCTTTTATCAACTTAGCCAAACGAATAAATTCATCAATATCCTCTTGGGTTTCTGATGGAATTCCTATCATTGAATATATTTTCAATCCTTTTAAACCATTTTCTCTAGAAATCTTTACCGCATTCAAAATCTGCTCTTCATTTAAGTTTTTATTTATAAACTTTCTCAATCTTTCACTAGCTGCCTCTATTGCGATCGTTGAAGTTTTCTGTCCAGATTTCACCAACGTTCTTATTAACTCCGGAGAAATAGAATCGGTACGCAAAGAAGAAATACTAAGTTCTATATCGTTACCGTCATCAATTTTATCTTCTATATATTTTATAATATCGTCAAATTGAGGGTGAGCACTTATTTGTGCACCTAATAAAGCAATTTTATTAGTGTATTGCAGTCCTAACTCAATTACTTCAATAATTTTATCAAATGAATTTGCTCGAAAAGGTAAATTTAAATACGAAGCAGTACAGAAAGCACATCTATTCATACAACCACGAGAAACCTCTATAATAAAAGTATCCTTGAAATAGCTTTTATCACTAATTATTGGAGTATAAATAATATTCTCACCAAATATAACAGTATTTTTAATAACTTTTCCAGACAAATTTGGCACATATACTCCATCAAGAGTTGAAAGTTCTAATAAAGTTTCTTTTTTAGACATCTTTTTAGATAATATTTTTAAAACATTCAAAAAAACTTCTTCACCGTCACCAATAATCATAAAATCATAAAAATTCTTATAAGGTTCAGGATTAGTTGATATAACAGGCCCACCAGCAAAAATCAAAGGGAAGTTATTATTTCTTTCTTTTGATAAAAAAGGAATATTATATTTATCCAAAATAGAAAACACACCCATGAAATCGAAGTCAAATGATATAGAAAAAGCTATTGCATCAGCCTCTTGGGGATTAATTGATATTTTTGTCGAATCAGTATAAATCTTTTCTGCATTAACCCAAGGTAACTCTTCAGCTAATTTAGCTAACCAAAGATAGCCTAAAGAAGATAGGGCAAAAGATTCACATGCCGGATAAGCCATTAATAAATTATAGCCATAAATACTATTATTAGGTTTATAAAGTAATCTATCCATAAACTAATTTATATTCTTGATATATAACTCATCAATTAAAACACATACAGTAGCAGCAATTGCAGGCGCAAAAATAACCCCTATAACCCCCAAGTATTGTGCTGTTATAAACAATGCTAGAAATATAATTAAAGGGTGTAAATCAAGAAATTTTCCAAATATATAAGGTCTTACAAAATTATTTTCGGCTAATTGAGCAATCGCAAAAACAACTACAATTAATATAAGAGTAAGTGCTCCAGCTTTATAAGCCGTAATCAAGCAAATAAGCAATGCTAATGCAGGACCAACCACAGGTATTATATCTAATACAGCAGTTATTAATCCTAACAATACAGCATAATCTACTCCTATCAACATTAAACCTATAGCCATAATCAACCCAACGCTAGACATAGTAGTTAGCTGAGCAACAACATATCCGCCAATTTTTTTAGATATCGTTTCTAATATTTCATCAGCTCTTTCTTTCATCTGAGGAGGAAACAAGCTTAAATAGCCTTTCTTAACAACCTCTTTATCGGCCATAAAGTAAAATATTATAATGGTTGCAGCAATAAAATAAACAACTGCAGATGCAAAGTTTATACTTATATTTATAGACTGATTCACAAATTTTGAAGTAAAACTTGAAGTAGAAGAGATGAAATCTGCCAAATTAATTTGAGCTAATTGAGTTTTATTAATTAATGGTGTAACTGATAAAAAATCTTTTACAGCATCAATATACTGAGGAAAATTTACTAAAAAGGATTTAATCTCGTGCCCTGCTAAAACTACTAAAGGAATAATGACCAAACCAAACAGAGACATCGTAGATAACAAAACAATCGCCGAAGATAGTGTTCTATTCAGCCTTTTAGATAACTTATCAACCAATGGGTTTAAAGAACACGCTATAACATAAGATGCAAAAAATAAAATCGCAACATCCTTTATTTTTGTTATAAAAATCAAAAACAAAATAGCAATGATAAAGAAAATAATATTCTTAGCACTGATATATTTTTGAAAAAGACTTTCGAACATAACCTAATCCTCCTATATCGATTTTAACACAAAATATGCTAAAATAATTCTATGGTTATTCTATTAGAAACTAAAAATCTGGCAATTGAATACCAGAGCATAAATTTAAATAGCTCGACCGGAGAAAAAACTTCTATCGTAGCAGTTAACAACGTTTCGCTAAAAATAGAAGAAGGAGAAATCTACGCATTGGCAGGGGAATCTGGTTGCGGAAAATCGACTTTAGCAAAAGCCATAACAAAATTAGTCCCAATAAAACAAGGTGAAATATTATTTGAAGGGAAATCTATAATCGCTCAAACGACTTTAGAAGAAAGGCTTTACCGCCAAAAAGTTCAAATGGTATTTCAAAATCCACACTCAAGCTTAAATCCTAAAATGAAGATTAAAGATATTCTAAGTGAACCACTAGATATAAACACAAAGCTTACCAGAGATGAAAAAGATACTAAAATTAAAGAAATCTTAAGTGATGTTGGTTTACAAGAATCATGTTTAAATTTATACCCGCACGAATTCTCTGGAGGTCAAAAGCAAAGAATTGCAATCGCAAGGGCTTTAATACTAGAACCAAAACTTTTAATTGCAGATGAGCCAGTAAGTGCTCTTGACGCTAGCATACAAGCTCAAATAATTAATCTATTAAAAGATCTAAAAATTAAACACAATTTAACAATACTATTTATATCTCACGATATGAACGTTATTCGCTTTCTTGCCGACAGGGTAGGAATAATGAATATGGGCTCACTTATTGAAGAAAATTATACAAGTACACTTTTTAAATACCCCAAAGAAGAATATACTAAAATGCTATTAAATTCCGTTCCCAAACTAGAAAATTGTAAAGATTTGTAACACTTTTCTCTAAAACTCTAAAGTTTTTCAAAGAAAATGCCGTAAACCATAATAAGGAAACTAAAAAAGGAAAAACAATTATGGGAATGGCAGCGTCACAAGCTAGATTACTATCTTTGACTAGCAGATTGACAGATGTTGAATTAAAAGCTCAACAAATTCAATCTCAAAAGCTTGCGTTAGCAACTCAAAAAGATGAGTTGTATGAACGCTATTGTGATGCATTAGATGCAACAACCATAAATGTTGCATATTGGAACGACAATGGAAGTACAACTTTAGTTCAAGCAAACTTTAACAGTGTATGTACCTACAACGAACAAAGATGTCGTCAATATGCCCTTGTTGATAACAAAACTGGATATGCAATTGTTAACGAAGAAACAAAGAGATGTTTTGACGAATACGGAAACGATAAGTACACATTTGCTTGGGCAATGCTTGGACTAGATGGATTTAACTATGAAGGTGAATATGGAATTGGCCAAGCAAGAGAGTCTGGTATGGCTGTTGGATACAACAATTCAAGAATCCAAGCTGACTATGATGGATACCCTTATGCAGATGGAAATAATCTCCATATGACCGGTACAGAAATTGCTGTTTATGAAGCAGCTGTCGCAGCAGGTGATACAGAACTTGAAGAAAAATATAACAAAATTGGTGAAGGTACAAATATCATCGAAAAACAAGAAGCATTAAATGAATTTAGAGATTATTTATATTCAAAATATTCTAGTGAGCTATTTACTGAAATGAACTGGAACAAACAAGCTCCAGAAGGTGAAAAAGAAGCCCTTACTGATTTCAGCTGGGAACAATTAAAGAACGAATTTAATTATTACGTTCAATTATGGACGATGATTCATGATTGTGGTGGCTGTAAAACCATTGACCCAGAATACGAAAGTGGCGAAGAAGGCAATACTTGGTTCAACAACATGGTTGAAGCAGGCCAGGTTTCAATTTATGAATTTAACACAAATAAAAAAGAATGGTCAGCTACAAGTCCTGCTACTAGTACAAACAATAACTATTTACAAGAAGTGCAAGATGACAAGGATTTAAAAAAAGCTGAAGCAGAATACGAACATGAACTAGATATAATAAGTCGTAAAGATACAAAATTCGATACTGAATTAAGTAAATTAGAAACTGAAAGAAAAGCAATAACCACTGAGATGGACGCAATAACAAAAGTTCGAGATGAAAATATTGAAAGAACATTCAAGTTATTCTCATAGATGTAAGATAAATTTCTCAAAAGGGCAATGCCCTATCCACTCCTAACCTTTTTCCTTTTCCTTATTTTAGCCGCTTAAAAGCGGTTTTTTCTTGTCTAATTAATTATAAATATTTTATACAACTTTCTTTACATTATTGTTGACATAAAAACATGCTTTTGATATTATTAAGACCTAATCGCAGACAGTTAGTATCCTTAATGTTAGGATTTAAATCAACCGAGCTAGCCGAGATTGGGAACGGGGGCTCATTAGAGCCAAGCAAGAGTTTAGCTAACTCCCCGAAACCAAATACAATATAAATAGCATTGTATAGATTTTGCGATTAGAAAGAAAGATTGCAAAATCTTTTTAGTATGAATACAAAGTATGAAACTGGTCGAAATCATATTAAACGTATATAAAAAAAGGAGCAAAAAATGTCAACAAAAGCTTTTAAACAAGACAAAGTTTCTCTAATTAAAGAGAAAATCGATAAGGCTCAAGTTGCAATTGTTACCGAATACAAAGGATATTCAGT
>SUTX01000024.1 GCA_015152465.1 Cyanobacteria bacterium SIG31 | reverse complement strand
TAGCGGATTTGCGTACGTATTGAGCGAAGCGAAATTCGGATAGCGAGGAAATTGAGCAAACTTGAACTGAAGGTTCAATTGCGAAACTTTCCGAGCGTGGAGCAAATCCAAGACACTTGCCCAACAACACTAAATCATAACGGTTGATAAGAGATTGAAAAATAAATTTCAAACTGGACGAAAATGGTCTTTTGATGGACTCAAATTTCCATATCACCCCACCTTAATCACCTCTCAGCAAACGTGACATTTAGTCACCTTTGCTTCGGCAGAGTCCATTCATAGAGGAAAGTTAGATTGTTTCTATATTTACCCCCAAGTCCGTAAAAAGTCTTATTTTGGAATTTTGAAAGTGTAAAAGAATAACTAAAAAGGTGCGTCAAATGACACACCCTACAGAACTCAGAATAAATTGAATAAAACGTTGATTTACTTAATTGTTTCAAAAACACGTTTTAAGTCGTTAAGAATATTATCTTCCCAGTTTTTAGGGTTAAAATAAAAACCAGTTTTTTTATCTCCCATAGAGAGTTCTAAATCTTCTCTACACCAAGTTATGAATGGTATATTACTGATAGCTGGTCTGCTATAGTCAATTTGTTCAACCAATTTTCCAGCCTTAGATGTTATGCTCACAATACCGTCTTTAGGTTGTTGACCAGATAGCCAACCAGAAAATCTATTCATTACGTCTCTAAAAATTACATCCTGATTCATTCTGTTTTGTAACGAATGATGAATACTTAATTTTGCACCAAACGCAGGAAATTTTGTAGTAGAACTTTTTGTTTCATTTGTTAGATTTGATCGGATAGCACTAATTTTCATGAGATTACTCCTTTTAATAAACACATTGACCCTACAGAAATTAGTATATCACAATATATATTTATAAGCTTATTAAACATTTGATTTTATCTTACATTAAAATCTGCTAAGAAATCATCCAGTATTTTCTCATCAAAAGCACCAAATACAACGTGGCGTGGATAGCAATCTTCCGGTAGTTCCATATAATTACCAAATTCTTGGGTTAGAACTTTGTGGATATCTTTAGGAACAGTGATTTGAACTCCTTCAAAATCAATTTGTTGTAATGGAAAATAAGTTTCGTAGTCAAAAACTAAGTTGATATTTCTTTGAGGAAAATCTACCCCAGAAAATATTGACGGTTCAATTTCTTTATTTACAGGTTGATTTTTATTCAAAAATTCTTTTGTGAATTTTGTTATTCTTTTGCGTACCATTTTAGTAGAATTTATATAAAACGGACAAAATTTGACGCCTAATCTTGAATTATATTTCCTTATTTCGTCGGTTAATTCAAGTTTTTCTTGTTCGTTTGTCTTTTTGTAGTAATAGTCAAAAGGAAAAACGTCAATAGAAATTCCCTTAACTTGCCTGTGTTTTATTTTTACAAAACAACGATTTTTACCATTATTATCAAATTCTATATAAATATCAGGATACTTTTCCGGATTTTTTTCAAAAAGCATAATAAAATTATCGTAATGATCACGCAACATACAGATATCGCAATCATCATCCCAAGGAATAAAACCTCCGTGTCTTACTGCTCCTAAAAGATTGCCAAAATCAGACCAGTATTGTATTTCATTTTCTTTGCAAATTTTATCAACAATCAATAAAAACTTCAAACTAGCTAGCTGAATTTTTCTCAACATACCTTCAGCTTTTGGCAACTCTCCAATAGGACATTCCAAGCTCTTGTATTCATTAATTTTATTTTTGTATTCAGCTTTCAAAAATCTTATCTTGATACCTAGGATATATATAATTACCCTACTTGCATTTTTTGTATCAATAGAAAAGATTTTATTTAAAAAATCTCTCATAGATGTATTATCATTCTTAATTCCCATAAATATTATACAATCTCAATAATAATTGTAAACATTTTATGCTATCATGAAATTAGAGATTATGAAGAAGATTTTACTAATATTAATAGCATTTATATTTGCAAGTTCCCCTGTTTTTGCAATAGAAGATGACTACTCTGATTCCCCTTTTTGGGAGGATAAGGAAGAGGAATTAGTTCTTTGTGAGAAGTCATTAAAGGAAAAATTAAATGATGTTTATCATCTTGAAGTAGAACAAATTGATAAGCCCCATTTTTTACTTACTGAGATTCTAACCAAAAAACACTCTGAAGATTCAATATGGGAAACAACGCAGTTATGGACTGGTTATAATGCTGACTGGACAGAATATATCTCAGAAAACGGCTCTACGGACAATCATTATAATATCTACGCTATTAATGTTGGTCTTGATGGAAAATTAAAGAATAATAATGCTGATTATCGAATAATGTTACACTATACGCCAGATTCAAATAGAGATTTTGTTCAGAATTTATTTGCTGATGTCTACGTTGCAACGAATAAAATCCCTCACCATAGAGTCTGGTTAGGAAATTCACGACCAAGAGTTGGCTATGAGGGTGGTTATAGCCCTTATACATTGCCTTTCATGTTGCGTTCTCAGATTTCAAGAAATTTTGGTAGCGTTCGTAGGCTTGGTGCTAGAATAACTGGTGATTATAGCTTAGTTGACTATGATTTGGGTATATATAATTCAAGTACATATTTTCAATCTTTTTTCCCAGGTACAGATTTTATAGGCTGGATTAATTTTAAACCTCTTGGGCTAACGGATGGTAAATATGGAAAAATAAATATTGGCGGTGGATTACACGCCGGAGAGCAAGATGTAAATTATCAGGTTGCAGGGGCATATCTGGGATATGAATATAAAAAAATGCTTTTAAACTTTGAATGGGCGAATGCGGATGGTTATAATGGGCCTGCTGGTTATGCAATCAATAAAAAAGCCACAGGTTTTTATTCGACTTTAGCATATAGATTTACACCTAAAGTGCAAGGTCTTATTAGGTATGATGAATTTGACCCGAATAAAAATGTTTCTAATAACAAAAATAGAGAGTATTCCTTAGGGCTCAATTATTTTATAAAGGGTCAAGCTCTAAAATTGGTGTTTAATTATGTGTTCTGCCAAAACGATTCAGTAAAAAACTCGCATCGATTAATGTTTGGAACGCAGGTGCTCTTATAGTAGTAAACCTCTTAAATGTTTGACTTTTTTGAAAAAATAGTTAAACTGGAATTAAAAGGTATAATCCCAAGGAGAGAAAAATGGCTAAACGTCTAGATGGAACATCAATGTTTACAGGAATAAATGCGGGACTAACAAATGCATTCACGCATCTATCTAATCAATATTCTGATGGTGTGACTGTTGAGAACCTTAACAAAGCGTTATCAAATTCAACATATATTAATGGTGCTTTCGCTAATGGTACATTCGCTTCGTATTTAACAAATAATTTTAGTGCTGTGGATGCTGATGCGAATGGAACAATTAGTGCTTCAGAAATTCAAGATTTAATGACAAATATAGCAACTCAAGGGCTAACGAGAGAACAAATTATGACTTTAGGTGCGTCTACCGGCATGAGTTCGTCATTACAAGAAACTGTATTGAATCATTTTAATGAAATAGATAAAAACAAAGATGGAAAAGTTACTAATCAAGAAATACAAGCTTATGGTGTAGAATCTGATTTGGAAAAACAAAAATTAGCAGATAGAAATAGATTAATTGGTAATATGTCAATGTTTCATGACATTGATACTTCTGACGATTCAAGCTTGTTAGATTATAGATATTTGGATAATGAAAAATCTTAGGATAAAATTTAAGTGGAAAAAGGATAAGGAATAGATAAAATGGCGGTTGTCTAACAACCGCCATTTTTATAAATGTTATTCTTTTTCACTTGGATGTTTGGTTAAGACACTAATTATACTCAATCCAATCATAATAGATAGTAAGACTGCTATGTATGTAAAATAGTGTTTAAGAATTCCAGAGAAATATGTAGCTATTGCTCCGCCTACAATTGCGACGGATGTTAAAATAGCAACAGTTTTCTTTTGAGAAAAACCTGCCTTTAATAGTTTATGATGTATATGCTCAGCATCAGCTACAAAAGGAGATGAGCCTTTCATGATTCTACGCAAACTAGAATAGGTTATATCCATTATAGGAACCGCAAGAACCAAGAATGGTAACAATATTGCCAAAGTCGCACCTTTCATAACCCCTGCTATTGATAAAGTCGCAAGCAAGAAGCCTGAGAATAAAGCGCCAGAATCTCCCATAAAGATTTTTGCTGGATTAAAGTTGAAAGTTAAGAAAGCTAGCATTGAACCAGCTAAAATAAAAGCTATAAGTGCAGTAATTGGTTGTGCAGGGGTCATCGCAACAGCAACTAAAGCAAGTGCGATAGAGTTAACTGTAATTACAGAACCTGCAAGCCCATCAACACCATCAATAAAATTAACAGCATTTGATATTCCAACTATCCATAAAACTGTTATCGGGTATGATAAAATACCTAAATCAATAGCACTTCCAAAAGGGTTAAATAATGTATCAATTTTAACCCCTAATAAATAAACTATAGTAGCAATTGAAAGTTGCACTATCAATTTAAATTTGGCATCAAGGTTATAAATATCATCAATTAAACCTAGTAAAAACATTAGAGAACCACCAAGTAGGATCCCTGAAAGTAAACTACCATAAGGATAATAACTTAGCATTACTAAGAATAAAAAAGTAAGCATAGTACTAAGCCATATTGCAACCCCACCAAGTCTCGAAATGGGTGCTTTATGAATTTTTCGTTCGTTAGGGATATCAACTAAGCCCTCTTTTTGGCAAAAATCGATTACAAAAGGAACGATAAATACCCCAAGTAAGTATGAGATAAAAGCTCCTATTATATGTGCCTGTGTAAGTTTTATTATCATCTTAATACCTTCTTATGCGTAAAGCGGATGAGACTTGCAAAGCTTTAAAGAGTCTGCTCTTAGTTGTTCTAATATAGTGTCGTTATCAGAGTTTTTGATTGCTTCAGCTATAATCCTTGCAACTTCTTTCATATCACTTTCTTTAAAACCTCTTGTTGTCATAGCAGGAGTTCCTAATCTGATACCACTAGTAACAAAAGGGCTTTCCGGATCATTTGGAACGGTGTTTTTATTTGCAGTAATACCAACTCTCTCTAAAATATTTGCCATGTCTTTACCGTTTTTTCCAGTACCTCTTAAATCTAGAATCATCAAGTGGTTTTCTGTCATACCGCCAATAATATTCATCCCGTTGTCAAGTAATCCTTGAGCAAGTGCTTTTGCGTTAGCTACAACTTGTTTTGCGTACTCTTTAAATTCAGGTTGCATAGCTTCTTTAAGAGCAACTGCTTTTCCTGCAATAATATGTTCTAAAGGCCCGCCTTGAACTCCAGGGAACACAGCTTTGTCTACTGCTGCAGCAAACTCTTCATCGCACATAATAATACCACCACGAGGGCCTCTTAAGGTCTTATGTGTTGTCGTTGTCACAAAATGAGCATAGCCTGCTGGAGACGGATGTTGTCCTCCTGCTATAAGACCAGCAATATGTGCTATATCTGCTAATAAATATGCTCCAACTTCGTCTGCGATTTCTCTAAATCGTTTAAAATCTATAACTTTTGAATAAGCAGATGCTCCACATATAATGAGTTTTGGTCTGTGTTCAAGAGCCATTTTGCGAACATCTTCATAGTCAATATTGCCTTCAGAATCAATTCCGTAACTTTTTACATCAAAGAATAAGCCTGAGAAGTTTACTGGTGAACCATGACTAAGGTGACCACCATTTGATAAATCCATACCAAGAACCTTGTCTCCGCATTTTAGCACTGACATAAATACTGCCATGTTTGCTTGTGCACCAGAGTGAGGTTGTACATTAGCGTGTGCCATTCCAAAAATTTCACAAGCACGTTTTTGAGCTAGCTCTTCAATTTTATCAACAACTTCGCAGCCATTGTAATAACGTTTGTGAGGTTTTCCCTCTGCATATTTGTTTGTAAGAATAGTACCACAAGCAGCTATAACAGCTTCAGAAGTAAAGTTTTCAGAAGCGATTAGTTCAATTGTGTTTTGTTGTCTTTCAAGTTCTTCTTCTATATGTCTGGCAACGTCAGCATCTATTGCCCTAATTTTTTCTAATTCCATAATCAACTCCTCCTCTTTTCCCTATATTTATTATAGAGAAAGATATATATGTGTGCAATCGTTTATTTAGTTTATTAATCCACCCAAAGCCATAACGTCTTCATACTCGGCACCTGCTTCAAGCATTTCTTCTGCTGAAAACCCAAACAATGTTATTGTGTCTATAACATCGTTTTTGTTATCCATGTTTTTTATAACAGAATCTAAAGCAGATTCTCTTGTCATATATTGAAATTTGTTATTGATGCCCTGATTAAGGCTTCTACGTTTAGCTTTTCCCACTATAGACCTCTTTCCATAGCTAGAAGTGCTACCCCAATCATTCCGGAGTAATTTCCGGCAACGCCAATCCTAATTGATGTTGGGGTTGTAACAATTTCTTTATTAACATTGTCTTCTACTTTTTTTGCATCAACAAATTGTGCCATTGAGCCAGATAAAACCACGCAATCTGGGTCAAAAATGTTTGCAAGCCCAATGATTCCAGCGGTCAAATCATTTTGCCAACGTTCAAAGACTTCAACCATTTCTTTTTTATTGTTTTTAACGCCATCCATAACATCATAAGTCGTTACGTTTGGATTATTAAGCATTTCTTCAGCATCCCACTTAAGAGCAGTTCCTGAGGCATAGGCTTCAAAACAATCCCAGCTCCCGCAAGTGCATTTTCTACGTTTATCTGGATACATTTTAAAATGCATTTCCCCTGCAGCACCAGATTTTCCTTTAAGTAAGCGGTCATTTATTATTATTCCTCCTCCAACACCTGTTCCAAGTGTAAGCATAACAGATACGGAAGAGCCTTTTGATGCCCCGATTTTATATTCAGCCCAAGCTGCTGCGTTTGCATCGTTTTCTATAAAAACTTTTTTATTACTTAAAGACTGAAAATCGATTGTATAATATCCTTCTACTAAGTTTCCAGTAGATCCGAGCACTCTTGAGTTTTCATTGTTGACGGCACCAGCAGTAGCAATGGCTATTATATCAACGTTGTTTTCGTATTTTGCGATTTGCGTTTTTAGTAGAGTTTTTATTTCATCTAATGTTTTTGGCGTTGAAAACTTATCTATTTCAGAAACTATTTTGCCAGTTTCGTCAACTATTGTGCTATAAATTTTTGTTCCGCCTATATCAAATGCTAAAGCTTTTTTCATTTATAAAACCTCTGTAAATCTTTTTGTAATTAAATGTGGTCTAGTGATAGCAGAGCCTATTACTACTGAGTGAGCACCTAGTTTAAAGGCTTTTTTAACTTCTTCAGGATACCATACTCGACCTTCTAGAAAAACAGGTTTTTTAACAGTTTTAACCAGCTTTTCTAAAAGATTGAAATCTGGAGTTGTATCAGTGTTTTCTGTTTCTTTGGTATATCCTGCAAGAGTTGTGGAAATGATATCTGCACCAAAAATTTCTGCATTGATTCCATCTTCAAGTGACGATATGTCTGCCATTGCTAGCTTGTTGTTAGAATGGATCAAATCTATAATTTGCTTTAGATCACAGCCATCAGGTCTTGGTCTTGAAGTTCCATCAAAAGCTATAATATCAGCACCAGCATCTAAAAGCTCTTGAACTTCTTTTAAAGTAGGGGTTATATATACCACGTTTTTCCAGTTTTCAGGAAGTTTATTAGGTTTTGTAAGACCGATAACAGGAACTTTAAAAGATTTAGCTATTTTGACATCTCTTGAACCTGCAACTCTTAACCCTTGTGCTCCACCATTTATAGCTGATTGCATCATTGCAAAGATACATTTTTCATCATAAAATGGCTCATTTGGCATTGCTTGAGCAGATACAACAATTTTTCCCTTAAGACTTGTGATAATATCCATAATTAGATTTTATCACAAAGTAGAAAATTGTTATAAAAAAATATTTTTACTCTTGCACACTTAAAAAAAAGTTTTATAATGTAAATATAAGAGGATAAGGACGTGACTGTGAAAAAGGTTGTTGTAAGTTTATTTTGTTCTATCTTGGTACTTGGAGTAGGTTTTTTCTATATAACAGAGAATAAAACGGCTGAGTTTAAAAAAAGTGAAGATTCGTTAAATAAAACTCCTGTATCTAGTGCTGTTTTAAAAGTTCCAGAAAAGAAGTTTGACTTATATGCAGAAACACCTTATGACATTCCTTTGTTATCTATTTACGAGATATCAAAAATGCCTTCGCATATAAAAAATACTGTTGATGAAATATTAGAACTTTCACAAGGTTTTTATATTTTGAAAGAGGCTAACGATAGAATTTTGGTTCTATTGCAGAATCCAGTATTAGAATCAAAAACTTATTCTCGTCACGATTTACAATATGTAGAAATTTACCCTGATGGAAGAAAAGTTTTTCATAATGCTGGATATGCAGGTATAGAAGGTGAAATATCAAATTCTGTTGAGCAAATAGAGGATGATTGGATATTTGACAAGTCAACTGAACCATATCGTCCATTGAAACACATTGTTAGAGATGATAAAGGTAAAGTTAGCTTTACGGAAATATGGAATTATGATTCTAATGAGAATATAAAATATCAAATGAAAGATTCTCGTAATAAAGTAGTCTCTATGTTAAAAGAGATTCAAGAGGGGGAATCTAATTATCGTAGGGAACATATTTTTTATGATAATGACGGCAAGACTGCAATGAGTATCACTATAAACTATGATGGTGCGAATATTTCACGTTTTACATACTATAATGCTCATGACACAATTGATAGTATAAGTATAATAAGTGAGTATACTGACGGGCTGAAGACAAGAGAGTTGGTCTACGACGAAGATTACCAATTAGTCAATACATATGAGTCAATATATACTGATGGTATAAGAAAAGGTCTTAGAGTCTTGGATGCCGATGGTAATGAAATTGCAAAACTTTAATACTCTGGTTTGTTAATTTTTTGGGGGCGGGTAAACATTTCAGTAATTTTACTTGCTAAATATACCGAAACACCAGTTACAAGTGCATATCCGCCGTAACTTAATAATGCTTTCCCGTAGAATTTTTTTAAATTATTGACTAGAGGTTTTGCGAGTCCTGCTTCTTTTGCGAGTTTTACACCTCTGTAGCTTGCCAAAGTTTCTTCTGCTACGGTAGGTAACATTGCAGCAAAAGCTATTTTCCCGCAGTTATCTTGAATAAAATCTCCGAAGTTTTTCTTAGCATCTTCAGGTTTGTTTCTTGAGAATAGCGCAACTGTTCCCATAACACCTGCTAATGCCATTCCTGGCCCTCTCAGATTTTGTAAAAATCTACTAAAGCCTCCTTTAATATGATTTATGGCGTGTCCTAATTCATGGAATCCTGATATAGATGCTTTATTAATATTGAGTCTTATTACTTTTTGACTAGGGATATAACAAGCATTCAACCCTCTACCTATGTCGCTGGCACCAGTTTCACTAATAATTTGTAACCCTTTTTGGGTAAGACCTGAATTTTCAACTGATTTTAGAAAAACATCCTTGTATAAATGGTTGTTCCCCCATTCTCTTGTCATTTGTTTTTTAAACGGATTTGAAAAAGACGGTAATGTTTTGTAAGCCAAAGCAGTAGCTGCGGTAGCAAGACAATAACCTAACTCTGCTTCAAGCGGGCTACGACGTATGTATGTAGCATTGCTATTGTTGTCAATACTTAGCACTTTCACATCACCTAAATAGAATTCTACACCTATATTAAAACGATTTAAGAATAGAAATTGCTATTTTGTAACGAAATGTTTATTGTAAAAAGATAAATTAGCTTAATTTTATGCTAAAATCTATCACAAGGAGTACTTCAAATGAAAATATCACCAATCAACAACAATCAAACTAGCTTCAAAGCCGTTAATCAAAAATATTACGAATGGGCAAAAAAGGAAATGCAAGGCACTAAAGATTTTGGAGAATTATTAACTCAACTACGCTATAGAGTAGTTTGGGGAGATATTCATCCACAAGACGGTATTGATACAATTGAGGCTATTAAAAAATTGATAGGAGATTCTGGAGATTTTATAGAACATGTTTTACAAAATTTCAAAGAATTACTCAAAAATTAATTCTGGAATTTTATTACCAATTATTGTTCCAACTCCAATACCAACCAAAGAGCCTAATGTGCCAAGATGCTTATATCCTATTGCTCCTAAATATCCCACTCCAGCAAGAGTTGCACTTACTTGAATAGCTGTTTTAACAATCTCTTTAAAGATATTTTCCCCATCAGCTATTTCATGTGCTGCATGTAATGCTCCAAGCCCAGTTAAAGCATACACACCATATTTAGGTGTTCGAGTTAACGCTCTTGCTGTTAAGTCACCAAAAAGATTTTTTGATTTAAAAACTTGCGCAGGAACATAAAATGGATTTTTCTCACTGTGAGTTAAGTTTTTCACAGAAGATTTTATTGTTTTTGTGACTTTTATCCCCAATTTATCAAAAATCCATTTGCCAAATTCTGTACTGCGTAAACTTATATCATTTTCAATAATCTTAGTCGCCCATTTTTTATCTACACATTTTTCAGAATTTGGATTCAAGTACTCATGCAAAACTGTACCTCTGAAAAAAGAAAACGGATGTTGAGCTTCTTTTGGATTATAGCCATCAGGCATTTTATCTAGCTTTTTTGCTTTTATTTGTCTTATTGCAGAGAAAAATTCATCAACATTTGTAGGGCCGTTTAAAGCAGCCATTGACAATAAAGCTTGTACACACAAGTAATCCTTATCGGCGACTTCTTTACCAATATTACCACTCCACCAAGGAGCATCCGTTTCGTTTGCACATTTAGGACATTTCACTCCAAGTTTTTCTTGGACAAAGCGATAATCTTTTTGGATATCAGGTATTTTGCTTATTTCATTCTGAAACAGCACTGGATTTATTGACATTCAACACCTTAATTAATTACTACACATTTATATAAAGTTTTTTGTGCGAAAAAAATTGACTGAATATTACGAAATGTTAAAACTAATTAGCTCCAGTCAAGCCGTTTTTAGGTTTTGATATTTTTTTTAATTCTTTTATCTGTTGTTTTCTTTGTTGAATTTTTAGGTATGTTTCCATATCCATTTGATACAATTTGCGCTCGTATTCAAGCTCTTTTATTTTCTTTTCAAATTTCTTAGCATTTTTAGTCTTCTTTTCTTCAACTTTTTCTAGTTCTTTTGCCTGTTTTGCTTCAAACTCAATTTCTGAAGTTTCTTTAACAGTATCTTCTGCGAGTCGGTAGCCTATAACAGAAACGGGGATATCAGACCCATTTAAGTCTTCGAGTTTTGAATTGTTTCCGTCAACGTCAATACTCCAAGTCCCCAAAAATTTAGGAACTTCTCCCGTATAAGCGTAAGCACAAAGTATAACTCTATCATCATTATTTGCATCAAACCCCATTGGATAAATATCCCAACGGTGTTCTTCAAAATCAACGCCACCTGCTTGAGCCCAATAATCTATTATAGCATCTCTTATCTGTGGAAGCTTAATTGCTTCTTTTTTTTCAAAATTATAAATCCATAAATCGGTTTTCCATATCCCGTCGTGACGATGTCCAACTTTTTCTTTTACAACAAGTCTTTTATTGTCAGCCGAAAAATCAATTGGAGTTAGTGTTCTAAATATAAACTTTGTTTCTATATCTTTATCCGTAGATATTAATGGGGCTTCTTCTCTTTGGATAATATTAGCTTTCATTGCTTTTTCTGTATCAGTTAACTTTGGGTCAAGTTTTATTAAAAACAAATCGCAAGAGGTGCAATCTGACTGAGCGTAATAATAAACTGCTGGATATACAAGCATAGTTTTATCGCCAGAAATAATTCCTTGAGCATTAATTTGTCTGTCAAAATTAAGTTTGCGAGGTAAATTTAATTCTGGGCTACCAATAGGTTCATTATATTTAACAAGTTTGAACGTTTTTTGTGGAATATATACCATATTAGAATCTTTTGGTACTTCACCACCAACTAGTTCTGCTTCAACATCTTTTTTTGTTTTAGCTCTTGATTTTGCTTCGTATTCTTCAACAGTCATATAGCCGGATTCTGGTAACAAACTTTTTTCATATTTTTCAGTTTCTTCGACTTTATTTATTTCGTTTTTATAAATTTCTTCGGCAACAACTCTATCTCTTTTTTTAAAGGGATAATTCATTTGTGCAAAGTGGACTTTCATTGCCATATAAGCGCCGGCTAAAGCTTCAAACATTAGACGAGTCCCTCTTTCATTGCCATTACAGTTGCTTGAGTTCTTGATGTTGCACAAAGCTTTTGTAAAATACTGTGTACATGAGCTTTTGCAGTCGCACGAGTAATTACAAGTTTCTCTGCGATTTGTGGATTAGTTAATCCATCAACCATTAAAGATAAAACATCTAATTCTCTTTCTGTTAGACCATAAATATTTTTATCTTTTCTATTGTTTGGTTCTGTCAAAGATTCAACTTTTGTTTTGTTGACACCTATATTAGAAAAAACAACTTTAGCTATTGCTGGGTCTATCCAACCAACGCCCTCAAAAACAGCCTTTATTGCAGAGATTGTTTGTTCGGGAGAAGCACCTTTCATAATATATCCGTCTGCACCAGCTTTAAAAGATTCAAATATGTCATGCTCACTATCACGAGAAGTAAATATTAGAATTTTTACTTCAGGTAAAAACTCTTTTATTTTTAAAGTTGCTTCTATACCGTCCATATTAGGAAGTCCAATATCCATGAGGATTACATCAGGGGTTAGCTCTTTTGCTTTTCTAACACCTTCTATGCCATCACCAGCTTCGGCAACAAGATTTATATCTTCAGCTTTGCTTAGTAACATAGACAAGCCCATTCTATATAGTTCGTGATCTTCTACCAAAAGAACATTAATCATTATACACCCCAACTTTAATTACATCTGTCAATATGAATGAAAATTCACTACCTTTATTGACTTTACTTTCTAGCCAAATTTTACCACCATGAGATTCAATAATCTGTCTGGATAAATATAGCCCTAATCCTGTACCTGCAGAACGCTTTTTACTTGTTCCTTGAGAAAAACGTTGGAACATATTAGGAATATCTTCTTGAGGTATTCCACAACCAGTGTCTGATACTGAAAAGATTAAGTCATTAGCTTCCTGTTTTATTGTTATCAAAACATTTCCATTTTCTGGCGTGTAGTTGATAGCATTTCCGCAAAGGTTGCAAATAACTCTTCTTAATTCACTTCTGTCAGCATTAATATCTAAATTTTGATCTTTGCAATCAATTTCAAACACGATATTTTTGTTATCAGCAAGAGGCTTTAGTTCTTCGTATACAAGTTTTGTAAGTTCGTATATGTTAAAATCAGTCTTGTTTAAGGTAGATTTTTCTGCATCGTATTTATAAACCTCAAGCAAAGCATTGACTAATCCTAATAGATCTTCATTACTCTTTTGCATTGTTGAAAGTAAAAGCTTTTGATTTTCATTAATTTCACCAACGGCTCCGTCTAAGAAGAATTTAAGAGTTTGAATCGCTGCAAGAAGTGGTGTTCTTAAGTCATGAGTAAGTGTAGCAATAAAATCGTCTCTTAATTTGTCAGATTTCTTTTGTTCTGTCACATCTCTTATAACACCTACAAAACGCTTGAAATCATTGTCTGGATTGATTCTTGCAAAACTTATTTCGACAGGAACTATGTTGTTACTCAAAGGATTTTTTATATAAAAATCTCTCAAGAAAAGTTCGTTTTCTTCAACTTTATGTAACTCTTTTGAAATGAAAGTTTTTTTGCTGAATAAAAACTCATCTATTGAAGTGTTAAGAATTTTTTCGTTTACTAAGCCTATTAAATTCTCACAAGCGGGGTTAACTTGTTCAACAATACCATTCTCGTTCAAAATGATGATTCCGTCTGCACAATATGTAACGATACCTGCAAGCTTAGCATTAGATTGTTTTAAATCTTCGGTTCTTTCTTCTACAAGCTGTTCCAAATTTTGAGAGTAATTTTCTAATTCTCTTTTGGCGATTTCAAGTTCGGAAATTTTTTGGCGAAGCTGTGATAATAAATAGCTTCTTTCTATGCCATTTTTTATATTAAGGATTAAATCATCATTACTCCAAGGTTTTTCGATGTAACGATAAAGTCCAACTTCATTTATTGCTCGGATAGCGTTTTCTTTGTCTGCGTATCCAGTTAATAGAATTCTACTTACTTCAGGATGAAGTTTTTTAGCTTCGGTAAGGAATTCTAAACCATTCATTTCTGGCATAAGAAAATCTGAAATAATTAAATCAGGAGTATTTTCTTTTAAGAAATGGATAGCATCTTTTGGATTATTAAAAAAATGAGCATCAGTAAAACCCTCTACTTTAAGCAAAGTGCTAAACGCAGAGGTTACAATTTTCTCATCATCGACTACAACAATCTTCCCCGTTTCCATAACTTCATATTAACCTAAAAATTTAGAATAGACAAATTGTTAACATTTCTTATATAATGCTATAATAGGAATCAAATTAGGAGGTGTTATATGATGAAAGAAAAAAAAGGATTTACTCTTGCAGAAGTGTTAGTTGCTCTTGCTATAGCTGGTGTTATTGCAGCATTAGTTATACCTCAGTTGGCTAAAAATATTAACAAATCTAAGACAGCAGCAACTCTTGCTAGAGCAGTAGAACAAGTTGAGACTGCGGCTATGAATTACATTGAAGAAGAGAATGCAAAGCTGACAGACGGTTCTGCTTATACACAACTTTCACAGATTCCTAATGTTAATATAAAAAAGCTAGCATCATATATGAATATGTCAGAAAATACTGATGTTTCAGTTGCTGACGATACTTATAACTATATTTCTTATTCATCTTTGTTTGTTCCAGCAACTTTTGCTGCGCAAAACACCGCTATTACAGATTTTGCAGAAAGAGTTCAAACTCGTCCGCAAGCTGGTATTGGTGGTGGCAGCTATAGTGGTGGAGATTATTGGAATGGTCCGGTAACACCAGATTTGCCGCCAGTAGGTAAATTGCCAGTTGTTGTTACACCGAAACCTATTTATAACCCTGATTATGGTTGGGGAGGCTCTGTTAGTGGCTCTGACACTGGCTCTGATAGCAATACCGATAACACCACAACTGATACCAATACCGATAACAATACAACTGACAATAATACAAGTGACAACACTACAACTGATAACAATACGACCGATAATAATACAACTGATAATACAGAAGGAACTACAGAAAATAAACCTGCGCAAACAATTTATTCTAGCAAAAGTAGTGGTGTTGATGTGATTTTTACAGGACCTATAGTTCCGTCATTATTACCAAATGCTCCCGTTGTTGCTGTTATTATTGATACTAGTGGAATCAATAAAAAGCCAAATATCTATGGTAAAGATGCGTTTGTATTCTCATTGTCAAACTCTGGGAAAATGGTACCTTACGGACAAGATACTTATAAAACAGACTGTGCAAACGGAAGTATAAAAAACAGTATGGCTTGTTCAGCTCGTGTTGTAGCGGATGGCTATAAGATAAAATATTAGTAAGAGAGGAAATAAACATGGCAGAAGCAAAAATATTGGCAACAATTGAAAGAAGTGATACAGAACAATTACAAATCTCTGTCTCAGAATATAGAGGTAAATCATACTTCAATTTAAGAATTTATTATACAACTGATGATGGTGCTACTTGGTTACCTACCAAAAAAGGTGTAACTTTTGCTCCTGATCAACTTGATGTTTTAACTGATGCCATTGAGGAAGCTAAAACATTATTTATGACAGAAGAATAGGTACTACATATGTAGAAAATTAACCTGCTATTTAGTAAATTTCTGAGTGTATAATTACAAATTCTAAAACCGCTAGTAGGTTAAAGATTTCAACAAAAGAAAATATGGACGATATTCAAAACGAATTTATATCAACAGTTTCACATGAGATGCGAACACCCCTGACTAGTATCAGGGGGTTTTCGCAAACTCTTTTGAACTCTTGGGATAAGCTTGATGAAGATAATAAGAAGAAGTTTGTAAAAATAATAGAGGAACAATCTAATAGGCTTATTAATCTTGTGGAAAATATTTTGACTGTATCAAAGATTAACTCTGACAAACCTAAATTTAAAGAAGTTGATGTTAATATTGGAATTGAGAAAGTTGTCCAAATGATTTCTCAAAAATATAAAGAGCATAAGATTGTTTTAAATCTTAATAAAAATTTGCCAAGTGCAAGGTTAGATGAAGATAAATTTCAGCAAGTAATGACCAATGTGATTGACAATGCCTGTAAGTATTCAAAGCCAGATAAAGACGTAATAATTTCAACATCATTTGCTTCAGATGATAAAGTGTCAATAAAAGTAATTGATCATGGAATTGGTATGGATCCAATGGATAGAGAAAAAATTTTTGAAAAATTTGTTCGTCTTGAGAATCATTTGACTAGTACAACGCAAGGAAATGGGCTAGGACTTTATATCACAAAAAATTTGGTAGAAACAATGAATGGTACGATTTCGGCATATAGTATTCCAAATGTTAGTACTGAATTTTGGATAGAGTTCCCGTTTTATAATCAAGAGGAGGCATTAAAATGCTCTCAACAGTCTTGATTATTGATAAAAGAAAAGAACTTTCTGTAAAGTATAAAAAGACGGTTGATGAGGCTGACGTTAATGCTATTATAGCTAGAACCCTTAAAGACGCAATTGTCCAAGTGCAATTGCTGGAACCTGATTTGATAATTGTTTCAGATAGTATAGAAGAAGAATTATCAGTGTTTTGTCAAAAAATACGAGCACTTACTTATAATACAAGGCCTGTAATAGTAGCTTTATCAAAATCTGCAGAAGCATCTGATAGAATTTCTGTTTTAGAATCTGGAGCTGATGATTTTTTAAGTGAGCCTGTTAATATTGATGAGTTTAAATCAAGAATTAAAGCTCATATAAGAAGAGATTTAGAATCGAATTTGGATACAATGACCCTTTTGCCAAATGAAAAATATGTCAGAAAAACATTAAAGCGGGTTCTGTCTTCAGAAAACCAAGCTGTGCTTAGCATATCTATTAATAATTTAAAAGACTATAAAACTGTTTATACTGAATTAGCAGCCGATAAATTGATTCAAACATTTATTGCTATTGCTAAATCAGCGTTAGCTGAAGAGGATTTTATTGGGCAACTAAGTGAGTCTGAGTTTGTTATTGTGACAAATAAGTATGGGGCTGAAAAACTTGCAGAGTTTTTAACTTTTGCTTTTGATACTGTGGCGCCAAAATTTTATTCAGAAACAGATGCTAAACGAGGTTATATGACCCTTAAGGGAGACCGTTATACTGGTATGCGGGTTGAGTTTGTATCGGTTTTAATAGGTGTCTTGTTAGATTTTTCAAATATAAGTTCGGTAGATATTTTACAAGATAAGCTTCGTTCGCTTACTAAAATGGCTAAAATTCCGTCAGGCTCAAATTTTATGATAGAACGAGCAAAATTAACTGCTTCAGATTCAGTGGTACAAGAATTCTGGAATAAAAATATTTGTATAAAAGAATGTGATGAGTCGTTGAGGTACCTTATAAGAACAGCTTTAGAACTTCAAGGATATGACGTTCAGGAAGAATTAGGTAGTAAAAACTTTTCACAACCAGCTATAGTTATTTATGATTGTGGAGAAGAGTTTGCGAGCTTAGAAGCACTAAGGAAATTGAAAAATAACCAAGAATTTGTAAATACTAAATTTATTGTAACAACGAGTATTCACGATAAGATAACTGTTTTGGACTATGGGGCTGATTTATACTTGCCAAAACCGTATGAAATTTCTGATTTGATAATGTGGGTTGAGTATTTTCTAAAAAAATAATTTTCACGAGAGAGGTTTAAGTAGCCTCTTGCAAAAAAAAGTTGATGTGTTATTTTAGTTAGGTAAGGTTGTTTAGCCGAACGAAAATATGAGCGTCTGTAGCTCAGCTGGATAGAGCATCTGCCTTCTAAGCAGAGGGTCCCGCGTTCGAATCGCGGCAGGCGTAAATAAAAGAGGATGATTTTAAATCATCCTCTTTTACTTTTCCCGACTTTTTCCCGACCTTTACAACTGATAGTGTCGGAATATATCTGATTATGATTAAATACAATATTAATATGACGAGAGAATCTCAATGGCACTCCTTTTACTCTTAGCATTGGTATGAGTATATCTTTCTGTAACAGAAACACTAGAATGTCCTAATATCTCTTGTACTGTTCTTATATCAGCACCATTCTCTAACATTCTTGTAGCTGCCGTATGTCTGAAATCGTGGAATCTGAAGTCTTTAATTTCAGCTTTTTTAAGAACAGTATGAAATGCTTTTTTGATGTCATTGTAAGGCATATTGGTTTCTGGATTAAGAAATACATATTCAGTATTATTTTTTGCTTCATTTAAAACCTTCATTAGTTTTGAAGAAATCGGTATTTTTCTTGATTTTCCAGACTTAGTTTCAAGAAGTTCTATAAACTCATATTCAAAATCTATATAAGCCCATTTTAATTTGAATATTTCATTTCTACGCATACCTGTTTGTAAAGCACATATAATTAAAGGTTTCAAATGAATATAAGGATAGATAATCTTTTTAGCTTTATCTCTGCCTACTACTTCATACCCTCGTTCTATTTCCTCAAATAATCGTTTTTCTTCCTCTGGTAATAAAACTCTAGTCTTATAATTGTTTTCTTTTAGTTTTTTAACAGACCACATAGGGTTTTTGTTTAATAATTCATTTGCAACGGCTAAATTAAGCATTTTGCTTAATGCTTGCAAATACCTATTTACAGTAGCATTTTTGCTATTACGTTCCTTTTTTATATCCCTCTTAAAATCCTCAATTTTTGCCGGAGTAATATCTTCTAAATTAATATTTCCAAAATATTTTAAAAATATTGTTGTACTTAGCACATCAGATTTATAGCTTTTTTTATTTACTTCTGAATATTCTAAATAAATTTTAATAGCACCTTTTAATGTAGGTTTAGGCTTATTATCTAAAATACCTAGATTACCTTTCATAATTTCGGCTTTTACTATTGCTTCATATTGAAGGGCAGTTTTTTGATCAACTGCCCCCTTGCAAGCTCTATAATATTCTTTTCCATTAAGTTGAAATCGGTAATACCATTTGTTATTAC